>CANHJG010000104.1 GCA_947461205.1 Opitutia bacterium
AGCCCCGGCGATGGTCGGAGGCGGCGTGGACCCGGCGACGCCGCTGGAGCGGACGATTGCGACGGTCTGGTCTGAGGCGCTGGGCCGTGAGCGGGTGGGCGTGACGGATAATTTCTTCGACCTTGGCGGGCACTCGCTTCTGCTGGTGGCTGTGCAAAACCGTCTGCAAGCCGTCCTCGGGCGTCCCGTGGCGATCATGGAGCTGTTTGCGTACCCGAGTGTGCGGACGCTGGCGGCTCGGCTGGGCGACGGTGCGGGAGCGGCGACGGTCACGCCGGGCGCAGTTCCGGCCGGTTTGAGTCCGGCGGAGCGCGCGGCGCGGCAGCGCGAAGCGAGTGCGCGTCGTCGATCCGCAGGAGGCCGCACTCCATGACGCACGCCGCCGCCCAGCCCAGTGAACTTCCGCCCGACGCGATTGCGATTGTCGGGCTGGCGGGACGTTTTCCCGGGGCCGACGATGTGGCGACGTTGTGGGAGAATCTCTGCGCGGGCCGCGAAGGCATCGAGCGCCTTTCGGACGAGACCCTGCGCGCGGCCGGGCTCGGCGAGGCGGACCTCGCGAATCCGAAGCTGGTCAAGGCGGGCGGGGTTATCCGCGAATACGACGCCTTTGACGCGGGCTTTTTTGGCATCAACCCCCGTGAGGCCGAGGTGCTCGACCCGCAGCACCGGATGTTTTTCGAAAGCGCATGGAGTGCGCTCGAATCGGCCGGCGTCGATCCGGCCCGGTTTGCGGGCAGCATCGGCGTGTTCGCGGGGACCGGACTCAACACCTACCTGCTGTACAACCTCGCGGCCAATCCCGCGGCCGTGGCCGCGGTAGGCGTTTTTTCGGCGGCGATTGCCAGTGACAAGGATGCGCTGACGCAGCGACTGGCCTACCTGCTTAATCTCCGCGGGCCGGCAGTAACGGTGCAGAGCGCGTGCAGCACCTCGCTCGTGG
Source organism: Opitutia bacterium (assembly GCA_947461205.1). Taxonomy (GTDB): domain Bacteria; phylum Verrucomicrobiota; class Verrucomicrobiia; order Opitutales; family Opitutaceae; genus GAS368. Next base: position 944 of record CANHJG010000104.1, read on the forward strand.
CGGTGCAGCTCGCGTGTCAGAGCCTGCAGGCCTACCAGTGCGATCTCGCGCTGGCGGGCGGCGTGACGGTGAAGACTCCGCATCGGGCCGGTTATTTTTATACCGAAGGCGGTGTGTCGTCCCCGGACGGACATTGCCGTTCGTTTGACGCGAGCGCGCACGGGACGGTGCCGGCGAGCGGCTGTGGCGTGGTGGCCTTGCGCCGGCTGGCGGATGCCGTGGCGGACGGCGATGCGATCATCGCGGTGATCCGCGGCGCGGCCGCAAATAACGATGGTGCGGCAAAGGTGGGCTTTACCGCGCCCGGGGTCGACGGGCAGGCGGAGGTCATTGCGCTCGCGCAGGCGGCGGCCCAGGTAGAGCCGGAGAGCATCGGTCTGGTCGAGGCGCACGGGACGGCGACGCCGCTGGGCGATCCGATCGAAGTGGCCGCGCTCACGCGGGTGTTTCGGGTGCAGACCGACCGGCGTGGGTTCTGTGCCCTGGGCTCGGTGAAATCGAATCTTGGGCATCTCGATGCGGCCGCGGGCGTCACGGGCCTGATCAAGGCGGCGCTCGCAGTCGAGCAGGGGGTGGTTCCGCCGACGCTGCATTTTCAATCACCGAATCCGGAGGCCGCACTGCCGGAGAGTCCTTTTTTTGTGAATACGGTGGCGCAGCCGTGGCCGTTGATTTCCGGACCGCGGCGCGCCGGCGTGAGTTCGTTCGGCATTGGCGGGACGAATGCGCATGTCGTGCTCGAAGAGGCGCCTCTTCATTTGAAATCTGAAGTTTCAAATTTCAAATCTGCGGCCGCCCCGCTGCCGCTCTGGCTGCCGCTGTCGGCTCGCAGTGAGCCTGCGCTGGCCAAGGCGGGCGCACGTCTGGCCGCGTGGCTGGAGGCGAACCCGGCGGTGGCGCTGGCCGATGTGGCGCGCACGCTGCAGTGCGGCCGGCGCGGGTTCGCGCGGCGCCGTGTCATCTGCGCCGCGACGGTGGGCGAGGCGATTGCGGCCCTGCGGGCGGGTGGCGATGCGCCGGATCTGCCGGCCGAGGTCGCGGCGTGGCGGCAGAATCCGGAGGCGGTCTGGCCGGAAGGGTTTGCGGCCGCCGGGCGGACGGTCTGGCGGCTGCCGACGTATCCGTTCGAGCGGACGCGCTACTGGATCGATCCGGCGAAGCCGGTTGCGGCGGGTGCGCATCCTGCGATGGCGCCGAGCCGTGATCCGGCGGACTGGTGTTATCGCGCGACGTGGCGCCGGAGCGACGTGCGCGCAACGGCGCCGGTGTTTTCCGACATCGCGGTGTGGCGGCGCGGTGACGGCCTGATGGCGGAGTCACGCGTGCTGCTGGATTTTCAGGGCTGTTCGACGGCGGAGGCCTTTGCGGCGCTGCGGACCCAGGCGTTGGCTGGGCCGGTGACGGAGATCGTGGCCGTCGCGGATGGGGTTCTTGCGGTCGAGGGGGGAGACATCACGGCGCCCGATCTGGCGGCGGTGCTCGGACTGAGTGCGGTGCTTGGGCAGGAGCGGCCGGCAGTCCGGTTGCGCATCCTTGACCTGGGTGGTTTGGCGGGCGAGGCGCGTCTCGCGGTGGCGAGCAGCGAGTTCGGCGCGCCGGCGGAGGAGACCGTGGTCGCGTGGCGCGCGGGCCGGCGCTGGGTGCGGGGCTGGGGGCCGGTGCGGCTGGAGCCGACCGCGGGCTGGCGCGAGCGTGGCGTGTATGTTGTGACCGGTGGCTTTGGGCGTCTGGGTCTGGCGCTGGCGATGGAGCTGGCACGGAGCCACCATGTGCGGCTGGTGCTGATCGGCCGGCGCGGGGCGAGTGGTGCGGAAGCGGCGGTGCGCGCCGTGGAAGCGGCCGGAGCTGAGGTGATGGTCGTCGCGGCGGATGTGGCGGATGAAGGGGCGATGCGCGCGGCCCTGACGGCCGCGGAGGCCCGCTGGGGTGCCGTGCACGGGGTGATTCACGCGGCAGGCGTGACGGGCAAGGGGTCGGTGCGGGCGGTGGCGGAGACGGACGAGGCGATCCGGGCGGAGCAGGCCCGGCCCAAGGTGGACGGCTGGTGCGCGCTTGATGCGGCGCTGGGAGCCCGGGTATTTGACTTTCGAATCGCCATCTCTTCGCTCGCGGCGGTGGTGGGCGGCGTGGGCCTCGCGGCGTATGCAGCGGCCAACGCGGCGCTGAATGCGCACGTCGATCTCGCGGCGAACCGCCCGAACGGCTCCGGCTGGATCGGCGTGGCGTGGGGTGGCGATTTTGGCCCCGAGGGAATCACCGGGACGTTGGGGGTCGACCTCCTGCAACGCCTGATCGCCCGGGGCGAACCGGGCACGTGGGTGGTCTCACCGGCGAGTCCGCGGAGTGATCGTCGAACGCCGCTGGCGCGCGCCAACGCGGCGCAGACGCAAGGGGACCGGGCCACCACCGCAGCGAAAGCCGCGCCAACGCGGGCGGAGGCGGAGCGGGCGCTGGCCGAGATCTGGCATGAAGCCCTGGGAACGGCACCGGCGACGCTGGATCAGAATTTCTTTGAAGCGGGCGGCGATTCCGTGTCCGCCGTGCAGGTGGTCGTGCGGATCAATGAGCGGTTCGGCGCGGAACTCCCGGTGGCGGTGTTCATGGATCAGCCAACGATTGTGGCGGTGGCGGGACGGCTGGCCCCGCCCGAGGTGGTGGCCGAGTCGGAGGCAGGTGGCGCCCGGACCCGCCGGGGCGCGCTGCGCCGGGAGCGCCGGATCGGAGGAGACGACGCATGAACACGCTTTCGAAGCTCGATCCGAACGCGCTTGCGATCACCGCGGTGGCCGGGCGCTTTCCAGGCGCCCCGACAGTGGAGGCGTTCTGGGCAAATCTGCGCGCCGGGGTTGAGTCGGTGCATTTTTTCACCGACGAGGAACTTCGCGCGGCCGGCGTAAGCGTGGCCGAGCTGGCCAATCCGAACTACGTGAAGGCGCGGCCGCGGCTGGAGGGGGTGGATCGGTTTGACGCGGGGTTTTTTGGCATTCCGCCGCGGGAGGCGGAATTGATGGATCCGCAGCAGCGGCTGCTGCTTGAGGTCGCACACGAGGCGCTGGAACGTGCGGCGCTGTCACCGGATGATTTTGACGGCCTGGTGGGTGTCTTTGCCTCGGCGGCAATGAGCGGCTATCTGCTGCATCACCTGAACGGACATCCGCGGGCGGGTGAAGCCGGCGGCGCCGTGCTTGGGCTGGGCAATTTCCAGGACTTCGCGGCGACGCGAATCAGCTACAAACTGAATCTACGGGGACCGTCGTTCTCGGTCCAGACGGCATGTTCGAGCTCGCTCGTGGCGGTGCACGCCGCGGCGCAAAGCCTGCTTAATCTTGAATGCGACGCGGCGCTGGCGGGCGGAGCCTACATCGGGCTGCCGCAGGACAGCGGCTACGTCTATGCCGATGAGGGCGTCGCGTCGCCCGACGGACGGTGCCGGCCGTTTGATGCTGCAGCGCGCGGCACGGTGTTCGGCAGCGGAGTTGGCCTGGTGGTGATGCGCCGGCTGGCGGATGCCGTGCGTGACCGCGATCCGATCATCGCGGTGATCAAGGGGTCGGCCGTCAACAACGATGGTGCGATCAAGGCCGGGTTCACGGCGCCAGCGGTGAGCGGACAGGCCGAGGTCATCGGGGAGGCGCTGGCCAATGCAGGCGTGAACGCGGACGACATCAGCTATGTTGAAGCGCACGGGACGGCGACGCCGCTCGGGGATCCGATCGAGGTCGCGGCTCTGACCCGGGCGTTCCGCGAGACGACGCAGCGCCGGGGCTACTGCGGACTGGGGTCGGTCAAGGGGAACATCGGGCACCTCGACGTTGCGGCCGGAGTGACGGGATTGATCAAGACCGCACTTGCGCTGCAGCAGGGTGAACTTCCGGCCAGCCTGCATTTCACGACGCCGAATCCGAAGATCGATTTTGCCGGAAGCCCGTTTCAGGTGAATGCCACGCTGCAGCCGTGGCCGCGCGTCGCCGGCAAACCGCGACGGGCCGGCGTCAGCGCCTTCGGGGTCGGCGGGACGAATGCACATGTGGTGCTGGAGGAGGCGCCGGCGGCGGCGCCTCATTTGAAATCTGAAATTTTAGATTTCAAATCGTGGCGGCCGCAGATCCTGACTTTGTCGGCGAAGAGTCCGGCGGCGCTGGATGCGGCGACGCGGCAGCTCGCGGAGTACTTGGCCCGCCCCGACGCGGCGCCGCTGGGCGATGTGGCGCTGACGCTGCAGACGGGCCGGCGGCATTTCGAGCATCGCCGCGCGGTGGTGGCTGCGACGACGGAAGAGGCGCGGACGGCGCTGGTGTCACTGGATGCGGGGCGCGTGACGACGGGCGCAGTGCGACCGGGCACGCGCGAGGTGGCCTTTCTGTTTCCGGGCCAGGGCGCGCAGAGTGTAGGCATGGGCCGCGAGCTCTACGCCGTCGAGCCGGTGTTCCGGACGGAGTTCGATCGCTGCGCCGAGCTGTTCCGGCACGCGCTCGGCGCGGACCTGCGGAGGGTGGTTCATCCGGCCGACGGCACGCCAGCGCTGGAAGCGGAGGCGCAGCTCAACCGGACTGTGTGGGCCCAACCGACGCTGTTCGCGGTGGAGTATGCGCTGGCCAAGCTCTGGTTGAGCTGGGGGCTGAAGCCGGCGGCGCTGCTGGGTCACAGTTTGGGTGAGGTGACGGCGGCCTGCATCGCCGGGGTCTTTTCGCCCGAGGATGCGGTGCGGCTGGTGGCCGCCCGTGGCCGCTTGATGGAGGCGCTGCCGGAGGGGGCCCTGCTTGCGGTCACGATGCCGCCAGCGGAGCTTAAGCGCCGGCTCACGCCGGAGCTCTCACTCGCGATTGTAAACGGTCCGACGGCCTGCGTCGTGGCCGGCGCACCGGGTCCGGTGGCGGTGCTGGAGGATGCCCTGCGCAGCGCCGGGGTGCCGGCGCGACGCCTGCCTGCCACGCATGCCTTTCAGTCCCACCTGATGGAGCCGGTGGTGGCTCCGCTGCAGGCGGAGCTGCGGACGATGACGCTGCGGGCGCCGGCGATTCCGTTCCTGTCGAATGGCTCGGGGCGCTGGATCACAACCGCCGAGGCGACGTCGCCGGAATACTGGGCGCAGCAGTGCCGCCGGACGGTTTATTTCGGGGATGGGCTGCGCGAACTTGCGAAGGAGCCCAACCGGCTGCTGATCGAAGTGGGTCCGGGACGAATCCTGGCGGGATTGCTCCGGCCGAATCTTGATCCGGGCGATGCCCGCGTGGTCTGGGCATCACTGCCGGACGCGCGTGAGCGCAAGCCGGAGTCCGGCACGCTGCTGGGCACGGCCGGACGGTTATGGACCGGCGGAGTGAGTCTGGACTGGCGGGTTCTGGGCGGCGGCGGACGGCGGAAGGCCCTGTTGCCGACGTATCCGTTCGAGTCGCAACGTTTCTGGGTCGATCCTGCGCCCAGGACGCGAGCCGCGGAAGCAACCGTGCAGCGCGAGCCGGTGGACCGCTGGTTTTATGCGACCGGCTGGCGGCAATCAGCGGTGGCGGGTGGTGCTTGGCCGACTGATACAGCGTGGATCGTGACGTCGGATCCGGCCGGCGTGCGGCTGGCGGAGCGACTGCGCGCGTCGGGTGCGGTGGTGGTGGAGCGGGCTCCCGGCGGCGGGTGGGACGAGGTGCTGACGGCGGCGCGCGCCGGCGGCCGGGCGCTCAAGGGAGTCTATGCCGGCGATTTCCTCGCTGCAGACAGTGCGGCGCAGGGCGAGGCGGCCTTTATGGATCTGCTGGCGCTGGCGCCTGCGCTGATCGCGACCGGGGAGCAGGAACCGCTGCGCGTACTGGTCGCGACGATGTCGACGCAGCGTGTGCGCGGGGACGAGGCCCTGACGGCAGCGGGGGCGATGGCGGCGGGGTTGGCGCAGGTCCTGCCGCGCGAACTGCCCTTCGTGGATGTGCGTCAGGTGGACTTTGACTCGGTTGAGCCATCGGTGGAGGCGCTTCTGCAGGAGGCGGTGACGGGCGATGGCGAACGGCTGACGGCGTGGCGTGGCGGATTGCGCTGGGTGCCGCAATTGGAGCGGATGACGCTGCCGGTCGAAGGGGCGGACCGGCTGCGCGAGCAGGGCGTGTATGTGATCACGGGCGGCTTCGGGGGCATCGGTCTAGTTGCGGCGGAGATGCTGGCGCGCCGCGTGAAGGCGCGGCTGGTGCTCGCGGGCCGCCGTGGCGCGGCCGGCCGCGAGCCGGCGGTGGCGCAACTGGAGGCGCTGGGTGCGTCTGTGCTGGCCGTTGCAGCGGACGTGGGCACGCGCGAGGGAATTGAGACCGTTTTCGCGGAGGCGGAGGCCCGGTGGGGCGTGGTGCACGGCGTGATTCACGCAGCGGGTGTGCCGGGTCGCACGATCGCGGTGCGCAAGACGCGGACCGAGGCGCGGGCGGTGTTCGGACCGAAATTGTACGGTGCGGAGGTGATCGTGAGCGCGCTGGAGACGCGGGCGGTGGACTTCGTGATATTCTGCTCGTCGCTCGCGGTCTGGGCCGGCAGCGCCGGCCAGAGCGACTACGTGGCGGCCAATGCGTATCTCGACGCGCAGGCAAGGGTACTGGCGGCGCGTGGCGTACGGGCGGTGTCCGCCAACTGGGATCTCTGGAGCGGCGTGGGCATGGGCGCGTCCGAGGCGAAGACAACCGACTTCGCCATCACGCCGGCCGAGGGCGCCGAGGCGTTCGTCCGGTTGCTCGGGTCCCGTTGGCCGGGGGTGGCGGTGTCGACCGCAGAACTTCCGCGGCGCTTCGGCGTGGCACTGACGCCCGAAGCGGTGACCTCCGCCGTGGTGCGTTATCCCCGTCCGGCGCTGGCCACGGAGTACGCGGTGCCGGGCGCAGGGATCGAGCGCGTGCTGACCGAGCAATGGCAGGCGGTGCTGGGCATCGACCGGGTGGGTGCAAACGATAATTTTTTCGAGCTGGGCGGCGACTCACTCACCGCCTTGCAGGCCATCGCGCGGATCAAGACCCAGTGGGGCGTGGCGCTGGCGGTGACCGCCTTGTATGATGGGTCCACCGCCCGTGCACTTGCGCCGGTGCTCGCAACCGCGGTCGAAGCCCGCGGAGGGCAGACCTCGGCGGCGCCGGACGCCAAGTTAAGATGAGGTGAACGTTGGTTTCTAATGATTTCGCTTTATCACCCGCACTCCCATCGCCGTAGTGTCGATCTTCCATCATGTTTGACTCCGCCTCTGCCCCGCTCGATCCCGCCAAGGCCATTGCCATCGTTGGTTTGCAGCTTCGCTATCCTGGCGCGACCACGCTCGCCGAGTTCTGGCAGAATCTGCGCAATGGGGTCGAATCGATCACGTTTTTCACGGACGAAGAACTGAAGGCCGTGGGCTTTGCGCCCGAGACCCTCGGCAATCCGTCGTTCGTGAAGTCGAACCCCCATATCGGGGACATATCGCAATTCGATCCGGCGTTCTTCGGTTTCACGCCCCGTGAGGCGGAGGCGATCGATCCGCAGATCCGCGTGATGCTGGAGTGTGCGTGGCAGGCACTGGAAAACGCCGGATACGATCCGGAGCGTGTCGACGGCCGCGTCGGCGTCTTCATGGGCGCCAACCTGAGCAATTACTTCGTCACGAATCTCTTTCCCCAGATCGACGAACTCACCGCGGGCCAGAACTCGATCTCGGCGCTCACGCTGTTCAACGACCGCGACGCGCTGGCGACGATCGTTTCCTACAAGCTTAACCTGAAGGGCCCAAGCGTCACGGTTCAGACCTACTGTTCGACGTCGCTCGTGGCGGTTCACCTCGGCTGCCAGAGCATTCTGTGCGGTGAAAGTGAACTGGTGCTCGCGGGCGGCGTCTCGATCAACGGCGAGAGTGTGTCGGGCTACATGTACGAGGAAGGCGGCATCAAGTCGCGTGACGGCCATTGCCGGACCTTTGACGCCGAGGCGAGCGGCACGGTGTTCGGCAACGGTGTGGGGCTCGTGGTGTTGAAGCGACTGGACCGGGCGATCGCCGACGGCGATACGATTCAAGCGGTAATCCGCGGGTCCTCGATCAACAATGACGGCGCGATCAAGGCCGGCTACACGGCCCCCAGCGTGCAGGGCCAGGTCGAGTCGATCACGCAGGCGATCCAGCGCTCCGGCGTGCACCCGGAGACGATTGGCTACGTCGAGGCGCATGGCACGGCCACGCTGGTCGGTGATCCGATCGAGGTCCATGCGCTCACGCGCGCCTTCGAGGCGACGGGTGCGACGCGCCGGCAGTACTGTGCGCTGGGCTCGGCCAAGACGAACTTCGGTCATCTTGACCGCGCGGCCGGCGTGGCGGGCCTGATGAAGGCGGCTATGACGGTGAAGGAGGGCGTCATTCCGCCCTCGCTGCATTTCAAGAATCCGAATCCCAAGATCGATTTTGCCGCGAGTCCCTTTGCGGTGAACACGAAGCTGGAAGTGTGGGAACGGACCGGCGGTGCGCCCCGGCGCGCGCTCGTCTGCTCGCTCGGGGTCGGTGGCACCAATGCCCACGCGATCGTCGAGGAGCCGCCCGTCCCGGGCGCCTCGGGCGAGTCGCGGTCCGCACAGGTGATCGTGGTGTCGGCGCGGTCCGAGAAGGGCCTGGAGCAGGCGACGGATCAGTTGGTGACCTTCCTCAACCAGAATCCCGACGCGAACCTCGCGGACGTGGCGTTCACGCTGCAGCACGGGCGCAAGGCCTTCACACACCGCCGCATCGCGGTGGGTCGCGACGCGGCGGAAATCGTGGCCGCGCTGGAGGGCAAGAAACCGGCGCAGGCGCACAGCGGCCCGGCGTCGGGCGGGCGTAGGGTGGCGTTTCTGTTCACCGGTCAGGGTGCGCAGTACCCGGACATGGGCCGCGGGCTTTACGCGACCGAGCCGGTCTTCCGGGCGGAAGTCGATCGCTGCGCCGAAGTACTCCAGCCGATCCTCGGGCTCGATCTGCGCACGATTATGCATCCGGCCGAGGGCGGGCTGGCGGCGGCGGAGGAGAAGCTGAAGCAGACCGCGCTGACGCAGCCGGCGCTGTTTGTGACCGAGTACGCGCTGGCCAGGCTCTGGCAGAGCTGGGGTGTGGAGCCGGAGGCGATGATCGGCCACAGCATCGGCGAGTATGTCGCGGCCACCCTAGCGGGGGTCTTTGGATTGAACGATGCCCTCGCGCTGGTGGCGGCGCGCGGCCGGCTGATGCAGGGCGTGGCCCCCGGCTCGATGCTGGCGGTGCCGCTGCCCGAGGCGGAGCTGACGCCTCTGCTTGGCGGAGAACTTTCGCTGGCGGCGGTGAATGCGCCGGCCCTGTGCGTGGCGGCGGGGCCGCATACGGCGGTGGATGCGCTGGAGGCGACCCTCAAGGCGCGGGGCGTGGAGACGCGGCGGTTGCAGACGTCGCACGCCTTTCATTCGCGGATGATGGATCCGATTCTGCCGGAGTTCACGGCGTTGGTCGCGCAGGTGAAGCGTGGAGCGCCGGTCAAGCCGTACCTGTCGAACGTCACCGGCACCTGGGTGACGGCGGAGCAGGCGACGGATCCCGCGTACTGGGCCCAACATTTGCGTCAGGCGGTGCGCTTCGCCGACGGCGTGGCGGAACTGCTCAAGGACGGCACGCGGCTCGGGCTCGAAGTCGGTCCGGGCCGGACCCTGAGCACGCTGACCAAGCAGCAGGCGGACCTGGTGGCGCAGGGGGCGCCGGTCACCTCGCTGCGGCATCCGCAGGAGAAAACCGCGGATGATCTCTTCATTCTGACCGCGCTGGGCCGCCTGTGGGCGGCGGGCGCGGACATCAACTGGCGCGGATTCAGCGGAGGCGAACGCCGCCGGCGTGTGCCCTTGCCGACCTATGCCTTTGAACGCGCCCGCTACTGGGTGGCTCGCAAGGATCCCGCTCCAAAGACGGCGGGCGCAGGGGCGACGTCGTTCGCGCGTCAGGCCGACATTGCCGACTGGTTCTACGCGCCGGTGTGGCGCGATGCGGCGGCGCCGCTGCCAGCGCCGGGTAAGGAGCCATGGCTGGTGCTGGCGGACGCGGGTCCCCTGCGTGATGCGCTGGTGGCAAGAATCAAGGCCGCGGGCAACGCACTGGCGCTGGTCGAACGGGCGGCGTCCTTCGATCTGAGGGGCGACGGGGTCTACGCCATCGATCCGTCGAGCAAGGACGATTATGCGACGCTGCTGACGGCCCTGCGGGCGGAACAGCGCTTCCCGGGCACGATCGTGCACGCCTGGAGTGCGGAGCCGGGTTCGGCGGGCCCGGCGCTGGCACAATTTGGCGAGACGCAGGCGCGCGGATTTTTCAGTCTGCTGTACCTTGCGCAGGCGCTCGGTGACGAGAATCTCACCGCTCCCCTGCGTCTCGGGGTGGTCACGAACGGGCTCCAGAGCGTGTCAGGCGAACCGATTGTGGGGCCGGAGCGCGCGACCCTGATCGGACCGTGCAAGGTCATTGCGCAGGAATACGAACACATCGGCAGCGTGGCGCTGGATGTGGCCGGCGCGGCGGACGAGCAGGCGGCGGCCGTCGTGGCGGAGCTGGCCGCGATTCCGCGCGAGCCGGTCGTGGCCTGGCGCGGCAACCGGCGGCTGGTCCAGGGCTTCGAAGCACGCCGCCTTGCTGCGGCCCCGACCGTGCCGCTGCTCAAGACGAGCGGCGTGTACCTCATCACCGGCGGACTTGGTGGCATCGGTCTGAAGGTCGCGGAGTGGCTGGCTCGGTCCGTCCAGGCGCGCCTGGTGCTGACCAACCGCTCGGCGCTGCCGCCCAAGGCGGAGTGGGCTCACTGGCTGCGCGGCCACGGCGAGGAGGACCGCACAAGCCGGCGCATCGCGATCGTGCAGCGACTGGAGGAGCTGGGGGCCGAGGTTCTGCTGGTCACGGCCGACACGGCCGATCGCGCGGCGATGGCTGCGGCGGTGGCGGAGGCCCGCGCCCGATTCGGCCGGATCGACGGCGTGATGCATGCGGCCGGTGTCGCCGGCGACGGCGTGATCCAGCTCAAGGAGTTCAAGACGGCGGCGGCGGTCATTGACGCCAAGATCAAGGGCGCGCTCGTGCTGGAGGACGTGCTGCGGGACGCACCGCCGGACTTCACGGTTCACTATTCGTCCATCGCGGCGGTGACCGGCGGCTTTGGCCAGGTCGACTATTGCGGGGCGAATTCCTGCCTCGACGTCATGGCGCGGGCGGCGTCGCTCGCGGGCGGCCCGGCGGCGATTTCGATCAACTGGGATGCCTGGGCCGAGATCGGCATGGCGGTGGAGACCGTCGCCCGTTCGAAGGCCAAGAGCGCGTCGGACTGGCGTCCGGTCGCCCACCCGCTGTTCCAGCGCACGCGGGCCGTGGGCAATGAGATTCACTACGCCGGTACGTTTACGAGCGAAGGGCCGTGGATCATCACGGACCACCAGCTCTACGGAAAGTCGACCCTCCCGGGGACGGCCTATCTGGAGATCGCGCGCGCGGCCTTTGCGCAGCACGAGGCGGCGGACACCTACGAGTTCAGCGAGATGTTCATCATGGCCACGTTCTCGGTTGAGCCGGGCGTGGCGCGCGAGCTTCAGGTTGTGTTGAAGAAGGCGGGCTCGGGCTACGACTTCACGGTCCGGAGCGAAGCAGCTCCGGCATCGGGCGAGTGGCTTGAGCATTCGCGCGGCCACATCGAGGCCGGCACGTCGAAGCCGGCACGCACCCACGATTTCGTTGCGATCGAGGCACGGTGCACCGCAGACCACGTGGTGGTCAACGCACCGGACAAGGTGGTGCCGGGCCGCTTGATCGATCAGGCAGCGCACTTGAAGGTGGGGCCGCGTTGGATGACACCCGAGTGGGTCAAGATCGGCGACCGCGAAGGCATCGCCGCGCAGCGCCTGCCCGACGCCTATGTGCACGATTTGCAGGATCATCCGCTGCACCCGGGTCTGCTCGACCTCACCGCTTTCTTCCCGTTCAAGACGTCGGCGGTCTACATTCCGTTTTCCCACGGTTCGGTGCGCGTCTACGGACCGCTGACCCCAAAGATACGCAGTTACATCAAGCAGCACGATGATCTGTTGAGCGGCAAGCCGACGGCCAACTTCGAGGTCTTCCTCGCGGATGAGCAGGGGCGTGAGCTGGTCGCGATGGACGACTACCTGTTGAAGAAGGTCGAGGCCCGGACGGTGGCGTCCGCGGCTGGTGCGGCCGATGGCGATCTGTTCCCGTTCCTGCCCGGGGCGGCCAACTTCCAGGTCAACATGAGCGCCCTGGGTCAGCTCGACACGCTGGCGCCGGTGCCGGTGGAACGGCGTGAGCCGGGAGCGGGCGAGATCGAGGTGCAGATGTACGCGGCCGGTCTGAATTTCAAGGACGTCCTCCGCGGTCTCGGCATGCTCTCGTCGGAACACGACGCGGGTCTGGCGACCGGCTTCGGTGGCGAGGGCGCGGGCATGGTGGTGCGTGTGGGGCCGGGAGTGGATGGATTCGCGCCCGGTGATCGCGTGATCCTGATGGGCGCGAAGTGCTTCGGCGGGTTTGTGACCGTGCGCGAGAACGCGGCGGCCCCGCTGGCGGAGGGCATTGGCTTCGAGGATGCTGCGACCATTCCGCTGGTATTCCTCACGGCGCACTACGCGCTGCATGTCCAGGGCCGCCTGGCCAAGGGCGAGCGGGTGCTGATCCATGCCGCGGCCGGTGGCGTCGGCCTCGCGGCGATTCAGTGTGCGCTGCGGGTCGGGGCAGAGGTTTACGCGACCGCGGGCAGCCCGCAGAAGCGCGACTATGTGAAGTCGCTCGGCGTGAAGCACGTGTTTGACTCCCGTTCGACCGGATTTGCCGACGAGGTGATGAAGGCGACGGACGGGCGCGGCGTGGACGTTGTGCTCAATTCGCTCGCGGGCGAGTTCATCCCCAAGGGCCTGGGTGTCCTCACCCAGTTCGGCCGGTTCATCGAAATCGGTGCTCGCGACATCTACCAGAACAGCCAGCTCGGACTGCGTCCGTTTGCGAATAACCTGTCGTTCATGGCGATCGAGCTCGGGCCGCTGATGCTCGGCCGGCCGGAGTTCGTGCGAGCAATGCTCGATGAGATCATGGGCTACTTCCGCAGCGGCCAGTTCCGGCCGCTGCCGCTGGAGGTGTTCCCGATCACGGAGGTGGCCGCCGCGTTTCAGACGATGGCCGGTGCACGCCATATCGGCAAAATCGTCCTCGCTATCACGCCGCCGGCCAAGCCAGCGCGCCTCGCAGGCGGGCGGCCCAAGGCGGCGCCGGAGGCCCGGGGCAGCGCGACGGCGGACTCGATCAAACCCAACGAGGGGGTCGAGGCGCTGGCGCGCATCCTGGCCTCGGCCTCGGCGCAGGTGGTGGTGTCGCCGCGTCCGCTCCAGCCGATCCTCGATCATATGCGCGGCCAGTTGAAGGCGTCGGCTCCGACCGGCGGCTCGGGCGACGCTCCGAAGCCGACCGCGCGCAAGCTGTACCCCCGTCCGGCACTGGGCAATGCCTACGTGGCCCCCGGCACGCCGATGGAAACGCGGCTGACCGAAGCGTGGCAGGCGATGCTGGGCATCGAGCAGGTGGGGACGCAGGACAACTTCTTCGAACTCGGCGGCGATTCCCTGATCAGTGTGCAGGTGCTGTCGAAGGTGAAGAAGGAGTTCGGCATCCAGTTGCCCTCGTCGGCCCTCTACGAAAACCCCACGCCGGAATCCTTCGCCAAGGCAATCGAGGCGGCAAAGGGAAGCTGAGCGATCTTGACCACGGATGGACACGAAGAAACACGGACACGAACCATACAGTGGCGTGAGCAGTCGGATTGGTTAAACCCGTGTTCATCCGTGCCCATCCGTGATTAACTCCTATTTTTCATGAGCACCCATTATCAGCGCACGGTCCGGTTTGCGGAAGTCGACGGCGCCGGCTTCGTCTTCTTCGCAAAATACCTCGAACTCTGCCATGAGGCCTATGAGGCCAGCCTGCTGCGGTCGGGGATCGAACTGCGGACCTTTTTCGGCAAGAACCGCATCCTGATCCCGATCATGAAGGTGAATGCGCAGTACCTCGGGCCGCTGCAGAGCGGCGACAACGTGCGGATTGAGCTGGCGGTGACACCGGCCGGGGACCACGGATTCGCGATCGCCTACCGCATGCTCCAGCTTGGGGCGGCGGGAGAGAAGCTGGTCGTCCTCGCGAAGACTGAGCACATGGTGATCGATATCCAGACGTTGGAGCGCAAGCCCCTGCCGCCTGCGCTGGCGGCGTGGGTGCAGGCGGGCGGAGGCGTGTCGTGACGATTCTGGGTCTGACCGGAGGCATGGACGTTGCGCACTCCAATGCGCACCGGCTGCCCTATGACTTCATCCATGACGCGGCGGCGGTGCTGATCCGCGACGGGCGGGTGGTGGCGGCGATCGAGGAGGAGCGGCTCAACCGCATCAAGCACACCAACAAGCGGCCCCACCGCGCGCTGCGCTTCTGCCTTGAGTCCGCCGGGATTGGCCCGGAGCAGCTCGACGCGGTCGTCTTCTACGCAACGGAGCCGTACGTGAAGCGGGTGCTGGAAACCCTGCACCTGGCGGATCTGGGACAAAAGGACCTGCTGACCCCGCGCGCAGTGATGCAGCGGCTGCTGCGCGAGGAGCTCGGATATGAACTCGATGCTGCAAAGATCTTTTTCGTGGACCACCACACCGGGCACGCGGTGAGTGCGTTCGCGCTGTCGGGATTCACCGAGGCGCTGGTGGTGACGCTGGACGGTCAGGGTGAGGGGATCTCGGGTGTGGTCTACGACGGGCGCGGGCGAACGCTGAAGCCGCTCCGGACGTTTACTGAACAGCATTCGCTCGGATATTTGTACCGCGATGTGATCCGGTTTCTCGGCTACGAGATGTTCGACGAGTACAAGGTGATGGGAATGGCACCGTACGGCGATCCCACGAAATACCGCGCGCTGTTTCAGACCTTTTACGAATTGCTGCCCGGGGGGGATTATCAACTGCATCTCGAGCGGGTGCGTGGGCTTTTCCACGTGACCAAGCCGCGCCGGAAAGGCGATGTGTTCAATGAGACGCATCAGCACCTGGCGGCCGCGCTGCAGGAGGCGGTTGAGCTCATCGGGTTGCACGTGCTGACGCATTTCCGGAAGGTGACCGGGCACAAGAACCTGTGCCTCGCCGGCGGGGTGGCGCACAACTGTTCGCTCAATGGGCGCGTGTTGTACGAAGGCGGTTTTGAGCGGATCTTTGTGCAGCCAGCCGCCCATGATGCGGGCTGTGCGCTCGGCGCGGCCATTGCGGTGCAACTGGCGCTGGCGCCTGCATCTTCGGTGGAGCCTCTGACGCATGTGCTCTGGGGTACGCCGATCGGCGATGATTCGCAGATCGAGCCGGTGCTGAGAGCGTGGTCGGATTTCGTGACGGCCGAACGCTGCGCCGACATCGTGGCGCGCGCGGCGGACGAGCTCGCGGCGGGCAAGGCGATCGGCTGGGTGCAAGGGCGCGCCGAGTTCGGCCCACGCGCATTGGGCAACCGCAGCATTCTTGCGGATCCGCGGCCGGCAGAGAACAAGGACATCATCAATCGCATGGTGAAGAAGCGGGAGGCTTATCGACCCTTTGCGCCCTCGGTGCTTGAGGAGAAGGTTGATGACTACTTCATCACCACGGCGACACAGAAGACCTTTCCGACCATGAGCGTCATTCTCGACGTGCGTCCAGAGATGCGGACGTTGCTCGGGGCGATCACGCATGTCGACGGCACGGCGCGGGTCCAGACGGTGGCACGCGCGGCGAATGCCCGTTACTGGGAACTGATCAATGCCTTTGGGGAGCGCACCGGCGTCCCGATGCTCCTGAACACGTCGTTCAACAATCACGCAGAGCCCATCGTGGACTCCGTGACGGACAGCATCGTGTGTTTTCTGACGACCGATCTGCATGCACTCGCGGTCGGCGATTGGCTCGTGAAGAAACGCGAGCCCGCGCCGGAAGCGTGGCTGGCGCGCCGGATCGGATTGCCCGTGACCGTGGCGCTCGCGCAGGAGCGCCGCTGGACGAGCGGGACCGAGCAGGCGTGGGTGCGCGAGGCGCGCTTCACGTATCACCACGGGAAGACCGCGAAATTGTCGGAGGCGATGTTCGGCGTCCTCGGTGC
>CANHJG010000105.1 GCA_947461205.1 Opitutia bacterium
ACCCGCTGCCCCTGGCCCACCAAACCCCTCGACATCGCCTACCATGACACCGAGTGGGGCGTCCCGCAGCACGACGACCGCGCCCTCTTCGAACTGATCATCCTCGAAGGCGCCCAAGCCGGCCTCAGCTGGTCCACCATTCTCGCCAAACGCGAAAACTATCGCCGCGCTTTCGACCATTTCGAGGTCGCGAAAATCGCTTGCTACGACGCGAGAAAAGTGACGGCCCTCCTCGCGGACGCCGGCATCGTCCGCCACCGCCTGAAAATCGCCGCGACCATCGGCAACGCCAAGGCCTTCCTCGCCGTGCAAAAAGAGTTCGGCACCTTCGACCGCTACCTCTGGGGTTTCGTCCCGGACCGCCGCCCCATCGTCAACCGCCGCCGCACGATGCAAGACGTCCCCACGCGCACCCCCGAGAGCGACGCCCTCTCGAAAGACCTCCTCGCCCGCGGCTTCACGTTCGTCGGCACCACGATCGTCTACGCCTTCATGCAGGCCACCGGCCTGGTGAACGACCACCTCGTCACCTGCGCCTGCCATGCCCGCTGCGCACCGCTGAGGTAGCAGCGCGGCGGGGCACGGGCTTTTTAGGCCGTAATCCCGCTTTCCCCTGTGGCACGGGCTTTCCCGCCCGTGTCCGAAAACCGGCCATCCGCCCCCGGCCCAACCGCGCGCGAAATCGTCATTAGGCTTGAGCGCCGCCGCCGCGCCTGCCGCACTCTCGCCCACCCCATGACTCCGACGCCGCCGACCGCGCCCCGCGAAGCCACCCGCCTCAGCGAACTCTCCCCCCAGCAAAAGAAATCCGGCCTCGCGGCCTGGCTCGGCTGGACTTTCGACGGCCTCGAACTCCACCTCTACACGCTCGTCGCCGGCCCGCTCGTGATGCAGCTCCTGCACACGACCGACTCGGCCAATCCTGCGATCAACGAGAAGAAAGCTTACATCCAGGCCGCGTTTCTTGTCGGCTGGGCGCTGGGCGGCGCGTTCTTCGGCCGCCTCGGCGACCTCCTCGGTCGCAGCCGCGCGCTCACGCTCACAATCCTGACCTACGCCATTTGCACCGGCCTCTGCTCCTTTGCGCAAACCTGGGAGCAGCTCATGATTTTCCGTTTCATCGCCGCCCTCGGCATCGGCGGCGAGTGGGCCGTCGGCGCCTCGCTCCTCGTCGAGACGTGGCCGAAAGCGTGGCGGCCCTGGATGGCCGCCGTGCTCCAGACCGGCGTCAACGTCGGCGTCCTCTTTGGGGCCATCTTCGTCGGCCTCCTCGTGACCTACATGCCGCCCGGCTCCGAACGCTGGGTGTTTCTGATCGGCGTGCTGCCCGCGCTCCTCGTCTTCTGGATCCGCAAACACGTCCCCGAGCCGGACACCTGGCAAAAGGCCGAACACTCCGTCCAGCAGAAACCCGGCGCCATCGCGCTCTTTCAAGGCAACGTGCGCTCGACCACCCTGCGCACCACCCTGGTCTGTGCGCTCGGCCTCTCCGCGTGGTGGTTGTTTCTCTTCTGGCAAACGCAACATCTGCGCAAAATCCTCGTCGACGCGCAGACGCCCGCCGCCGAGATCACGGGCCTTGTCTCCGCCGCGTTCTTCGCGTTCAACGCCGCCTCCGTCGTCGGCAACTTCGGGGCCGCATGGGTCGCCCAGCGTTTCGGCAACCGCCGCGCCATCGTCGTCATGTTCATGGGCCTCGGCTCCGCCATTTTCGCCGCCTACGTCGTGCCGCGTGGCTTCGGGGCGCTCGCTTGGTTCTGGCTGCCCATCGGCGGATTCTTCGGTGGCGTGTTCGGACTCTTCACGATGTATCTACCCCCGCTCTTCCCCACCTTGCTCCGCACGACGGGCGCCGGTTTCTGCTACAATATCGGCCGCATCGCCGCCGCCATCGCGTCCGTCGTCTTCGGCCTTTACGCGCCGGTCGGCGATTTCCGTAACGCGCTCCTGTGGGTCAGCCTCATCGCCGCCGCCGCCGCCCTCGCCTCGTGGTGGCTGCCCGAACGCACCTACGAAAACGAGGCGACCTAATATTACTCCGTTAAGTTTCGTGCCCAAAAACCCCGCTTTCCCCAGAGGTAGTGTCACGTAATACGTGACACTTTATTTCAAGGGATTTCTCAGCGGGACGGGACAAAGTAAGACGAAGCCGCACCCCTTCAGCCCGCTGCCCTGCTCCTCGAGCATGCAAAAGCCGGACGGTGACCTCGTCGGCCGCCTGCGAGCGGGCGCCTTTTCGGCCGCGCGCGCAAGCGCACGGCCTGCGCCAGAGTGAATCGTCACGGCTCAGGGAGCGGCGGTTGCCCAACCGCCGTAGTCAAAACCGCGCGTGCTTCACCAGAAACGCCACGATCGGCGCCGGATCTTTCAAACTGTGCGGATGGTGGTCCACGCCGTCCTTCACGATCACTTCGATCGGGCCACCGAGCTCGCGATAACGTTTCTCCAACAACGCCGTGTTCTCCGCGAGCGGTACCGTCTTATCCGCCCCGCCGCACACCGACAAAATCGGCACGCGCGCCTTCGCCACCGCCGCGACATTGTCCAGGGGGCCACCCGTGAACCCCGCCACCGTTTCTGCCGTCAACCCGTAGGCCGCGAGACATTCGCGCCATTCCTTCGACTCCGGCTTTTTTCCCGGCCAGCTGCGGATATCCAGCACCGGCGCATCGAGGTAGAGCGCCGCAACCCACGACGGATGCGCCACGGCAAAGTTAAATGCATACAGCCCGCCGCGGCTAAAACCTTCGAGGACGACGCGCTGCGCCAACCCGAACTCCTTCGTCACATGCGCATGGAACGTCTCCAGCAACGCAATCGCCTTCGGAGCCCCATACAGATTTTTCGCATCCAGGTAGGCGACGTGCCACCCGCGCGCGAGCAACGCGACATCCGCCTGCGGCTCGTGCCCGAAAAACTCCGTGCGCCAGATCCACGGCCGACCCGCCGCCGCGGATTTGGGCGCCACCAGCACAGCCGGCCGGCCCGCCACCGCGAAATCAATCCGCGTGTAACCGTTCCACTCCGTCGTCTTCACGGCCGATTCGCCGGGCTGCACGGCGCCCCGCACCAGCCCGGTCGCCAGCAACGCGGTCAGAATTCCGATTCGCAGCGTCTGAAAAAGCATCATCCCCCACCCTCCGCCACCACCCGCGCCCAGCGCAAGCGCGAAGCCCGCGCTCGATTTTTTCCCGCCACCCCTCCATCTCTCCCCCGCCCTTTCCCTATCTCTTTCCCTTTCCCTTTCCCTTTCACTTTCACTTTCACTTTCACTTTCCCTTTCCCCCTCCTTTTCCCTTTCCCCCGCCCTTTCCCTTTCCCTTTCCCTCCGTCTTCCGCCTCCCGCTGCGCATGGCCAAACTCTACTTCTACTACTCGGCGATGAACGCCGGCAAAAGCACCGTGCTCCTCCAGTCGAGCTACAACTACCGCGAGCGCGGCATGCGCACGCTCCTCTTCGCGCCGTCCATCGATCACCGCGCCGGCCTCAGTCGCATCGAGTCGCGCATCGGTCTCCGCTCGAGCGCCATCTCGCTCACCCCGTCCGACCACCTCCTCGACCGGATTCGCACCGACCACCTCGCCGACCCCGTCGCCTGCGTGCTCATCGACGAGGCCCAATTCCTCACTCCCGCCCAGGTCTGGCAGGCCACCGACGTCACAGACACCCTTGACATCCCAGTCCTGTGTTACGGCCTCCGCACCGATTTTAAGGGCAACCTGTTCCCCGGCAGCGCCACCCTCCTCGCGCTCGCCGACGATCTCACCGAGCTGAAAACCATCTGCCACTGCGGCCGCAAAGCCACGATGAATCTCCGCGTCGACACCGCCGGCCATGCCGTCCGCGATGGGGACCAGGTGGAAATCGGCGGCAACGACCGCTACGTCGCGATGTGCCGCCACCATTTTAAAGCCGCCCTCGCCGACCCCACCATCGCGCAGCACCGCCCCCACGTGGCCTGACCCTCGGCGCAGCTTGTTTTCCTGCCAGCGGCGCCCAAGGTGCGCCGGCCGCTCGCGGGCGGCGGGTCGCAGCGCGCGCGCGGCATGGTCGGCGGAGCCGCGCGCGGAGCGCACGGCCCACCCGGAGCCCCCGAACCCCGCACAAAACGGAACTGCGCCCGTGCCCCGTCCGCCCGTGTTTCGTGGCTTTACGTCCGCCCCGGATTGCCGTGCCCTTGCGGTCCGCTTGCTGCCCACCGCCCGCTGCTCACCGTCCTGCAGCGCGCCCCGGTCTTCATCTCCTTCCTTTCATTTGCCATGCCCCCCGCCCTCTCCCACCTGATCTTCCTCGGCACCTACACGAAAAACGGCAGCCGCGGCATCTACACGGTCCGCCTCGACGGCAACACCGGCGCACTCTCGGCGCCCACCTTGGCCGCCGCCACGCCCGATCCCGCTTGGATCACCCTCTCGCCCGACCGAAAATTTCTCTACGCGCTCCACCCGTCGGCCGCCCAGGCCGTCAGCTATGCCGTCGATCCGGCCACGCCCACGCTCACTCCGCTCGCCGTCGCCTCCCCGCCCCCTCCGCCCGCCCAGCCGCCCTCGCACCTCGCCGTCGACGCCACCGGCCGCACCCTCCTCGCCGCCAACTACCGCGAAGGCTTCGTCGCCACCATTCCCCTACGTCCCGACGGCACGCTCGGGCCGCCCACGAAAACCCAGCACACCGGCCACGGCCCCGACCCCAAACGCCAGGACGCCCCGCACGCCCACTCCGTCACCGTCTCGCCTGACAACCGCCACGTCGTCGTCTGCGACCTCGGGCTCGACAAGGTTTTCTCCTACGCCCTCGACCCCGCCGCTGCGAAGCTCTCGCCCGCCCCCGCGCCGTTTGTCGCCACGGCTCCCGGCTCCGGCCCGCGTCATTTCAAATTCGGCCACGACGGCCGCTTCGCCTACGCCCTCACCGAAATGGGCGGCACCCTCGAAGCGTTCACTTACACCGCCGCGACCGGCGCCCTCACCCCGCTCCAGACGATCTCCTGCCTTCCGCCCGACTTCACCGGCCTCAAGTGGGGCGCCGAAGTCCGCGTCCACCCCAACGGCCGCTTTCTTTACACGTCCAATCGTACCCACGATAGCCTCACCGTTTTCGCGATCGCCCCCGACACCGGTCACCTCACCCTCATCGAGATCGTCCCCTGCGGCGGCCAAAACCCGCGCAACTTCGCGCTCTCGCCCGATGGCCGCTGGCTCGTCTGCGCCCATCAGGACTCCCCCGACCTCACCGTCTTCCGCGTCGACCCGACCACCGGCCGCCTCGCTCTCACGCCGCACACCGCCCCGGTCCCCCAGTGCGTCTGTGTGCTCTTTTACGACTGACACCACCCCGTTTCCGCCGCCGAAATCCGGCCGGTTTTGGTGCTTAAAACCACATTACGCTCCCTTCTGCCAATCCCGCGCACCGCTCATTGTTCTAATTCGACTCCTGACCCTGCCGCCGCCCGTTGACTCCGGCTTTCCGACCACTCACGGTCGCCCTCGTTCTTTCCGCTGTTCGTTCCCTCAACCCTCCCCCCGTCATGGTCAGCCCAAACACCCCCGAAACCCCGGGTGGCGTCGCCGCACCCTCGGCCCCTCCCCGCGCGATTCACGACGTCGTCATCCGGCTCGCCGGTAACTCGCAGGACGGCATCCAGTCCGTCGGCGGCTTCCTCGCCCGCCTCGCGGGTCGCAGCGATCAGGACGTCATGACCTACATGACGATCCCGTCCACCATCTCCGGCGGGCCCTCGATCTTTCAGGTCCGCATGGGCACCGGCGACATTCTGTCTTCGGGTGACCGCGCGGACATGCTCGTGGCCTTCTACCAACATAGCTACGACGCTCACATCGGCTCGCTTCGGCCCGGCGGCGTCCTCCTCTACGATTCTGACCACGTCAAACCCGTCGAAGGCGACAATCGCTTCACCCAGGTCGCCGTTCCCATCACCAGCGGCACCGTCGAAGCCGTCGGCGGCGCCGGCAAGGACAAGGGCAAGAATATCTACATCCTCGGCCTGCTCGCGCGCGTCTTCGACCTCGATGTCGCCAAGCTCGCCGCCCTCATCAAAGAGCGGTTTGGTGGCAAAAACGAGGATGTGGTCCGCAACGCCATGCTCGCCTTCGACGCCGGTCACGCTTGGCCGCAGAATAATCTCCGCGATCTGTTTTATCGCTTCGAAGCCATTGATCTCGCCACCCAGACCAGCGGTCGCCCGCAGGTCACGATGGATGGCAACCAAGCGCTCGCCTACGGCCTCCTCGCCGCCGGCGTCCGCCACGGAGCCGGTTATCCGATCACTCCGTGGTCCTCCATCATGGAGACCCTGCGCACCGAACTCCCGAAATACGGCGGCCTCTTCGTGCAATGCGAAGACGAGATCGCCGCCATTTCCACCGCGATCGGTTTCTCTTACACCGGGCACCTTGCCATCACCGGAAGCTCCGGGCCCGGTCTCTCGTTGAAGATGGAAGCGCTCGGATGGGCCACCATGGCCGAGATGCCCCTGATCGTCGTCAACGTCCAGCGCGGCGGCCCCTCCACCGGCATGCCCACCAACGTGGAGCAAAGCGACCTCATGCAGGCCATCTACGGCAGCCACGGCGATACCCCCCGCGTCGTCCTCTCCCCGAAAAACGTCGAAGACTGCTTCTACATCGCCCTGGAGGCCTGCCGCATCGCCCGCACCTATTCGACCCCGGTTCTGATCCTCACGGACATGGCCCTCGCCAGTCGCATCGAGGCGTTCGACGAACCCGATTTCCCGAAGCTGATGGTCGACCCGAAGGCCGACCTCTCCGACCGCGGCGCCGATTTCAAACCCTACCCGCTCGACGCGATCACGCGGCACGCGCCTCCCGGTTCCAAGATCGGCTCCGGCAAATATCCGACCGTCACTGGCCTCGAACACGACGAACTCGGCCACCCGACCGGAAGTTCCAAGCTGCATACCCAGATGACCGCGAAGCGCCGCGACAAAATCAAACACCTCGGCGCCTCGCTCCCGTCGCCTGAGCTCAGCGGTGACTCCGCCGGTGAAGTTCTCCTGGTCACGTGGGGCTCGACGTGGGGCCCCGGCCTCGAGGCGCTGAAGCGCATCAACTCCGCCGGCGTCAAAGCCGGCCACCTCCACCTGCGCCACCTTCATCCGCTGCCCAACGGGCTCGAGGCTACGTTCCAGCGCTACCCCAAAATTGTGGTGGCCGAGATCAACGACGAAGGTCTCTACGGCTACGGCCAGCTGGCCATGCTGCTGCGGGCCCGTTACGCCAACCCAGCGATCGTGAGCGTCTGCAAAACCGACGGCCTCACCTTCAAGGTCAGCGAAATCGTCGCCGGCGTCGCCCAGCACATCGCGAGCGCCGAACTCGATGCCTCTCTCGGCATCGCCCGCCCCAGCGCCCTCGCGAAAAGCTAATCGCTCCGCGCACCCGCCCCTTCTCTGCCACCCGATTTTCGATCGCCCAACCCCGTTCTCCGATGTCCACCGCGCTCGCCACCCCACCCCCTCCGGCACCTGCCGGCGCCCCGCTCACCAAAAAAATCCTCACCGCCGACCACCCCACCTGGTGCCCCGGTTGCGGCGACTTCGCCGTCCTCGCCTCCTTCTACCGCGTCCTCGAAAAACTCCAATACCCGCACGAGAAAATCGTCACCTTCGCCGGCATCGGCTGCTCCTCCCGCTTCCCGTATTTCGTCAACACCCACGGCGGCCACTACATCCACGGCCGCGCCCTGCCCTTCGCCGCCGGCATCAGCCTCGGCAACGAAGACCTCCACGTCTTCGTCTTCGGCGGCGACGGCGACGGCTTCTCCATCGGCGGCAACCACCTCGTCCACACCGCCCGCAAAAACGTGAACCTCACCTACGTCATCATGGACAACTCCGTCTATGGCCTGACCAAGAAGCAAACGTCGCCGACCTCCCCGATCGGGTTCAAAACGAAAACCGACCCCACCGGTGCGATCGACCAGCCGATCAACCCGATGCGCACCCTGCTCAACACCGGCGCCACCTTCGTCGCCCGCAGCCACGCCACCCAGGTCAACCACATGGTGGAAATGATGACGCGTGCCGCGAAACACCCCGGCTTCTCCGTCGTCGAAATCCTCTCCGAGTGCGTCGAGTTCTACGCGGGCGCCTTCGACTCCTCCATCCCGCGCAAAGGCGGCACCTGGTCGCTCATCCAGGAAAAGAAAAACGACGGCACCCCCGAGGACGCCGACCGCCACGACGTCACCGACGAAGTCGCCGCGTTCAAACTCGCCGGCCAGGCCTGGCCCGGCTCCTTCGGCGTCTTCTACGAAAGCAACGCCCGCAAAACGAAAAACGTGCTCGAGGCCGAGCTCGTCACCAAGGCCCGTGAGCGCACGAAAAACGCCTCCGACCTCCAGCTCCTCCAGAGCACCTTCTCCAAAATGCGGTGAGCCTCCTGCCGGAGCGGCGGTTTCCCCACCGCCGACATAAAAAAGGGCCGGTCACCCGACCGGCCCTTTTTTGGGTCCTGAAATCCCGAGGCGCCGCGAACGCGAGCGAGTGGCGCCGCGCGTCACCGCCGAGCCGCCCGCCCCATCTTCACTTCCCCGCAAACAATTCCTTGAAACTGTCCGCCGTCTGCTTCGGGTCGTCTTTGATCTTCACCCACCAGCGGCCGTCTTTTTTCACCAGCGACTCCGCATCGGTATCGCCCTGACCGCGCACCATCACCTGAAAGTGAATCTCGGCCGCGTCGTCGCTCACCGAGCGCACGAAAATGATGCTGACCGCCGCGTCCTTCAAAACCTCGAACAGTTCCGGACTGCCCGCCGCGACGACGCGATTCAATCCCACAAACACGTCGACCGCGGACATCGTCTCGCGCGCCTTGCCCACCGTCTTTCCAAAAAACGCGCTCAAGACCTCTGAGGCGTCCTTGGCCTTGCTGCCTTGGCCCGCGAGGAACACCGGCAGCACCGCCGCCTTCGTCGCCTCCAGATCGCTCGGCGATACGTCGGCCGCCGCTTTGGCAAAATCCTTCTTCGCGTAGGAGCTCCAATAGCGTTGGAACGTCGTCTCGACGGGCTTGGTATCGGCCGCCGGCGACACAACGGCGCAGGCCGCGAGGGCCAGGAGGGAGATCAGTTTCTTCATGGGTTTTTCGGGGAAAACCGAAACTTGAGTCACAGACTGCCCCGCAAGGCGATGCCGTTTTTCGGCGCTAGGAAAACCTCCCTCCCTTTCGGCCCGCTGACCGGTTTTGCCCACCCGGACACAGCGCCACGCGATCTTCCTGTGCCAAAATGCCGTCGATCAACCGGGCGAATCGCGCCACTTCAGCCGGCCGCCCGTGTCGTTGAGCGACCTGCCCTCCAGCGCGCTGCACTCCGCCAGCGCCGCCGCCCCCGCTTCGGCTCTGGCCCGGCGCGCCCAGCGTCGCCCTCCCGTGGCTCGCCCGCTTGGTCGTCCCCGTCCTCGTGCCCGCCGCCCGGCCCGCGATCCGTGGTCAAAACTCCGTGCGCCGCTCAATACTCCCGCTTCGTATTGACCCCCGGCTGCGGCACCGGATACCGCCCGTTCCCATCCGGCTGCAGCGGCGCCGGCGAATCCGCCGTCAGCGTATCGAGCCCGGGCGCAAATTCGTGGTCGCAGTTCAGCATCTCGTCATAGGTAACCGTGCGCCCCGTGTGCGCCGCCATGCGCCCCATCGAGGTGACCAGGCTCGCCTCCACGCCGCGTCGCACTTCGTTGTAGGGCTTGTCCTGCCGGATGGCGCTGATGAGATCGTCCCATTCCACCTGGTAAGGATTCGGCTCCGGCGGAGGGAAGGACCAGACGAGATTCTCTGGCACGACATTTTGGCCCCGGTAGATCCGCGCCCGCGACGGGAGGTGGCCTTTTTCCGAAATGACCGCGAGGCCCTTGGTCCCGTGCGCCCAGCTGGAGTGGTCGGCCTGGGCTCCGGTCTGGCACCGGCCTTCGAGGAAGAGTTTCGCCCCGTCGCCAAACGTGTATTCCACCGAGTAGGCGTCGAAATTCTGGTCGATGCTGTCGCCGCGATAGTGGCGCCCGCCGTTCGCCTGCGCCTTCACCGGCCATGCGCCCTTCATCCACGCACACTCGTCAATATTGTGAATGTAGAAATCGCTGAACGCCCCCCCGCTCGCCCACAAGAAACTGTGGAACCGCTCGATCTGATACATCAGGTCCGTCTTGTTCGCGGGCTTCGGCGGCGACGCGAAAAACCCGATCGGCCCGTGCAGCCGATACGCCCGCATCAGCAGCAGATCGCCGATTTGCCCCTGCTGGATGCGGTCGGCCAGTTCCCCGCGCGCTTTGCAATGCCGGCACATCAGCCCAACGCCGACCTTGAGGCTCTTGCGCGACGCTTCCTCGCCGAGCAGCAGCATCCGTTTGCTCGTGGGCCCGTCCACCGTGACCGGCTTTTCCATGAACACGTGCAGGCCTTTCGCGATCGCGTAACCGAAATGCACCCACCGAAACGCCGGCGGCGTCGCCAAAATCACGACATCGCCCGGCTTCAGTGCATCCATCGCCGCCTTATAGGAATCGAGCCCGATGAACCGGCGGTCCTCCGGCACGTCGACCAGCGTCGCCTGCGCCACGAACTGCTTCGTCAACTTCGCGTGCGAACTCGCCAGCCGCGCGTCGAACACATCGGCCATCGCCACAAGCTTGATCGGCCCGCTCGTCGTCGAGAGCGCCTGACCCGCCGCGCCGGTCCCGCGACCGCCGCAGCCCACGAGCGCCACCCGGATCAGGTCGCTCCCCGCCGCATGCACGGAGGGCAACGCCACGCCGGCGAGCGCGGACACCGTCGCAAAGCGGCCGGTGTGTTGCAGAAATTCGCGGCGGGAGAGCGGACTCGGGGGTTGGGTATTCATGGGTAAAGCAAATTGAAAAACCGTCGCTACGACCGATCCACCTGAGCGCCTTCACTTCCCTCGACCACGCGCGGATTGATCACGGCCTCTGTCATGCCGGGATGCAATCCGCCGCCTCGCCCGGCGTCAACGGGCGGCTGGCGCCTGCTCCAGCCAACCGCCGCCCTCGCGCCGTCGTCGCCCGACCTCAGCGCCGAAACGACTTCGTGAAATCTTCGGTCGTGGTCTCCACGACCTTCTTCTCGTGTCGCGACTCCGCAATCAACTGATTGAGCTTCCCCTCCCACGCCGCGCTGTCCATCGGCAGCTCAACCGACTGGTTGATGAGCGAGGAGTAGAGCAGCACGTTGGCGAGTTCCACCGAGCCCATGCCTTCGGCGCCGGGCGCAATCAAAGGCGTGCCGTCGAGAATCGCATCGACGAAATTCTGCATCAGCACGCCGTGCGGGTTGTTCGCACTCTCGAACGGAATGTCGATGTTCCACACCTCGGGCTTCGCGAAGCCACTCTTCGAGGTCCGGCTGAACTCGAGCATGTCCGCGTCGTTGCGCGTGAAGGAAACCTTGTTGTTTTCGAGCACGATCTTGCCGCGCGTGCCGCTGATCTCGAACCGGTTCGTGCCCGGCGCCTCGCCCGTCGAGGAGATAAACACCCCCGTGGCCTTGTTCGGCCACTCGAGGTAGGTCGTGATGTTGTCCTCAACCTCGATGTTGTGAAAACGTCCGAGCTGGCAAAACCCGCGCACGCGCGCCGGCATCCCGCACAGCCACTGCAGCATGTCCAGTTGGTGGAGACACTGGTTGAGCAGCACGCCGCCGCCCTCGCCCTTCCACGTCGCCCGCCAGCCGCCGCTCGCATAGTAGGCCTCCGTGCGGAACCAATCCGTGATGATCCAGTTGATCCGCACGATCTCCCCGAGCTCCCCGTCCTGAATCAGCTTGCGGATCTTCTGATACCGCGGCTCGACGCGCATCTGAAACATCCCCGCAAACACCTGCTTTGGGTGCTCCTGCGCCGTCGCAATCAGCCGCTCGGCGTCCGCCTTGTGCGCCGAGATCGGCTTCTCCACCATAATGTGTAGCCCCGCCTTCAACGCCTCGATCCCGATCGTCGTATGGAGAAAATGCGGAGTCGCGATCACCAACGCGTCGATCTCGCCCGAGCGGATCATGTCGGTGCAACTCGCAAACGTCTTCAGCCCCGGCCGGCCCTCGAACGGCTTCAGACCGGGCGCGAACGCGTCGCTGACCGCCGTGAGCGTGCACCGCGAAATTTTGTTTTCGAGCAGGTAGCCCGTGTGAAACTTGCCGATGTTGCCGAGACCGACGATGCCGAGACGAACGTTTTTCATAGAGGGTATGGCCGAGAGTGTCGTCGCGCGGAAAAAGCCGCGGCAATCACTTTCCGCGAAATTTTCGCCCGGCCCCTCCGCCCGGCCGGGGCACGCCCCGCCCCGTAACCTTACATTTCTGTAATCTCCCGGAAAGGCCCGGGAGAATACGCCGTGCTACCTTCCGCTCACTGCCTCAACCCGTTCGACCCTCCCTCACTCAACCCTCCACCCTCCTCTCACCATGAATCCTCCGCAATTCGTTCCCGTCCCCTCGACCCGTCGCCCCGCGAAATCCCGCGTGACCGCCCTCGCCGCCCTCGGCCTCTTCGCTCTCGCCGGGGCCCTCGTCGGCGCCTCCGCCACCGGCTCCACCCAACCCGCCATCGACCTCAAACGCGACACCACCCCCGTCGCCCGCGGCCAACTCGAAGCCGCCAGCTTCTCGTCCATCGTGAAGCGCGTCGCCCCGAGCGTCGTCAAAATCACCACCGAGACCAAGGCCAAGCGCGTCGCCGCCCGCGGTACCGACCTCCCGCCCGGCTTCGACCATCCCTCGCTCCGCCAGTTCTTCGGCCATCGCCTCCCCGAGATGCGCCCCCCCCCGCAAAACGGCCTCGGCTCCGGCGTCATCGTCAGCGCCGACGGCTACGTGGTGACCAACAACCATGTCGTCGACGGCGCCGACCTCGTGACGGTCGCGCTCACCGACGGCCGCGAATTCACCGCCAAGGTCGTCGGCCGCGATCCGCAGACCGACCTCGCCGTCGTCAAAATCGACGCGAAAGATCTTCCCGCCGTCACCTTCGCCGACAGCGCGAAATCCGAAGTCGGCGACCGCGTCCTCGCCATCGGCAATCCCTTCGGCATCGGCGAAACAGTCACCAGCGGCATCGTCAGCGCCAAGGGCCGCAACGTCGGCATCCTCGCCGAGGTCGAAGGCTACGAAGACTTCATCCAAACCGACGCCGCCATCAATCCCGGCAACTCCGGCGGCGCCCTCGTCGACATCAACGGCCGTCTCCTCGGCATCAATACCGCCATCCTCAGCCGCAACGGCGGCTTCCAGGGCGTCGGCCTCGCCGTCCCCGCGAACCTCGTCAGCCAAGTCGCCGGCAGCCTCGTCAAAACCGGCAAGGTCACCCGCGGCTACCTCGGCGTGAACATCCAGACAATCACCCCCGCGCTCGCCGAATCCTTCAACTTGAAGAACAATCAGGGCGCACTCATCGCCGACATCGTCCCCGACAGCCCCGCCGCCAAGGCCGGCCTCCAGGAGGGCGACGTCATCACCGCGCTCAACGGCTCACCCGTCACCGACGCCAACAACCTCAAAAACCAGGTCAGCTCCTTCAGCCCCGGCACCCAACTCAATCTTGACGTCCTCCGCAGCGGGAAGACCGAGACTGTCGCCGCGACGACCGCCGAGCGTCCGGGTTCCAAGCGCGCCGGCCAGGGCCGGGAATCATTCTCGAAGAACAACGGCGACGACGAGGGCGTGCTCAACGGCGTCGCCGTCGAGGACCTCGACCGCAACAGCCGCCGCGAGCTGAATTTTCCCGCCAAGCTGAAGGGCGCGGTCATCACCCAGGTCGACCCGAGCTCCGCCTCCGCCCGCGCCGGCCTCAAGCCCGGCGACGTCATCCTCGAGATCAACCGCGAGCCCGTCGCCAACGCCAAAGACGCCATCGAGCTCAGCACCAAAGCCGAGACCAAGAAAACGCTCCTCAAGCTTTGGTCCAAGGGCAACACCCTCTTTGTCGTCGTCGACGAAACCGGCTCCGACAAAGACAGCCAGCAGTAAGCACCTCGGGCGGCGTCTCTGACCCGCCCTCTTTCCTTTAGGTTCAGGTCCGGGTTGTTGAACAGTGAGCCATTAATCCGGCATCGGTCTTCGTTGGGGTCGACCGATGCCGGTTTTCTTTTTCCCGGTTCTTCCGCACTCGCCGCCCTATCGCCGCACCGGTTACGGTGCGGCCCTTCGCTTTCCGCCTTCCGCCCACCGGCTTCCGCGTCCAGCCTCCTCCCCTCACCATGCGCATCCTCGTCGTCGAAGATGATTCCAAAATCGCCTCCTTCGTCGTGCGCGGCCTCAAGCAAGCCGGCTACGCCGCCGACCACGCCCCCGAGGGCGAGACCGGCCTCGCCCTCGCCGATTCCACCGACTACGACGCCATGATCGTCGACGTCATGCTGCCCCTACTCGACGGCATCAGCCTCGTCAAACGCCTCCGCGCCGCCCGCCGCGTCACGCCGGTCCTTTTCCTCAGCGCCAAAAGTTCCGTCGACGACCGTATCCGCGGCCTCCAAGCCGGCGGCGACGACTATCTCACGAAGCCGTTCGCCTTCTCCGAACTCCTCGCCCGTGTCCACGCCCTCATCCGCCGCGCCTCCCAATCGCCCGAGGCCACCCGCCTCGCCTGCGGCGACGTCACCCTCGACCTCGTCACCCGCGAAGTCACCCACGCCGGCCAGCCCGTCGAGCTGCAGCCGCGCGAATTCACCCTCCTCGCCTTCCTCCTCCGCCACGCCGGCCGCCCCGTGAGCAAAACGATGATCCTCGAGCACGTCTGGGACTACAGTTTCGACCCGCAGACCAACGTCGTCGACGTCGTCGTCTCCCGCCTCCGCGCCAAGATCGATCCCGAGCACACCCGCCTCGAGACCGTCCGCGGCGTCGGCTACGTCTTCCGCCCCCATGTCTGAGCGCGGCCCATCCACCGAGAGGCCGAAGTCCGATTCGGATCGGCTCTCAGCGCCTAGCCCTCCGTGCTCAACGTTGAAACCTCCGCCCTCAGCTCTCCGCTCCCAACTCTCAGCGCTCAACGTGTTCCACCGCCTGCGCCAGTCCCTCGCCCTGCGCCTCGCCGCGCAATACGCCCTCGTCTTCGCCCTCAGCAGCGGCGTCCTCTTCGGCGTCCTCTACTGGACGCTCGCCGAATCCCTCAACGCCCGCGAACTCGCCGGCCTCGAACGCCAGGTCCGCTCCCTCGCCGACGCCTTCACGCGCGGCGCCCCCGTCGACGTCATCGCGCGCGTGAAAAATAATCCCTCGCCCGAGATGAGCGCTTCCTTCGTCCGCCTCATCGCGCCCGACAGCTCCACGTTTTTCCAAAAACTGCCCGACGACTGGGTCGAGACGCAGATCAAATCGATTCCCTTCGGCCCGTTTACCGTCAACCAGGAGGTGCGCACCGAGCGCATCCCGCAAACCGCCCTGCGCGACTACTCCATCGCCACCTACCCATGGCCCACCGGCTGGCAGCTCCAGGTCGGCCGCATCCTCGACAGCCGCGCCGTGCTCCTCGCGCCCCTCCAGCGCGCCTTCGCCCTCGTCGGCGCCGCCGCCCTCCTGCTTTCGTTCGCCGCCGGCATGGTCCTCGCCTGGCGCGCCACCCGCCCGCTCCGCGCCGTCTCCGCCACCGCGCGCCGCATCCTCGAAACCGGCGACCTCGCCGCCCGCGTCCCCGCCACCGGCAGCCGCGGCGAACTCGCCACGCTCGTCACGCAGCTCAACACCCTCCTCGACAAAAACGCCGCCCACGTCCGCGTCCTCCGCGAAACCCTCGACAACCTCGCCCACGATCTGCGCACCCCCCTCACCCGCCTTCGCGGCACCGCCGAACTCGCCCTCCAGGACGCCGGCGATCCCGCCGAAGCCCGCGCCGCCCTCGCCGACTGCGTCAACGAAACCGACCGCGTCCTCCACCTCCTCGAAGTTCTCCTCGACATCTCCGCCGCCGAAGCCGGCGCCTTGCAACTCAACCGCGACCCCCTCGACGTCCGCA
The DNA here is from genome assembly GCA_947461205.1 of Opitutia bacterium. Classification (GTDB taxonomy): domain Bacteria; phylum Verrucomicrobiota; class Verrucomicrobiia; order Opitutales; family Opitutaceae; genus GAS368. The sequence goes on from CANHJG010000105.1 coordinate 15,989, forward strand.
CCCTCGTCGACCGCGCCGCCGACCTCTACCGCGAGGTCGCCGAGGAAAAAGACCTCACCGTCCTCGTCGACCAACCGGCCCCGGCCGAATGCCAAGCCGACGCCATCCGCCTCGGCCAGGCGATCAACAACCTCGTCGACAACGCGCTCAAATACACCCCCGCCGGCGGCACCGTCACCCTCACCACCGCCACCGAGCCCGGCGCCGTCGTCGTCACCGTTTCCGACACCGGCCCCGGCGTGCCGCTCGCCGAGCGCGACGCCATCTGGCGCCGCCTCTACCGCGGCGACAGCAGCCGCTCCCAACGCGGCCTCGGCCTCGGCCTCTCGCTCGTCAAAGCCATCGTCGAGGCCCACGGCGGCACCGCCACCGTCACCGACGCCCCCCGCGCCGGCGCCCGCTTCGTCCTCCGCCTGCCCACCGCGTGAGCCTGGCCGACGCGCCATCGGATCACCGAATTCCTCTGCGGCCTTTGACCGCCCGCCCACCGCAACCCACGCTCGCGGAACCTCTCCGCGTCCGGCATGACAGAGAGCCATCCTGCGCCGCCTCCTCTTCACCACCCTGAGCCGCCTCCTCTTCACCCCCATGAACCTTGCCATCACCGTCCACCTTGGGCTGCGCGTCCTCGGCGTGGCGTCGCTCCTGCTCGCAGCCCCGCTCTTCGCCGCCGACGCACCCGCGCCGCCAACCGGAGCGCCCACCGCCGACAAGGATGTGATCGTCTCGTCCACGCCGATGGAGATTGTCACCGAAGGCTCCGGTGCCCACGCCCAGTTTGTCGTTGCCCGCGAAGTGGTCGGGGCCGATGCGACCGGCGATCTCGTCTACACCATCACCGCGGAGCCGCTGTTCGGCCGGGTGGGCCTCGCCGGCAGCGGCGATGACGCCGACTTCTTCAAGACGAAGACCTCGCGCCTCGGCTATTTCGCGTATCGACCGAAGGACGGCTACGTGGGCGAGGATTCGTTCACCTACACCGTGCGCAACGAAACCTC
>CANHJG010000106.1 GCA_947461205.1 Opitutia bacterium
GCCGTGACGGTCGTGACCACCGGCTTGGAGGGCACCGGCTTCACCGCGGGCGCGGCCGCCGCGGCCGGGGCCACCGCTTTCGTTTTCACCGCGGGTTTTGCGGTCTTCACCGCCGACGCCGCCTTTTTGACCGGGACGGGCGCTTTGGCCGTGCGAGCTTTACCGGTGGGCGCTGCTTTGGTCGCAGGGGCAGACGACTTGGCGGCAGATTTGGACGTGGTCTTTTTCATGGCAGTCATGGTTATTTTCAGGAGGTCAGGCTAACCCCGATTCGACCGACACCCTAGCAAATGCAGGGCCAATGCGCTAGTCGTGGTTTTCCGAGTTCACGCGCCCCGCCATATCCTTCAGGAACCTCTTACGTGCAACTATTTTGCGCTAAAATAAAACTGAGAAACTGCGGCGCTCCGCGGGGGATGACGCCTATTTTATGGCCACCGCCGAGGGGTGGAGCGGCCATCAGCACCCACTCCGTCAGACTGCACCGACGCTGCACCCAGCGCGAATCTGGTGGACCGGAGCGGGATCAAACCGCTGACCTCGTCGTTGCGAACGACGCGCTCTATCAACTGAGCTACCGGCCCGAGCAGAGGCTGTGGTATTGCGAAATCGTTGCGCGCAAGTAAACACCATTTTTCACCCGTTTTTTCGCGGCTGATGGCTCACGCGGTAATTCGCCGCCAAAACCGGGGGGGCTCACCGACCGGGAACGGTTCCCGATTGCGCGCGGAAGTCCGCCTCCTGCCCCACCCTCGCGGGCCGCGCCGGATCACGAGTCCACCTGGGCCACCAAGCGCGCGAAGATCATCTTCCCTCCCGCCGTCGGCAAGACACTGACGATTTCCGCCCGCACGTGCTGGCCGATGTGCGGCCGCCCGCCGCTGACGACCACCATTGAGCCATCCTCGATAAAACCGACCGCCTGCCCCTCTTCCTTGCCCGGCTTCACCAGATCGACTTCCAGCCGCTCGCCCAGCATCAATTCCGGACGCAGCGACTTCGCAAGTGCGTTAAGATTGAGCCACGACACGCCGTGAAACTCGGCCATCTTCGCGAGATTGTAGTCCGTCGTCAGCAGTTTCGCGCTCATCGAGTGCGCGAGGAACACGATTTTCGCATCCACATCCTCCCGCTTGGTTACTTCGCTCTCGATGATCCGGATATCCAGATGCTTGATCTTCCGCAGCTCGTTGAGGACATCGAGCCCGCGCCGGCCCCGCGCCTGCTTGTGCGGATCGGTCGAATCCGCCACCGCGCGCAATTCATTCAGCACAAAACGCGGAATCACCAGGGCGGCGCTCAGGAATCCGCTCTCGCATACCCGGGCGATGCGGCCGTCGATCAACACACTGGTGTCCACCACGACGAGCGGTACATCCACCTCGTGCGGCACAAACCGCACATAGGGAATCACGAGGTTGAATTCGTCTTTGCCCCGCAGGGCGATCACCGCCGCGAGATACGGACAAATGACGAACAGTCCGAGCCGCACCAGATAGACCGTCGCGGGATCGCCCGTCTCCAAAATCGGCGACGTGCCCACCATGTGCGCGATGAGCAGGCCGACCCCGATCCCGAAGGTCAGCGCCGACAGCCCCCGCAGCGAAAATCCCTTCAGCAACACATCCACGAGCACGACCAGCAGACCGATTCCGAGTCCCACCCCGATTGCGATCCCCCGGGTGTGTTCTCCCGCGAGAATGGTGAACGAAACGAGCCATCCCGCCGCCGCACAGAGCACGATGAAGACGAGCCGGATCGGCAGTAGAGTTTTGTTCATGCGCAGGTTGCCGCAAACAGCCTTCAGAAGAGACGCACGACAAAAATCATCAGCGGGACGCCGATCAGCACGATCATCAGCCCGTAAAGCAGCCGCTGCACCCGCCGGGCGTTGGCTTTTTCGGCATCGGTCGCGTCCATCTGAGTCAGCGCACCAAAGGCCCCCTCCCATGACAACGTAATACTACACTCCCCGGTCACCGGCTGCGGTCCGTCGCTGCCGTCGGCGGGCGCGCGCTCCCGTGGACCGCGGCTGGCGTTGGCCGCCCAACCCCGTCTTCTCCCGACCGGGCACGCCGGCCCCCGCCGACTCCGGCTTGCCCATCGCCGGGCAGCCGCGATAACCCCTGCACTCCATGAAAGAAAAAAAACCGTCCGCTCCCCGCTACTGGCTCGTGAAATCAGAACCCGAAGCCTACGCTTGGGCCGACCTCGTCCGTGACCGCCGCACGGCTTGGACCGGCGTGCGTAATTACCAGGCGCGTATCCACCTCAACACGATGCAGCCCGGCGACCACGTGTTGTTTTACGAGAGCGTCACCACCAAAGCCGTCGTCGGCCTCACTGCGGTCACCCGGGCCGCCTTCCCTGATCCCACGGCCGAAGAGCCCGGCTGGGTCGCTGTCGAACTGCAGGCCGTCAGCGCCTTCGCGCACCCGGTGGCCCTCACGCAAATCAAAGCCGAGCCCGCCCTCGCCACGATTGCACTGCTGCGCCAGAGCCGCCTTTCCGTGCTCCCGCTCACCCGCGAGGAATTCGGCTGCATCGTGAAACTCGGCGCCTGATGGGCGGCCCCGGACCAGCCGGTCGGCGGGCGCCCGGCGCCGCACCCGCCGGTCAGTTGGCCCCCGGCTCCACCACGACGCGGAAACCGATGTGCCGCGCCCGTTCCCGCTTTTCTTCCGGCGCCAGCCGCAGCGTCTTTAGCGCCGCCGCCGCATCGAGGTAACTGCCGCCCGCGACCAGCGAGGTCTCGCCCACCGCGGACGTGGGCTGCAGCCATTCCGCGAGGTTGCCCGCCACATCAAAGAACCCCGCGTCCGACGGCGGTGACGTCCCGGTTTCCCGGCTGCGCCCGCCGCTGTTGTCGGCCGACCAGGCCCCTTCGGCGTCCGCTTTCCATGCGCGGCGGAACTCCGCCGCGCTCGGCAATCGGACCCGTCGTCCGAGCAACCACGTGAGCCGCTCGCAGAATTCCTGGGCCTCCAGCCAGCTTACCGAATCCACCGGCAGCCCGCGTCCGCCCTGGCGGCTCGGATTGGAGTTCATCACTCGCTGATAAATTTCCTGCGGCACCTCGGTGCGGAACATCAGCAGGCCTTCCGCCTCCGAGAGCGGCGCCAACCGGGCAAAAATCTGCTCCTGCATCGCATCCAACTCGCCCGCCCGCAACGCAAGGTAAGCGAGCTTGGGTTGCAAGGCCGGATCGAGCGACCGGCTGCGCGGAAACTCCGCGGCCACTTTCTCCAAAATCTTCGCCGCCACCGCGAGTTTCTCCGCCGCCGCGCCGTTTTGGCGCCGCCGCAACGCCGCCGCAATCTCCCGGTCGATCTCCGCCGCCCGCGCCAGCCACGCCGCGGCCAGCACGGTTTGCCGCCGCACGTCCAATTCCTCGACGCGCGCCTCCGACGCGAAACGGCTGCGCGAAAACGTCGCGTTCACCTCGCGCAAAGCCGCCGCCGCCGCCGCGTAGGACGCCGCCGCTTCCTGCGTCCGCCCGCCCTTCGCCGCCGCGTCGCCCTCGCGCTCCCGCGCCGCCGCCACCGCCGCCAGGCCCGCCGCGCGCAGTGTCTCGATTTCCCCGTCGATCTTGGCGAGCGCCGGAAGGTCCGCGTAGCGCGTCGCCGCCAAGCGCTGGTTCAGTTCCGCCTGCGCGTTCCGCGCTTCTCCGAAAGCCTTGAGCGCCTCGTCCCAGCGCTCCTGCGCCACCGCCGACCGCGCCAATGTCAGATAATTTCCAACCGCCGCATGCAACGGCGCCGCGTCACCCGTCTCGATTTCCTGCGCAAGCCGCACCTCGCGCGGCCCGTCTTTGAGTTCGTCTGCCGTGGCATGCGCGTTGGCTTCGCGTTGCAGCCGCAGCGCCTCGCGCAGCTTCTCGCGCGCCTCCGCACCCTGCCCCGCCCGTTCGGCCGCCAACGCCTCCTTTTCCAGCGCCAAGCTCCGGGCCAGGGCCGCGCGCGACCGCTGCGAACCCCGCGTCCCTTCCAACCGCGCCAACTTCTCGGTCTGCTCAGGGGTCGCCGCCGGCTGGAGACGCAGCAGCTCGCGCTGTTTTTCGATCACCCGGTTCAGCATCGCCCCGGCCGCTTCCGCCGAGGCGCCGGACTCCAGCACCCGCTGGTAGGTTTTTTCGAGCAGATCGACTTCTCCCGCCACGCGCTGAACCGCCGCCAGGCGCGCCGCCGCCTCCTTGGGCGGCGCGGCCAGTGGCTTCGTCGCCCTCGCCGAACCGAGTAAAAACCACCCCAACCAACCGGCCAGCACCAACACCACCGCCGCGGCGACCGCCGGCCCGACAAACGGTTTCACCTCTTCGAGGCGCTCGTCCCAGGTCGGTTTGTAAGGCATGCCAACCCGAGGAAAAGTCGGCCCGCGGAAAATGCAATGCGATCCCACCCCGCCGCCGGGTTGCGGTCCGCGCACCTCGTCTCCGCCGCCGGGCTCGACACCGCCGGCCGTTTTTGCGTTTTTTCGCACGTGCCTGCCCTTGCCCAACTCACCATCCTCGCCCCCGGTCTCCTCGGCGGGTCGGTCGCCCGCGCTGCGCGCGTCCACGGCGTCGCCGCCCGGATTGTGCTTTGGGCCCGCCGCCCGGAGTCGCGCCTCACCCTCCGCGAACAACCGTGGTGCGACGCCGTCGCCGACTCGCCCAACGCAGCCGTGCAGGGGGCCGACCTCGTCGTGATCGCCGCCCCGGTCGACCAGATCGTCCCCCTCTGCCGCCAAATCGCCCCCGATCTCGCGCCCGGCACCCTCGTCACCGATGTCGGCAGCGTGAAAGGCGAGATCTCCCGCCACGCCCACGCCGCCCTCGCCCCCCGCGCCCACTTCGTCGGCGCACACCCCATGGCCGGTTCCGAAAAAACCGGCTGGGAACACAGCACCGCCGGCCTCTTTCAACACCGCACCTGCTTCGTCACTCCGCTCGCCGACACGCCGGCCGCCGCCACCTCCGCCGTCGTCGCGTTCTGGCATGCCCTCGGCTCCGAGGTGGTCACCGTGGCGCCCGACCAGCACGACGAAATTGTCGCCCACATCAGCCACCTCCCGCAGGTGATCGCCTCCACCCTCTGCGGTTGCCTCGCGAAAAAAAATCCTGCGTGGCGCAACTACGCCGGCGGCGGCCTGCGCGACACGACCCGCATCGCCGCGAGCGACCCGCAGATCTGGCGCGCCATTCTCGAGCAAAACCGCGATGAGGTTCTCCGCGCCCTGAGCGACTTCGAAGCCGAACTCCACGGCCTCCGCACCGCCCTCACCAACCGCGACTACCTCGAAGTCGCCGCCTGCATCGAACGCGGGAAAGCCTACCGCGACCAATTCCGCCCCCTGCCTTGAGTGCGGAGAAACGAGCTCAAAAGCGCGCCCGCTTCATCGAACAAACCGCGCTCCTTGCCGCCCGAAAAATCCTGAAACGCCACGGTGCTCTCCCGCTGACCCGCGCCGAACTGCTCATGCCAACGTCCTTTGAACTCGGGACTTTTCGGTCGCCGCGAGCGCCCGCGAGTGGCCGGATCACCCCTCGCTGGCGCTCCCGGCTCCCCGGCAAATCAAAGTCTGAATCGTTTTGCGCGATTGAGATCAATCGGCGCTTTCAGTACGCCCCGACTGGGTTGCGCCTGCTTTCGGCTCTGCTCGGCACCGTCACGGCGGTCGGGGCGTCTTCGCGCTGGTGGGCGGGGAATTTAAAATGCTTTCAGTCCTCCGGCTGCCCCTCGGCCTGGTCGGTCTGGCCCTCCGGGACTGGCAGGAGCGTGTCGCAACGAAGCTGAATTCACTCGGCCCGGGCGACGGTATTGACCCCGTTGATCTTATCGCCGCCCACCCGCACAACTTCACTGACGGAAAAACTCCTTGGCGCGCGCCGCCCGGTCCGCGACGCTCTCGCCTTTCTTCATGCCGCTGCCCGACCTCCTGCCCATCCAGCCTTTCACCCGCCCCGCCCGCGGTGAAGTCACGCTGCCCGGCTCGAAGAGCCTCACCAACCGCGCCCTCCTCCTCGCCGCCCTCTGTGACCGGCCCGTCACGCTCACCGGCGCCCTCTTCAGCGAAGACACCCATTTGATGGCCGAGGCCCTCCGCCACCTCGGCTTCACGGTCACCGCCGACGAATCCGCCCACACCTTACACGTCTCCGCGCAAGCGAACGGCTTCCCCGCCGACGCCGCGCCGATCGATCTCTTCGTCGGTCTCGCCGGCACCGCCGCCCGTTTTCTCACGGCCCTTTGCGCCGCCGCCCCGCGCGGCGTCTACCGCCTCGACGGCGTGCCGCAAATGCGCAAACGCCCGATGAAACCCCTCATCGACGCTCTCCGCACCCTCGGCGCGGATATCCGTTGCCCCGGCGCCGAGGGTTTTTTCCCGCTGGAAATCCACGCGCGCGGCCTCCGCGGCGGTCCGGTGAGCATCGACGCCAGCGAGAGCAGCCAGCTCCTCTCCGCCCTCCTCATGGTCGCCCCGCTCGCGGGCGAAGCCATCGAACTCACGCTGTCCGGACAGGTCCGCCGGCCGTTTGTCCAAATGACGGCGCGGCTCATGGAAATCTTCGGGCAGCCTCCGCTGGCGGTCGCCGCCGAAAACCGCTTCCGCCTTCCCGTCGGCTCACGCTATGGGGTCGCGCACGACGCCTATGCGATCGAACCCGACGCCACCGCGGCCAGCTACTTCGCGGCCCTCCCGCTCGTCACCGGTGGCGGGCTCACCCTGAAGCACCTGCACGGGGGACTACAGGGCGATACCGCCTTCCTCGCCGTGCTCAAGCAGGTCGGCCTGGCCGCCGAAGAAAACCCCGCCGGAGTCACCGTGGCGTCCCCGCGCGCCCTTTTCCCCCGCGGCGTCACCCAGAATTTCTCCGCGTTTTCGGACACCTTTCTCACCCTCGCCGCCCTCGCCCCGCTGCTCGAAGGCCCCACCACGATCACGGGGATCGCGCACTCGCGCAAACAGGAGACCGACCGCGTCGCCGGCATGGTCGCCGAACTCCGTAAACTCGGCCAAGACGTCCACGAGCACGAAGACCAGGACGGCCTCACCGTCACGCCGCGCCCGCTCGTGTCCGGCGTCGAGATCGAGACCTACGGCGACCACCGCTTCGCCATGAGCTTCGGGATCCTCGGCTGCCACAATCTCCACGGCGACGGTCGTCCGTGGCTGTCGATCCGCCAACCCGCCTGCTGCGCCAAAACATTTCCCCACTTTTTTGAGTTGCTGGAATCGCTGCGGAAAAACTCCCTCGCTCCGTGACCGCCGCCCCTTCTCCCCTCATCATCGTTGCCATCGACGGCGGCGCCGCGTCCGGCAAGTCCTCCTCCTCCCGCCTCATCAGCGAACGGTTCAACTTCCTCCACGTCGACACCGGCTCTTTTTACCGCGCCCTCACCGCCGGCATGTTGCGCGCCGGCGCCTCGCCCGCCGATCTGCCGACCGTGCAGGCCGCTCTCGCCGCCCTCCGCCTCGGCACCCGCGTCACCGGCCGCTCCGCCGAGATGGAGATCGATGGCCGCCCCGTGGGCGACGACATCCGCAGCCGCGCCGTCAACGACCACGTCTCCCACTTCGCCGCGATTGCGGAACTGCGCTCCGCCCTCCTCGCGTATCAGCGCGGCCAGGCCGACGTCGCCCGCGCCCACGGCTTCCGCGGCCTCGTCATGGAGGGCCGCGACATCGGCTCCGTGATTTTCCCCGACGCCGATTTCCGTTTCTTCCTCCACGCCGATCCCGCCGAACGCGCCCGCCGCCGCGCCAACGAGGGCCAGCACGACTCCATCGTCGAACGCGACCGGATCGATTCCTCGCGCAAGACCGCCCCGCTCTCCTGCCCGGTCGGCGCAATCTCGATCGACACCACCCACGTCACGCTCCCCCAGGTCGTCGAACAGATCGCCGCCGCCATCGAAACGAAACTCGCCGCCCCATGAGCCGCGCCTTTCCCCAGGACGGCATGCAGCCAATTTACGGGGTCTGTCACTATCTCATCGGCGTGCTCTACGGCATGTTCTTCCGCGGGGATGTCGTGGGCCTCGAACACCTCCCGCCCACCGGCGGATTTCTCGTTGCGGCCAACCACACCAGTTTCCTCGACCCGCCCTTCATCGGCTCCCAAGTCCCCCGGCAAATCGCCTACTTCGCCCGCAAGACCCTCTGGAAAGGCGGCTTCGCCTCTTGGTGGCTGGATTCGGTCGGCACCATCCCCGTCGACCGCGACGGCGGCCAGGATGTGAGCGCGATCAAACGCGTGCTCAGAGCGATCAAGGACGAACGCGGCCTCATCCTCTTCCCCGAGGGCACCCGCTCGCCCGACGGCCAACTCCAGCCCGCCAAAGCCGGCGTCGGCCTGATCGCGTGCCGCACCCAGGTGCCCGTGGTGCCCGTCCGGATTTTTGGCTCGTTCGAAGCCTACGGCAAAGGCGCGAAACTCCCCCGCCTCGGCACGCGCGTGACCGTTGTCTTCGGCCGGCCGGTCCTGCCTGCGACCTACGACGAACCCACGGCGGGCAAAGAGCGCTACCAGATCGCCAGCGAACGCATCATGGCGCACATCGCCGTGCTCCGTCTGCCCGCGCCAGCCGTGATCTGATCGGTCGGGCGAACGCAGCGCCCGCTCACGGCTCTGCGCGCAGGTTGAAATTCGCGAGGCCCCGTGCGTAATCCGGGCCGATCAGCTTGCCCCCACCCGAACCCGCGGTTCACGGGGGGTGTGGCCCAGATCGCCCGCGTCGGATCCACCCCCAAGTGCCGCCCGCTGCCGCCACGAGTCCGAGGGAGCCGCCGGACGATGTCCCCATTTCGGGGAACGGAGCAAATAACCCACCGGCATCGCCGACCGCGCGCTGATCGTCATCGCACCGTTACCCTCCGGCGGCGAGGGCCGCCTTTCCGTCCAGCGCGGGCCGCGCTCCGCCGCCGAAGTCCTGATCAGGCAGGAACCCACCCCAGCCTTCCGCACCGGGCCGGCCGCTCGCCGTGGGCTTGGCGCTCAGCGCAACCCGCTCGCCTTGCGCGCCCGCCCGATGACCTGCTCCGCCACGGCGCGCGCCCGCTGCGCCCCGTCGCGCAGCACGGCGTCGACATGGTCCAGGTTCGCCGCCAGGTCCGCGCGCCGCGCCCGCGCCGCCGCGAAGTAATTCCAGTAGTGCTCGAACAGCACCTTCTTCAAATCACCGTAGCCGAGCCCGCCCGCCCGCAGCCGGTCTTCGTAATCCGTCGCGATCGCCGGTGGCGCAAAAAACTTCAGCAGCTGGAGCGCGAGATTCTTGTCCGCGTCCGGCTTCGGCTCCGCCGGCGTGCGCGAATCCATCACAATGCCCATAATTTTTTTCCGCAGCGCCTTCTCGTCGCCGAATATCTCGATCGTGTTGCCGTAACTCTTCGACATCTTCTGCCCGTCGAGCCCGGGGATGACCGCCACCTCGTCGCGGATCTCCGACTCCGGGACGACAAGCGTTTCCCCGTAGGCCTCGTTGAACTTGATCGCCATGTCGCGCGTCATCTCGACGTGCTGTTTCTGGTCGCGGCCCACCGGCACCCGGTGCGTGTCGTACAGCAGAATATCCGCCGCCATCAGCACCGGATACGCAAACAGCCCGAAGTTCGGCGAAATGCCCTTCGCCGTCTTGTCCTTGTAGCTGTGCGCCCGCTCCATGAGCCCCATCGGCGCGAGCGTGCCGAGCATCCACATCAGTTCGCACACTTCCGGCACATCGCTCTGCCGCCAGAACACGCTCGTCTGCGGATCGAGCCCGCACGCGAGCCAGTCCAGCGCGATGCCCTGCGTGTTCTTCCGCCGCTCGGCGGCAGCGGTGACCGTCGTCATCGAGTGGTAGTCCGCGATAAAATAAAAACAGTCACCCCGCGTCTGCGCGTCGATGGCGGGACGCATCGCGCCAAAATAATTGCCGATGTGGAGCGTGCCGGAGGGCGTGATGCCGGTGAGAGTGCGCATGAGACGAAGCGACAGCTTCGGCGACGCGCCGAGCGTTCGTCAATCCCGGCGCGGGATGAGTTTGATCGACGGCCGCACCTGCGCAATGGTCGCCGGCGGCAGATAGCCGCTGAAGGCCATCGCCGGCATCACGAGCGAACGCGGCCCGAGCAGGGTGCCCGGATTGAGCACGGCATTGCAGCCGACTTCCGCCCGGTCGCCGACGATCGCGCCGAATTTCCGCAAACCCGTCTCGTAAATGGCTCCGCCCATCCGCACGACGATCGGTTGCCCGTCGAGCCGCAGGTTGGAACAAATCACCCCGGCGCCAAAGTGCGCGCCGTTGCCCAAAATCGAATCGCCCACATAGCTGAAATGCGGCACCTGCACGCCGTCCATGAGCAGGCAGTTCTTGAACTCGCAGGCGTTCCCGAGGACGCAGCCCTCGCCCACGATCACGTTGCCCCGGACAAACGCCCCGGGGCGAATTTCCGTCTTAGCTCCGATCCAGACCGGTCCGATAATCGTCGCGTGCGACGGCAGCTTGACGCTCGGGTGAATGAACACGGCCCCCTCGGTGTGCACCCCCGCGGCCCGCGGCGGCAGCGGCGCATCCAAACGCTGGGCGGCGAGCGCCGCGCCAATCCGATTCAACCACTCCCACGGGGGCAAGTCGGCCGGAAAGTGCGCCGCAAAGGGGGCCAGCGACGCCGGCCATGCGAAAAAATCAGAGGCTTTCACGGGGCGACCGTGCACAAAAATTCCCCGCGAGGGAAGCGGGACTTCCATCGGTTGCCCCGACTCGCCCCCCCGGCCGACGGCGCAGTTCCCCATTCCACCGATGAAACCGCCGCACGGCCGCGGCCTGCCCCTGAGCCCCATGGGCCCATCCGGTCACGCGTGAAAACCTACGTATTTTACGCAGTTTATTTGCATAAACTGTTGTTTGTTAGTGATGATTTTGCTACGTAAAACCGCTAGGTTCAATCACCTAGATTGTCGTTGGCTCGCGCTCAGGTTCGTCGATATTCACTAACGCAATCAGATGACATCTTCGCGCCTCCCCCCTCGCACGTCGTTCGTGGCCGCGCCTGCTCTGGGCTGGCTGCTGGTGGTTGGCGTCTTCGGGAGCGTGGCCCGCGCGCAATTTTCTTATTCGGAAGATTTCAAGAATTCCACCGCCCCCGGCTGGGTGCTGAATTCGGCCGGCAACTCAACGCCCGGTCCCATCCTCACCTCCGGTGCCAGCGTCCGCTCGGGCGATCCGGAGTCAGGCCCCATCGATCCGTCCGGCTCCGGCTGGCTGCGTCTGACCAACAACACTCTGAACCAGGCCAACGCCGTCTATTTCGACACGCCCATTCCTTCGGCCGGCAACTCCGTCACCATCGCGTTCGGCGCGAATTTCTGGGGCGGCAATAACTTCGCCGGCACCGGCGCCGACGGCATCACCTTTTTCCTCTACGACGCCAGCAAGGCCTTCAGCGTCGGTTCGTCCGGCGGCGCCATCGGTTACGCGCAAGGCCTCGGCACCAACCCCAACGGCTTGAGCGGCGGCTACGTCGGCGTCGCCTTCGACCCCTACGGCAATTTCTCCACCACCAACGAAGGCCGGCAGGGCGGCCCGGGAGCCACCCGCACCCCCAACACCGTCGCGGTGCGCGGCCCCGGCCAAGGCACCACCGGCTACAACTATCTCGCCGGCACCGGCTATCGCGACCTGACCGACACCGGCGGCGCCACGACCCTGGACGTCACCGACGGCACCGTCCCCGCCGTCCCCTACACCCTGGCCTTTCCCACCGCGACCGCCCGCCCGAATCAGAGTACCCAATACCGTAATATTTCGGTGACCATCAACGAAAACAGCCAGCTTTCCGTCAGCCTGCAGTTCGGCGAAGATGGCCTCTGGTATCAGCTCCTCAACGTCGACCTCAGCTCCTTCGTTCGGCCCGAGCAGCTCAAGCTGGGCTTCGCCGCCGGTACCGGCGACGGCACCCTGATCACCGAAGTCGGCGGCCTCCTCACCATCCAGGCCACCGCTGGCACCGGCAACTTCATCTGGGACAAACGCAACGGCCCCGGCGACGCCGGCCTCGGCGGCGGCAGCATCTGGGGCACCGGCACCGACGATCCGCTCAACTGGGCCGGTCAGACCAACCCGACGCTCAAGTCCAATGTCATCTTCAACAGCACCTATCTCGCCGCCGTCGACCCGCAGGCCATCAGCGTGAACGGCAGCGACAAGGTGATCACAAACCTGTATCTGAGCGGAAAGAACAGCTACACCCTGACGACCGGCGAAGCCCGCAAACTCATCTTCGATTCGAACACCGTCGGCGGCCTCACCGCCATCAACCTCACCAACGACACCGGCGGCAACGCGGCCCACACCATCGGCCTCGACGTCCAGCTGAACCAAAATCTGGACATCAACAACAACATCACGCCGACCTTCACCCTCAACGGCAATATCGACACCGGCGGCAACGTCCTCGCCCTCAAAGGCACCGGCACCACCGTCCTCGCCGGCGCCCTCAGCGGCACCGGTTCCCTCGCCAAATCCGGTGAGGGCACGACCCGCCTCACGGGCGCCGACCACAACACCTACACCGGCGCCACCACGGTGACCGGCGGCACGCTCCAAATTGAAAAGGCCACCGCCCTCGGTTCCACCGCCACCGGCACCACCGTCTCCGCGGGCGGCACCCTCGCGCTCGCCGGCACCGGCACGACCTTCGCCGCCGAGGGCCTGACGATCAACGGCGACGGCGTCAGCAACGCCGGCGCCCTCCGCAATATCGCCGGCGCCAACACGTGGACCGGCACCGTTGCCCTCGGCACCACCGGCAGCAACTCGATCGGCGTCGACGCGGGCGCCCTCAATATCTCCGGCGTCATCTCCGGCGCCTCCGGCAACACGCTCACCAAAGTCGGCAACGGTACCCTCACCCTCTCCGGCGCCAACACCTCCAGCGGCAGCACCACGATCAACGCCGGCACCGTCGCGCTCGCGGGCGACAGCAACCTCGGCACCGCGCCGGGCACCGCCACCGCCGACCAGCTCACCCTCAACAACGGCACGCTCCAAAACACCGCGGTCATGACCCTCAACGCCAACCGCGGCGTCGCCCTCGGCGCCTCCGGCGGCACCTTCCAGACCGACGCCAACCTCACCTACAACGGCATCGCCGCCGGCACCGGCGCCCTCACGAAAACCGGCACCGCCACCCTCATTCTCGGCGGCGCCAACACCTACACCGGCGCCACCCACATCACTCAGGGCACCCTCCAACTCGGCGCCAACGACGCCCTCGCCAATTCCACCGCAGTCACCGTCGCCTCCGGCGCCACCTTCGATGTCGCCGCCCGCACCGAGACGATCGGATCCCTCGCCGGCGCCGGCGCCGTCACCCTCGGCGCCGCCGGAGCCCTCACCGCCGGCGCGGACAACACCTCCACCACGTTCACCGGCACTCTCGCCGGCACCGGTGCCAACAGTTTCACCAAGACCGGCACCGGCACGATGACCATCGGCGGCACGAATGGCTCCAACGCCTTTGCCCCCGCGACCCTCAATCTCACCGGCGGCACCGTGCAACTCGCCGCCAGTAACCTCCTCGCCGGCGCCGTCGTGTTCGGCGGCGGCACCCTGTCCATCAACGGTCAGGTCGAGTCGCTCACCAGCGCCTCCCTCACCGCCGCCACCGCCTCGGCCATCGACTTCAACAGCCTCGCCGGCAGCCTCAGCCTCTCCACCGCCGTGCAGGCCAACAACGCTTTCGGGGCCGGCGCCACCCTCGTGATCAACAACTGGGCCGGCAGCACCGCCGGCGGCGGCGCGAGCCAGTTCCTCATCGGCGCCTCCAACGCCCTCAGCGCGAGCTACCTCGCCGGCATCTCCTTCACCGGCTACGTCAGCGGCGCGAAAATCGTCTCCCTCTCCGGCGGCCTCTTCGAAGTCGTCCCCAACACCGGCGTCGCGTCCACGTGGAACGTCGATACCGCCGGCAATTGGAACACCGCCGGCAACTGGGCCCCGAGCGGCGTCCCCAACGGCACCGGGGCCACCGCCAACTTCGACAGCGCCATCACCGCACCGCGCACCGTCACCCAAGACCTGGCCGGCGCCACGGTCGGCTACATGAACTTCGAAAACGCCAGCGCCTACACGCTCTCCGGCGCCAATCGTATCGTCATGAATGTCAGCGCCGGCAGCGCCCAAATCAACGTCGCCGGCACCGGCGCCCACACCATCAGCACCGGCCTCACCCTCAACGACGCCCTCATCATCAACCAAAATTCCACGGGTACCCTCACCGTCGGGGCCGCCAACTCGATCACCGGCACCAACCAGAACCTCACGGTCAACGGCGCTGGCAACACCACAATCACCGGCACCCTCACCACCGGCACCGGCACCCTCACCAAAAACAATGCCGGCACCCTCACCCTCTCCGGCGTCAACACCTACACCGGGGCCACCACCCTCAACGGCGGCACCGTCGCCATTTCCGCCGAGTCCGGTCTCGGCAGCAATCCCGGCACCTTAAACGCCGGCCAGTTGACCCTCAACGGCGGCACGCTGCGCACCGAAACCACGGCCGTCCTCATCAATGACAGCCGCCGCGGCATTACCATCGGCGCCAACGGCGGCACCATCGAGACCGTCACCGACCTCACCATCGGCCAAGCCGCCAACACCCGCAACGTCCTCACGATGACCGGCACCCTCACCAAAACCGGCACCGGCACCCTCACCCTCCTCGGCGATAGCGTCAACACCGGCAACGGCGCCGTGACCATCACCGGCGGCGCGCTGGCCCTCAGTAAATCGTCCCTCGTCAGTGCGATCGGCGACACCGCCGCCGTCACGGTCGGTACCGGTGCGGTCCTGAACCTGAACGCGCCCAGCGCCACCTACAACGCCGAGACCGTCGGCTCCATTGCCGGCGCCGGCACGATCGACAACGTCGGGACCTTCGGGGCGTTCACGCTGACCACCGGCGGCGACAACACCTCCACGACCTTCAGCGGCATCATCAAAGACACCGGCTCCAACCTTGCGCTCATCAAGCCCGGCACCGGCACCCTCACTCTCTCCGGCAGCAACACCTACAGCGGCGCCACCACGATCACCGCCGGCGCCGTGAATATCCAGAACAACACCGCCCTCGGCTCCGCCACCGGCGGCACGTCTGTCGCCAGCGGCGCCGCCCTCGAAGTCCAGAACAACCTCACCGTCACCGGCGAGGCCCTCACCCTCAACGGCGCGGGCGTCACCGCCGCCCCCGCCGGCGCCCTCCGCAACGTGTCCGGCGCCAACACCCTCACCGGCGCCCTCACCCTCGGCTCCGCCAGCACCCTCCAGAGCGACGCCGGCACCCTCACCCTCACCGGCGGCATCACCGGGGCCACCTTCGGCCTCACCTTCGCCGGCGCCGGTAATGTCACCCAGACCGGCGTGATCGGCACCACCAGCGGCACCCTCACCAAGTCCGGCACCGGCACCCTCACCCTCTCCGCCAGCAACACCTACACCGGCGCCACCGCCCTCAACGCCGGCACCCTCGAGATCCAAAACAACGGCGGCCTCGGCACCACCGCCGGCACCACGACGATCGCCGCCGGCGCCACCCTCGCCCTCTCCGGCACCATCACCAGCGCCGAGCCGATCACGCTCAACAGCACCGGCGTCGGCGGCGACGGCGCCATCCGCAATCTTTCCGGCACCAACACCCTCTCCGGCGCCCTCACCCTCGCCAGCGCCAGCTCAATCGGCGTCGATGGCACTTCCACCCTCACCGCCTCCGGGATCATTTCCGGCACAACCAAGGATCTGACGAAAGTCGGCACCGGCACCCTGGTCCTCTCCGGCGCCAACACCTATACCGGCACCACCGCCGTCAGCGCCGGCACCCTGCAGATCAACAACGCCGTAGCCCTCGGCGGCGGCGTCACCACCGTCGCCGACGGCGCCTCCCTGCGCGTGACCGGCACCGCCCTCACCGTCAGCGAAGGCGTCACCCTCAGCGGCGCCGGCGTCGGCGGCGCGGGCGCCCTCCAGAGCAGCGCCGGCAGCAACACCTGGTCGGGCAATCTCACGATGACCGCCCACTCCGCCATCGGCGTCGACGGTGCCGCCAACACCCTCGCCGCCACCGGCACCCTCGCCAGCAGCGGCGGCGACTCCAACCTCACCAAAGTCGGCAACGGCACCCTCGCCCTCTCCGGCGCCAACACTTACTCCGGCACGACCACCGTCCGTAACGGCACCCTCTCGGTCAACGCCAACGCCCCCATCGGCGGCAACGGCGCCCTCGGCAGTTCCAGCACCACCCTCCAGCTCGGTGACGCCTCCACCGCCACCACCGACCACCTCGGCCTTGTGATCGGCACCCCCGCGGGCGGCGTCTCCGTCGATCGCGCGATCAACGTCAACGCCTTCAACCCCGCCGGCACCACCACCCTCGGCGGCACCAACTCCTCCGGCACCCATTCCTTCACCGGCAACCTCGGCCTCGGCCAAGACACCCTCCTGACCTCCGCCACCGGCGGCACCGTGGCACTCACCGGCGGCCTCTCCGGCACCGGCGCCCTCACCGCCAACGGCACCGGCACCGTCGTCCTCTCCGGCAGCAACACCTACACCGGCGCCACCGCCGTCAACTCCGGCGCCACCCTCGTCGCCGCCTCGGCCAACGCCCTCGGCGGCACCGCCGCCGGTACCACCGTCAACACCGGCGGCACCCTCGGTATCCAAGGTGGAATTACGATCTCCTCCGCCGAAACGATCACCCTCTCCGGCACCGGCGTCGGGGCCCTCGGCGCCCTCCGCAACGTCTCCGGCGACAACACCGTCGCCGGCAACCTCACGATGGCCGCGAGCAGCAGCCTCGGCGCCACCGCCGGCAC
>CANHJG010000107.1 GCA_947461205.1 Opitutia bacterium
ATCTGAGCCGTGACGTGCTTCGCACACCTGGCGACGCCGCGATGGCCGCCCGTTCCGAACGGGGACGGGGCGCCGCAGGGGGCGCCGCGGAGGAAGTGGTTGCGCGGCTCAGAGGGGCCGAGATTTCAGGGCAGTTCAAGGCGGCCTTCGAATTGATCGCGGACGTGGAACTGGGGCTGGCGGTGCCGGGCAACCGGGAGCTGGCGCCGCGCGACGGGCCGCACGGCGATGCGTTTTGCGCGCGGTCGGCCGCGGGGTCGGCGACGGCGGAGCGGTGCCGCGCCTGGCAAGGTGCGACGCGCGAGGCGGCCGACCGGCAGACGCGCACGCGCCCGTGTTTCGCCGGTCTGGGCGAATCGGCGGTGCCGGTGCGGGTGGGTGAAAAAGTGGTCGCGCCGTTCGAGGTCGGGCAGGTCGGGTAGGCGCCGCCGTCGCCGGCGCAGGGGGATCGGTTGGTCCGGCGGTTGCAGCGGTGGGATCCGGACGTGGAGGTGGGGCGGATCCGGGCGGCCGATGGCGGGACGCGGGTGATCGAGCCGCGAAAATATCGGGCGCTGCTGCGGATGCGGGAGGGGTTCGCGGGTCATCTGGCGATGGTGAGCAACGGGGTGGCCGGGGCGGCCGCCGCGGCACAGCCGCCCGTGATTGAACGGGCGAAAGGATTCGTCGACGCGAATATCGGGGCGCGGATCGGACTGGGGGGCGGTGGCGCGCACGGTGGCGCGCACGCTGGGTGATTGCTGCAAACTGTTGCGGCGGGGAACGGGCCTGCGGTTCACGGATTATCTGACGCGGCGGCGAATCGAAAAGGCGAAGGAACTCCTGCTCGATTCCCACGCGCGGATCGGCGAGGCCGTCGATGCGGCGGGGTTCCAGTCGCGGTCGCAGTTCAACCGGGCGTTCAAGCGGGTGAGGGGCGAGCAGCCGACGACGTGGCGCGAGCACACGGGGCTGCACTGAGCCGGGGCCGCGGGCGGAGCGCGCGGCCGGGGTTCAGGGGGCCGGCGTGAGGCGGACTTCGAAAAGTTTCGGCCAGTGCTTACCGGTGACGAAGAGCCGGTCGGCCGCGGCGTCGTAGGCGATGCCGTTGAGCACATCGGTGGTGGGCGTGCGGTCGGCGGCCGGGAGGAGGCCGGCGAAGTCGATTACGCCGCGGACGCGGCCGGTGGCGGGGTCGATCCGGGCGACGGTGTGGCTTTGCCAGATATTTGCGTAGACTTCGCCGCGGATGAATTCGAGTTCGTTGAGGAGGCGGAGCGGCTGGCCGTCGCGGGTGACGGCGACCGTGCGCGTGACCGTGAGGGTGGCGGGGTCGAGGAAACGGAGTTGGTCGGTGCCGTCGCTGAGGATCAGGGAGCGGCCGTCGGTGGTGAGGCCCCAGCCCTCGCCGGCGTAGGCGAATTCTTTTTCGAGGGCGAAGGAGGCGAGGTCGTAGACGAACCCTTTGCGGCTCTGCCAGGTGAGCTGGTAGATTTTTCCGCCGAGCACAGTCATGCCCTCGGCGAAATACTGCGACGGGACGCGGACCTGCTGGAGGACGCGGCCGGTGGCGAGGTCGACGCGGCGGAGGCTGGATTGGCCGTTGAGGCCGGTGCTTTCGAGCAGCTGGCCGTCGAGGCAGACGAGGCCCTGGGTGAAGGCGTCGGGGTCGTGGGGATACGTGTGGACGACCGTGTAGGTGAAGGTGGGGACCGGGGCCGCGGCTCGGCCGGGAGCGGCGGAGCGCGCGTCGCAGCCGGCGAGGCCGGCGACGACGAGTGCGAGCAGTGCGGTGACCGGCGGACGCACGGCGGTTTTTACCCGGAGCCTACTCCTTCGGGATTTCGTTGTCGGTCTTGATGACGAGGACGGGAGTCTTGGATTTCACCCAGACATCGGCCTCTTTCAGGAACTTGGCGGGGACGGCCTCGAGGGCTTCGCCGACGGTTTTGACCGGGAGGAGGCGGCCTTTTTTCGTGGTGTTGTAGTCGTAGGAGCTGCGGAAGACGCGGTCGAGGGTGGTCGACGGGCTCTCGCTCTCGGGGATTTGGACGACCCAGCCGACGAAATCGTTTTTGGGGAGGCGGCCTTCGGGGTCGCTGACGATGATGACGAACTGTTTTTTCACTGCGGGCGGTTTGTCGCCTTCGGCGCCCTCGGGTTCGACAGCCAGGTTCATTTCCTCGAGGACGCGACGGAGGGTCGCGGGATCGATTTCGTTTTTCTTCAGAATTTCAGCAACCTTGCTGACGTCGATTTTGGCCATGATGGATGTGGGTTCGGGAAAAGAGGAGAGGACAGGAAGGCGCGGGGATGACAAAGCCAATCTTCCGGGGCGATTTTTCGCGGGACGGGGCTTGATCCGCGGCGGGTTCCGCGGCTCTGTCGGGGAAACATGAGCGAGACAACGGACGAGTGGTTTGATGTGGTGAATGCGCGCGACGAAGTGGTCGGGCGGGAGACGCGGCGGGTGGTGCATGCGACGGGGCTGTGGCACCGGGCGGTGCACGTGCTCGTATTCGACCGGGCAGGACGGGTATTTTTGCAGAAGCGGTCGATGAAGAAGGATCTGTCGCCGGGGTTGTGGGATTCGTCGTGCTCGGGGCATCTCGACGCGGGGGAAGACTACGATGCGGCGGCGGTGCGGGAACTGGGCGAGGAGATCGGGGTGCGCGGGACCGGGGTGCCGGAGCGGTGGTTCCGCCTCGACGCGTGCGAGGAGACGGGCTGGGAGTTTTGCTGGATTTACCGGTTGCGGCACGACGGTCCGTTCGTGCTGCACCCGGACGAGATCGACGCGGGGGAGTGGCTGGAGCGGGGAGAACTCGGGCGCCGGATGGCGGCGCGCCCGCAGGACTACTGTTCCTCGTTCACGCTGATCTGGCAGCGGGTGGAGCGGGAGCGGGTGTAGGCGCGGACGGCGCGCCGCCGCGCGCGGCGACGGTCTTACGTGAACGACGGGCCGAGGCCGGTGATGCGTTTGCCGGAGATTTTGCCCGGGCCGGCGTTTTCGCTGAGGCGTTTGATTTCCTCGAACTGTTTTTGGGTGATGAGACGGCGCGGGACGCGTTTCTCGGCCTCGTAGACGAGGCGTTCGCGGTCTTCGTCCGTGGGCGTGTGCGGCAGCCAGGACGTGTGATGGCCCTGGTGGCGCGTCCACTCGATATTGCCGCCGTGGACGTCGGCGTTGATCTGATATTTGCCCTCGACGGGATCTCTGTGCCACCAACCGAACGTGATACTCATGGGGAGAGCTTCGGGGAACCGGGGGCGTCCGCGAGTGCAAACTCTGCGACGGTGTCGCCCGGATGGAACTCGCCGCGGCGGGCGGTGACGCGTCGCACGAGGACGTGGGTGGGGGTGACGTCGACGGTGTAACCGCCGGTGGGCGGGCAGAACGAGCCGGTGTTAATGACGACGACGCCCGCGCGGGTGCGCCAGACGCCGGGGCGGTGGGTGTGGCCGGTGAGGATGAAGCGGGCCTGCGGGCGATGCCGGCGCGTGAGGGTGGCGGCGAGTGTGGGGGCCTGGTGCCACGCGGCGAGAATGCGGAAGACGCGGAGGGGCGGCCACACGGTGTCGGCGGCGAACCGGAGCGCGTAGCGCAGGCCAGACGGCTCGGATTGGTGGCGCTGCGGGATCTGCGCGGCGACGCGGCGGAAGAGGGCCAGGCGGTCGTCGAGCCGGTCGCGGGCCGCAGTCGGCAGGGCGGCGAGGCCGGCGGAGAGGAGGCGGCCAATCTCGGCGGCGTCGCGGCTCCACGGGACGATGGAGTCGAAGAGAATGTCCCCGTGGGTGACGAAGACCCGGCCATCCGCGAGGTCGAGCGTGTGGTGCGGGGAGACGTCGGGGTCGTGATTACCGGTCAGAACCGTGGTGGGCCGGTCGAAGGCGGCGAGCCAGGCGCGGAGGTCGGCGCGGAGCCGGGCGGTGTGTGCGGGACGCGGGCCGGCGCGGGTGTCGAGGGTATCGCCGTTGAGGACGAGCCGGGCGGGACTGTCGAGGAGGGGGCGGAGCTGCGCGAGGCGGTGGACGCGGCTGGCCCGGTCGCCGTAGTGGAGGTCGGAAAGGATACGGGTGAAGGGGGCGGACACGGTGGGTTGCAGGCGGCGGTATGACGGGGCGGGGGGAGGGCAACAACCGCAAACGGGCACTGCGCCGGAGCGGAAGGGCGTCGTGCGGGCTTGTCGTGCGGGCGGGGAGTGTGCGAGCGTGAGGGATGCGCGTGTGGCAATTTTTTCTGGGCTGGCTGGGGGTGGTCGCGGTGGGGCGGGCGGATCTGGCGGAGGAGTTGGCGCGGATTCACGTCGAGGCGCTCGGCGGGCCGGAGCGGATCGGGGCGCTGACCGCGCTGCGGGCGTCGGGGGTGGTGCTGACCGGGGGGAAGCGGGTGCAGTTTACGATGATCGCGGCGCGGCCGAACCGGCTGCGGCTGGAAATGGGCGCTGAGGGGCGGACGCTCGTGCAGGCGAGCGACGGGGTGGATGCGCCGTGGAAATTGGATACGGGGGTGCAGCCGCCGCGGTATGGGCGGATGGCCGAAGGGGAAGGGCGGGTGTTTGCGGCGGACGCGGAGTTTGACGACCCCTTGGTGGCGGGGGCGGCGCGCGGGTATGGGTTCGACTACGCGGGCGAGGTCGACGCGGGTTCGAGGAAATGGGTGCGGGTGCTCGTGACGCGGAAGCGGCAGGAGACCTTTTCATTGCTCGTGGATTCGGAGACGTATCTGATCGCGGCCAAGGTGGAGCACCGGCAGAGCGCGGGCGGGCGCCGGCTGGAGATTACCACCCGTTACGACGACTATCGGCCGCTGCGCGGGGTGCTGTTGCCGCACAAGGTCACGGTGTTGATGGACGGGAAGGTGGTGCAGGTGACCGTCATTGAAGCGCTGGACGCGAACCCGGTGGTGACGGCGGAGATGTTTACGCGGCCGCGGGAGGTGGTGTCGGGGAAGGAGTGAAGGCGGGCGGGGGAACGCGGGCGGGGTTTCGCGGCTTGCCAGTGCCGCCGGGGCGGAGTGGAGTCGCGGCATGGCTCTCCATGGTTTGATCAACACGGTGCGCGCGCAGGTGGCGCCGCAGAAGGGGTTCGACACGGCGTTCGCGTATGCGGACGAGCTGGCGCGGGCGGGTTCGCCGGTGCAGGCGCGGGTGCGGGCGGTCGCGGAAGGGCAGCGCCAGCGCACGGAGCTGGGGGGCGGCGTGTTTGTGAGCGAGGAGTGCTATCGGTCGAAAGCGCGGGCGGACGGGTTCTTCGAGTCGCACCGGAAGTTCATCGACATCCAGATTGTTTTTGAGGGCGAGGAGTTGATGGAGGTCGCGGACATCGGGACGATGCAGACGCGCGAGGCCTACAATCCGGAGCGCGACCTGATCATTTACGAGGACAACCCGGACGCGTCGGGGCTGCGGGTGTTTCCGGGGCAGGCGGCGGTTTTTTTTCCGGCGGATGCGCACATGCCGACGCTGCGGGTGCGGGACGCGGGCGGGTTGGTGCGGAAGTGTGTGATCAAGATTCCGGTGGCGTGAGGTCCGGCGCGACGAGTCTGCCCGGGGTCGCGGGGCCGCCGCTGCTGCCATGAACTACCGGCATCAGTTTCACGCGGGAAATTTTGCGGATGTGATGAAGCATGCGCTGCTGCTGCGGCTCGTGGGCGGGCTGCAGCAGAAGGAGAAGGGTTTCCTGTATTTGGATACGCACGCGGGGCGCGGGGCGTATGATCTTACGCGGGCGGCGACGGGCGATTCGCTGGCCCGCCGGCCGGAGTGGCCGGACGGCGTGGGGCGGCTCACGGGGGGCGGGGCTGGGCCGCCGGCGGTGGCGGAGTATGTGGCGCGGGTGCGGAAATTCGACGCGAGCCGGCGGAGCGGGGCGGCGGGGGACGGGGCGCCGAAGTTCTACCCGGGATCGCCCTGGTTCGTGCGTGAGCTGGCGCGGCCGCAGGACCGGCTGGTGTTGTGCGAACGGCAGCCGGGGGAGTGCGCGGCGTTGCGGGAGGAGTTTCAGTTTTCGCCGCGGACGACGGTGCAGGAGACGGACGGTTACGGGGCGGTGCGGGCGCTGTTGCCGCCGCCGGAGCGGCGGGCGCTGGTGCTGATCGATCCGCCGTTCGAGGCGCAGAGCGAATTCGCCCGGGTGGCGACGGCGCTGGGCGAAGGTCTGCGGCGGTTTCCGAGCGGGGTTTTTGCGGTGTGGTATCCGCTGACGGTGCGGGCGCGGGTGGACGATTTTTGGGCGGACCTGCGGGCGTTGCGCCCGCCGCCGACGCTGGTCGCCGAGCTGACGATCGCGGGCGACGACGCGACGGTGAAACTGAAAGGCTGCGGGCTCGTCGTGATCAATCCGCCGTGGCAGTTTGATCGTGAGGCGGAGCCGATGCTGGAGTTTTTCGGCGGCGCGCTGGCGCAGGCGCCGGGCGGCGGCGGGCGCGTGACGTGGCTCGTGCGGGAGTGAGGGGGGCGGGCCGGCTCAGGCGGCGGCCGCGAGGTGTTTTTGCAGGATGCCAGCGAGCAGCTCGAAGCGGACCGGTTTGCTGAGGAAGTCGTTCATGCCGGCGGCGAGGCAGGCTTCGCGGACGTGGGTGCTGGCGTTGGCGGTCAGCGCGATGATCATGAGCGGTTTTCCCGCGAGCTTGGTGCGGATCAGCCGGGTGGCTTCCATGCCGTCGATCCCGGGGAGCTGGCAGTCCATGAGCACGAGGTCGAACTCCCGGGTGGTCGCGGTGGCAATCGCCTCTTCGCCGTCGGGGGCGAAGGTGGCGGTGACGCCCATTTTTTTGAGGAACAGATCGATGACCTGGCGGTTGACGGCGTCATCTTCGACGACGAGCACGCGGCCCCTGAGGGAGGGGGTGACGAAGCGGGGGCCTTCCTCATGGCGCGCGCCGGGGGCCCGTTCGGGGAGTTGGCAGGGGAGCAGGAGGCGGAAGGTTGTGCCGTGGTTGAGTTTGCTTTGGACCTGGATCGCTCCGCCCATCGCCTGGGCGAGGCGCATGGAGATCACGAGGCCGAGGCCGGTGCCACCGTAGCGGCGGCTCATGGAGGCGTCGGCCTGCGAGAAGGGTTTGAAGAGCCGGGTCTGGGCGGCGGAATCGATGCCGATACCGGTATCGGTGACCGTGAAGTGCATGACGGCCCGGGTGGGCGTGCGCTCGACGCAGGCGACGGCGAGTTCGACGCTGCCGCGCTCGGTGAACTTGATGGCGTTGCCGAGGAGATTGACGATGATCTGGCGGAGCCGGGCGGAGTCGCCGATGATGACGCCCGGGAGGTTGTCGCCGAGTTTGAGTTCGAACTGCAGGCCCTTGTCGCGCACGCGGGCGAGCATGAGGTCGGCGATCGATTGGGCGGTCGCCCCGGGCTGGAAGGGGGCGTTTTCGAGCTCGAGGCGCCCGGACTCGATCTTGGAGAAATCGAGCACGTCGTTGAGGAGAAGCAGGAGGGATTCGGCGGAGTCGGAGGCGGTCTTGAGATAGCTGCGCTGTTCGGGGGAGAGTGGGGTTTCGCGGACGACGCGGAGCATGCCGAGCACGCCGTTCATGGGGGTCCGGATTTCGTGGGAGATGACGGCGAGAAACTCGCCTTTGGCGCTGCTGGCGGTCTCGGCTTTGGTCCGCGCTTCGTCGAGCTCGGTTTCACGGGCTTCCCGGCGGCTGTTTTCGGCGGTGAGGGCGTCGGCGAGGGCCTCGCGTTCGAAGCGCATTACGAGGGCGTCGGACAGGGTCCGGTGGTCGTGCAGCGAGGCGGTGGCCATGAACCAAACGTAGAGCGCGACGCCGGCGCCGAGGGTGGTGCCGAGGAGGTCGCCTTGGGCGAAAAAGCTGAGCCCCATCGGGGTCATCAGCGCGACGATGAAAGCGAGGCTGCCTTTGCGCATGGGGAGGAGCAGGCGGGAGGCGCCCGTGCTGATCGCGGCGAGGATCAGGCCGTGGGGGACGACGAAGGGGCTGTCTCGGTCCAAGAACGGGAAGATCGCGGCCGTGGCACCCCAGGCGGCGCCGGAGGTGACGGTGGCGATGACGAGCCGCAGCGCCCACCGGGGGGATTCATCCGGGCCGGGATTGGTGCGGACAAAGGCGCGAGCCAGCCAGAGCCGATAGCCCGCGACGGTGAGCATGAAGCTGAGCCACCACCAAACGACCGGGGTCGGGGAGGTGGTGCTGGCGGCGATGGCAAAAACCACGGCAACGGTGGCGGAGACAATCGTGGCCGAGGGGAGCGCGCGAAAGGCCATCCGGACGAGCTCGACGCGCGTCTTGATTTCGACCGGATCAGTGCGGGTCCGGAATGAACCGGCCGCAGGCAAGGAGGCAGGGGGCGGGGGAGTCGCGGCGGTAGTTTCGGACGGGGCGGCGGCGAACATGGTGGACAGCGGCAAAGGATGCAGGCCGAGACGATGCGGACCCTCCAGGAGGTTAGCGAGGACGGATGCGTCGGAACAAAGAGAATCAGCCGAGGGGCCGGGTGGGGGCGGGGGCGAACTCGGCGGACAGGGGGAGGGAGTGGGCCGTGGTGCGGGGACGCACCAGGTCGACGACGGTGCGCCGTGTGGCGGGGGGGCGAAGGCGAGGCGTTCAAGCCCCAGCCGACCGCCTCGATTTTGCAGAAGGCGAGGAGGTCGTTGAGTAGATCGAGGCGGGTGTTGGCCGAACGGACGGCGGGGTCGATCTGCTCGCGTTGCGTGGGCGACAGCGGGGTGTCGCGGACGAGGCGGAGCAGGCGAAGGATGCGGTTGATTGGGGTGGGGATCGCGAGGCTCATCGTCGCCCGGAAATCGCTGGGTGCCTGGCTGGCCGCGCAGGCGCGCAGGCTGGCTTCCCGCCGTTCGGTTTCGAGGATTTCGCGGCGGGCAATTGCCTCCGGCAGGCTGCGAGCGAGCGGTTCGGCGCACTCCTCGGTGCGGCCGAGCGATTCGGCGAGGGCGACGTGCTCACGGCCGAGGCAAGTGGAGCGGCGGAGCGCACGGAGTGGCTGGCGGGTGGCCACGGCCCTGCACCCGAGGCGCGACCGGCACCGCACCGCGACGGTCGGACTTGCGCAGATCGCAGTCGGCCAGGGACGCAGCCCTCACGGGGACGAGGCTGAGAAAAAAATACGCGAGGTTGGCGGCAATCACCGGCACGATGAGCCGGGCGGCGCCGGTCGTCAGGGCCGAGAGCCCCAGCGCCGTGAGCAGGCGGTAGGCGGGTTCACCGAGGGTGAAAAAAATCCCGTCGCCGAGGCACTGCGCAGGCCCGTTGCACCGCTGACGAGCGTGAAACCCGCGACTGCGCAGGAATGCGCTCGGACGGCACCGGGCGACGGAGAAAGCGCCAGCGGGTGACGAGGCGAGCGACGTTGCCCGGGACCGTGACGGCTACCCGGGTCTAGACTGTGGCGGCGGGAGCGGTCCCGCGCATGACTTCACCGAAAACGGGGCGACGAACGCGGCGAAGGAGCCGCCGTGGAGCGAATCTTCGCAGGCGGTGCGCAAACGTTCGGCGCGCACCTGCAGGTCGATTGAGGGGGCGGGGGCGGAGGGTTTCGCGGTGGAGCCGTCCGGGGCAGTCCCGGGAGCGAAGGAGGGGCGCGGTCGCCGCGAAGGCGTGCGTCCTGATCGAGCGGCCCCGAGCCGAGAAGCGGCCCGGTCCCCGACGGTCGGAGGGCGAATCGGGCGAAAAAAAAGGCCGGTCGTGTGACCGGCCCGGTGGGCGAAAATCAGGCGGCGAGGTGGTGCTCGCGGCGAAGTGCGGCGGCGAGGGCGGCGACGTCTTCGAGCGGCGGACGCACGTTCAGCGGCGGAGCTTTGAAAATGGGGCGCTCGGGGCGGTGCCACATCACGTCCTCGCGGGAGATGACACGTACCCAAGCGGGCGGCTCGGTGGCGATCTGCGGGCGGGTGAAGTGAACCGGGATTTGCATGGTGGGAGGGCTGACCGCGGCGATGGGGGGAAGTGCCGTGAAGGGCCGGGAAAAATAAATTTCGTCAGGCCGATTTGCGTACGGCGCGATCTTTGGGGCGGAAATTGAGCGAGCAGGTCAGTCGCAGCGTCGCTGGCGCGGGGGCGGCAGAGCGAGGGCGCGGAAGGCGGGGCGGTTCCCCCTCACGTCGGTGGTCGTCGTGATTTGGCCGGTTTCGGCGGCGCGCTGAGCTGGGGCGGACGGTAGGCGGGAGCGATGAAAGGGGTGGTTCAGCGGAAGAGCCGGGGTGGCGGTCGCAGGGGGAGGGGACGAGAATATCGGCGTGGGGAGGCGGAGGGGGTTGAGGGAAATCGGCGGTGGGTGATGCAAACGTCTGCCAAACTGCGCCCTTGCCGAGCACGGGCGCGCCGCTCAACGTGGCGGAAGTTTTGCTTTTCACCCCCATGCCACTCCCCTCGCAACCCCGCGTGGACCCCTCGCCAAAACGAGACGGATCTGGAGTGTGCGCGGAGGTGTGAAGCGATTTCCTCCGCTATAACCATCCACGTCTATTCCACACCTATGAGTAACGAACAAGTCAGCAACGAGGGCATTGCGCCCAACGCTAAGCGCCTGCTCTGGGCCGGCTTCGCGGCCATTTTCGCCGCGGGCGTCGGTTTCGCCATTCGCGGCGGTATCTTCGACAATTGGGGCAAAGAGTTCGGCTTCACGGCCACGCAACTCGGCGCCATCGGTGGCGCGGGCTTCACCGGTTTCTGCTTCGGTATCATCATCGGCGGCGTGATCGCCGACAAGATCGGCTACGGCAAACTCGTGATCCTGGCCTTCGCGGCGCACGTGCTGTCGGCCTTCGTCACCTTTGGGGCGACGAATCCGGCGAATGCCTACCAGATGCTGACGATCGGCATGTTCATCTTCGCGTTTGCCAACGGTACGCTGGAGGCGGTGGCCAATCCCCTCGTGGCGACGCTGTTTCCGCACAATCGTACGCATTATCTCAATATCCTGCACGCCAGCTGGCCGGCGGGTCTGGTGGCGGGCAGCGTGCTTGGCTGGATTCTCGACGACAGGATGCAGGTGAACTGGAAGATCCAGCTCGCGCTTTATCTCATCCCGACGGTCGGTTACGGTCTGATGTTCCTCGGTCAAAAAATGCCGAAATCGGAAGCGTCGGAGAAGGGCGCAAACCTTGGCGAGATGCTCAAGGATGTCGGCCTCCTTGGTGCGGCGGTGGTCTGCTATTTGATCGCGAACTTCGTGTCCGGCCCGTTGGCGGCGCTGTTCGGTCTGGCGAGTTTCCCGGCCGCGGTCGGTTACGGGGTGGCGGGCGTGCTGCTCCTCGTGGTCGGAGTGATGACGAAATTCTCCGTCGGTTCGCTCCTGCTGTTCGTGCTCTTCGTGACGCACGCGTTGATCGGTGCCGTGGAACTGGGGACCGACGGTTGGATCCAGAACATCACCGGCAATCTCTTCACGTCCGAGCAGGGCAAGTTCCTCTTCATCTGGACCTCGGTGATCATGTTCAGCCTGCGCTTCTGTGCGCACTGGATTGAGAAGAATTTGAAGCTCTCCCCGGTCGGTCTCCTAGTGGTGTGCTCGATCCTCGCGGTCGTCGGCCTGCGTCTTGCGAGCGGGATGCAGACCTTCGCCATGGCGTTGATCGCGCTCGGCATCTATGCGGTCGGCAAAACGTTTTTCTGGCCGACGATGCTCGCGGTGGTGTCCGACCGTTATCCGCGCACGGGCGCGGTGGCCATCTCGATCATGGGTGGGATCGGCATGCTGTCCGCCGGCTTGATCGGCGGCCCCGGTCTCGGCTATAGTAAGGATCGCTACGCGGCTGAGACGCTGCAGCAGACGAATCCGGCGGCGTATCAGAGCGTGAAGGTCGCCGAGCCGTCCAAATTCCTGTTCCTTGCGCCGGTCAATGCGATCGACGGAAAGAAACTGGCGGAAGCGAAAGAGGCCAAGACGCCGACGAAAGACCAGAAGGACATCGTGGCGGCCGACCAGACCGGCGACCGCAAGACGTTGACGGCCGATTCGTACATCCCGCTGACGATGGCCGTGATCTTCACGATCATCCTAATCTACTTTAAGAGCATCGGCGGGTACAAGGTGGTGCGCCTCACCGGAGCCAATGCGGGCAAGTCGGGCTAACCGATGATTCGCCGGGGAGGCGTCGGATACGCCGCCCCCAAAAATCAGGCCGCACCTCAGGGAGGTGCGGCCTTTTTATTGTCGGGGTTGACCGGGAAGGTCCGTTTGCCCGGCCGGGCGGTGGCGAAGAGGTGTGGGCGCAGTGACCTGCTCCCGCCGCTCCTACGATCCGCCGCAGCCGGGCGAAAGGGAAGGCCTACGCCGCGACGCGCCGGAGGGGAGCAGGGCCCCCAGCGGCGACCGGGAGGCGTTTGGGCAGCGTCACACGGAGGACGCCCTGATGGATCTCGGCGTGCATCGAGGCGTAGTCGAAGCAGGAGCCGAGCCGCAGTCGGAGTTGGTAGTGGCGCTGCGCGGTCTCGAGGTGGAGCGGCTGCCAGTTGACGCGGACCACGCGGGCTTTCTTCGCGGTCACGGTCAGGTCGGAGCCGCGGGCTTCGATCTCGACGCCGGCGGCGTCCACCCCTGGCACGTAGACGACGAGTGTCAGGGTGTCGGGGTGCTCCTGGCAGTCGTAGTTGGGCTGACGGAAGGGGGCGGAAGAGACGAGGTCCGTGGCTTGGCTGCGAGTGCGGGGAAGCAGCGGGTGGATGATCGTGGGCATGGGAGGAAAAATGAAAACGGGTGCGTTCTCCTCGGGGGCTGGGGGCCTCCGGGCTTCGGGACTAAACGCATTCCGTGGCATCGGATGGTTTAGGTGAGGAAGCCCGCGGCGGATGGTTTATTCCAAAGGGAAGTGACAACCGGTCGCATCGCGACGCACCACGGTTGCCGGGCCTTCGTAAGCGAAGTGCCGGCACAGTTGCGTTGATGTTGAAGGGACGCGGTCATTGGAACGGAGGTCACGCTGGGTAATGCAGCCGGTGTGCCAAGCGGAAACTATTTTGTGATGGTGAAGATTGCGTGACGCGGGGCGGGTTTGCATGGTCCGGGCATGGCCGCGCCCACCGATTCCACCACGACTGTCGCCGAACTGAAAACCCGCGTGCTCGCGTTTGTGCGCGAGCGGGACTGGGAGCAGTTTCATTCCCCCAAGAACCTCAGCATGGCCCTCGCGGCCGAGGCGGGTGAGCTGATGGAGCATTTTCTCTGGGCGACGCCGGAGCAATCGAAGGCGATCGCGGCGGACGCCGTGAAGCGGCAAAAGATCGCGGACGAGTTGGCGGACGTGATCGTCTACGCGCTGGAGTTCGCGAATGCGACGGGGCTCGACGTGGCCGCATCGATCGAGGCGAAGATGCGGGCGAATGCGGAAAAATATCCGGTGGAAAAGGCGAAGGGGCGGTCGGATAAATACACCGAGCTGTGACTGCGTTAGCGTGGAGTGGGGCAGGGTCTTTGACCCGCCCTTTGAGCAATGAAAATGAAAAGGGCCGGTCGGAGACCGGCCCGTGGGCTGCGACGGTTTTTCCGGGCGGGTCAGAGACCCTGCCCGACGCCGTTTACGCTTTACCGCCGTAGCTGTGGTAGTCGTCGAAATCGAGCAGATCGGCGAAGGAGCGGATGTCGTCGCGCTCGGACTTATTGCCCTTGATGACGCTGGCGGCCCACTCGTGGCCGTCGGCCCCGCCGGGGCCGACCTGCTCGGCCCACGCGGACCAGGCGACGATCTCGTGCGGTGCGCGCTTGGCGCGCTCGTTGACCCAAGCGAGAATCTGCGCGTCGGTTTTGCCGGTTTTGATTTCGGCGAGCATGGCATCCTCGGTGATGCCGGTGAAGACGAAGAACAGTTGGTCGAGGGGGCAGTTGTAGTGGTAATCGCCGCCCTTGCCGGCGAGCACGGCGCGGGCCTTGTCGAGGAGGCGGGCGAGGTGGACGTAGCCGCCGAGGCGGACGCGGAGGCTGCGGGGCGGGTGCTGGGTCAGGTCGGGAGCGGAATAGTTAATCATGAGGCGGGAGGTTGGGTTGCGGAGCGGGAAATTCGGTGGGGCCGAACAAGGGATTGAGTCCGTGCAGGTTTACCGGAGAGTCAATGCGCCCGTGAAAAATCAAACTGTGGTCCGCCATTACTACGTGCTGCCGTGCTGTCTGCTGCTGCTGAACCTTTGTGTCGAGTTGGTGAGCTACAAGGCGAGGATGATCGACGACGAGCTGCTGCGGACGCTGGCGATCATGGCGATGGTGATCTTCGGCGGGTCGTTGGTGGGATTCGTCGTGGCGCCGGGAATCGGGTTACTCGTGAGCTGGATGCACCGGAGCAGCCGCCAAAGCTGGGGCGGATTGGGTGAACTCTTTTTTCTGCTGATGCTGGGACTGGCGATTTTCTGGCTCTACTACCGCGTGTATATCCTCGGGCCGGAGTCGGTGTTGCCGGTGGAGTGGCAGAATCCGCGGGGGAAGTAGGCGAGGCGAGGGGTGGCTCGGGCTTTCCCGCCCGTGGCGGGCGGTTGGCTGCTAGGGGCAGGGAAGCCCCGATCGCTCAGGATTTCGGGCGGAAGGCTTTCATCGCGGACTCGTTGGTTTCAAGGCGCGGGCCGCCGATGAGGTCGATGCAGTAGGGGATCGCGGGGAAAACGGCTTCGAGGTTTTCCCGGATGGCTTTGGGGCGGCCGGGGAGATTGACGATGAGGGTGCGGCCGCGGGTGCCGGCGGTCTGGCGGGAGAGGATAGCGGTGGGGACGTATTTCAGGGAGTTGGCGCGCATGAGTTCACCGAAGCCGGGAAGCTCTTTTTCGATGACCGCGCGCGTCGCCTCGGTTGTGACATCGCGAGGGGCGGGGCCGGTGCCGCCCGTCGTGACGACGAGGCAGCAGCCGGATTCATCGGCCATGCGGCGGAGTTCGGCTGCGATGACGGTGCGGTCGTCGGGGATGATTTTGTAGTCGGCCTCGAAGGGCGTGATGAGCCACTCGCGCAGCAGGGCAAGGCAGGCTTGGCCGGGCTCGTCGGCATAGATGCCGGCGCTGGCGCGGTCGGAGATGTTGAGGACGCCGATTTTGGGAGCGGGCATGGAAACGGGGAGATTTTTAACCATGGATGGTGCGGATGAGCACGGATAAAACCGGGGGACGAAAATGGATTTTTATCCCGGAGGCGCGGAAACGCAGGGACCGGAGTGAGGAAGTGACGGAGGGTGGGAGGTTACGCGGTGGAATCGAGGGAGCGGAATTGGGCGATGAGCTCGGTGGGTGTCACGCCCTGCGCGCGGAGGGTGCGGAGGGAGAGGGCGTCGTGGCGTTTGGCTAGGCGCTCGCCGTGGTCGTCGAGCATGAGCGGGGCGTGGTAGTAGCCGGGAGTGGCGTGGCCGAGGGCGCGGATGAGGAGCAGTTGGCGAAAGGTGGAGCGGATGAGATCGGCGCCGCGGACGACTTCGGTGATGCCGAGTTCGGCGTCGTCGACGGCGCAGGAGAGCTGGTAGCTGGGGGCGTCGTCTTTGCGCCAGACGAGGAAGTCGCCGAAGTCACGGCCGGCGACGGCGCGTTGCGGGCCGCAGCGGGCGTCGTTGAAATGGATTTCTTCGCCGTCGGGGACGCGGAAGCGCCAGTTGACGGTGATTTTTTCGCCGAGGGGCGGGAGCGGGGCGTGGGCGGGCGGGCGGAAGTGGGGTGGGTAAACGGGTTCGTCGTCGGGGGTGGGCGGGGCGGCGGATTCGTGGGGGGCGGACAGTGCGTCGAGGACATCGCGGCGCGTGCGGGTGCAGGGGAAAATGAGGCCGGCGGCGTGGAGGGCGGCGAGGGCGGCGCGGTAGCGGGGCAGCCGGGCGCTTTGGGTGATGACGGGTTCGCGCCACGTGAAACCGAGCCAGCGGAGGTCTGCGAGCATGGCGGCGACGAAATCGAGGCGGAAGCGGAGGGCGTCGAGGTCGTCGTTGCGGAGGACGAGGTCGCCGCTGGCGGTGCGGGCGCGTTCGGCGGCGAGCCAGAACGTGCGGGCGTGGCCGAGGTGGAGGTGGCCGGTGGGCGACGGGGCGAGACGGCCGAGATACCGCGCCGGAGGGGCGGGGTTGAGCGTTGAGCGTTGAGCGCGGAGAGTCGGCACGGGAGAGAATGAAGAGGGGGAGCTTTGGGTTTGATCTCTCAACTCGCAACACTCAGCTCTCAACGCTTACCCATGGCCAAACTGCTTTGCGTTTACTGTTCCTCCAGCGACCGGCTCGATCCGAAGTATTATGCCGCGGCGACGGAGCTGGGGCATGAGCTGGTGGCGCGGGGGTGGGGGCTGGTTTATGGTGGGGGGAAGACGGGGCTCATGGGCGCGGTGGCGCGGGCGGTGAAAGAGAATGGGGGCAAGGTCGTGGGGGTGATTCCGGAATTCATGAAGGTGCGGGAGCTGGCGTTCGACGAAGCGGATGAACTCATCAGTGTTGTGACGATGCGGGAGCGGAAGCTGCTGATGGAGGCGCGGGCGGATGCGTTCGTGACGTTGCCGGGCGGGTGGGGCACGCTGGAGGAAATCATGGAAATTCTGACGCTGCGGCAGCTCGATATCGTGCAGAAGCCCTGTGTTTTTTTGAATCAGGACGGGTTTTACGACGATCTGGTAAAGCTGTTTGAAAAGATGCTCGCGGAGAAGTTTTTCAAGCCGTCGAACATGGAGCTCTATCGTACGGCGGCGACGGTGCCGGACGTGTTCGCGCAGATCGAGGCGTCGGCGGGGGTGAAGGCGGAGCCGAAGTGGTTCGAGACGCGGTGAGGACGGAAGATGCGGAAGACATGAAAGACGCGGAAGA
>CANHJG010000108.1 GCA_947461205.1 Opitutia bacterium
ATGGAAAAGCCGGTCCTGACCGCCCAGGACAAAACCCTCGACCATGGCTGGATCGGTCTCGGCTCGTTCGACGACCTCGGCAAATTCCGAAATCTCGAAATCCGCGGCGAGAAAAAATAGCCCCGCCCCCCCGCCGGGGATCGCGACGTCGCGCGGTGCTTCAGCCCGCGTTGCGGGAACGTGAGCCATCCCGTGCGGGCTCAAGCACCGCACCACCCGTTATAAACAGGCCGTCTGCGCTATCGGGTCGCGCCCGGTCCTTTGCCCACCCGGTCCGTTAGTTGCCCGGCTTCGCCTTCAACGCCGCGATTTGAGTCTGCGCCACGGTCGCGAGCGGGCCCGGCGGCAGCGCCGTGACGATGGAGTCCAACAACTCGCGCGCACCGGCGCCCTGGCCGTCCTTGGCCAGTTGCGCGGCGGCCACCAGCGAGGCATGCGCCGCCGCGACGCGCAACTCGGCGGGACCCCGCGCGAGCACCTGCTGCAGTGTCTTGGTCGCGTCGCGGTTGGCGATCATACCGAGCGAAGCGATCGCCTCTTCGGCCACGCCGCGCTGCGGATCGAGCGCCAGTTTCTGCAGGTCGGGCACCGCCGCGACTTCGCGACGCACCCCGAGCGAGTTCACCGCTCCAGCCAGATAACGGCCTTCGAGCGTGGGGAGGGCTTTCCGCAGCGCCGCTCCGGCCGAGGGATCTTTGATCCCTTCGAGCCCGCTGCGAGCATAGTCGGCGAGGTGCTCGGTGTTCAGCAGCGCCGCCAACGGCGCCACCGACTTCGGACCACCAAAGTCGCCGAGTTCCTGACACGCGCGGGCTTTTTCTTGGAGCCCGGCATCGGACGCGAGCACGGCGAGGGCCGCGGACTCGGAGGTGACAGCCGCGTGGACGGGGACGGCCAACGCCACCACGAGCAACGGCAGAAAGAGAGGACGAATGAGTTTCATAGGATCACCACGGGCTTGGGTTCAGGCGTGCCAGGGCGCGCGGCGGGCGCGGCTGCACATACGGTTGGCCTCGGCATCGTGCACAAACGTCTCGGCGACGGGATCGAACTCCACCTTGCGGCCGAGCCGCCAGCCGATGGAGGCCGCGTGCGAGATGATGTGACCGCGTCGGGTGACGTCGGCATTGCACGCCGGCTTGCCGCGCGATTTCACGCAATCGAGGAAATCGCGGACGTGTTTCGACGGATCGGTGCCGTACATTTCCTTCGGCGCGCCGCCCGCCAAGAGCGTGGGAGACGACACCGCGATCTTGCCGGTGTCCGCCGCCTCGACCCAACCCTCGTCGCCTTCGAAGCGCACCGGGCAGGTTCCGGGGACGACCCAGTTGCCTTCGCCTTTGAAGCCCGAGAGACGCATGACGAGTTTCACGCCGTTGGCGTATTTCCCGTAGATCGTCTGCCCGTCGGCTTCGTAGGAAACCGGCGTGGTGTGGTCCTGGCTCGCGCCCCATTGGCAGAGATCGACCGTGTGGGCGCCCCACTCCGGCAACGCCGCACCGCCGTGGAAATCATAGTAGCCCCGCCAACGTCCGTTGACGTAGTCCTTGTTGAAGGGCCGCCACGGAGCCGGGCCGAGCCAGCGATCCCAATCCACCACCTCGCGGGCCGGCTCGGGTTCCGCGGGCAACCATTTGAAGCTCTCCTGCAGCGGGAGGATACCGGCGTGGACCGTGTGAATCTTGCCGAGCTTGCCGCTGCGGGCCAGTTCCGCGGCGAATTGGAAATTGTCGACATTACGGCGCTGCGTGCCCGATTGAAAAACCCGCCCATAGCGGTTCGTCGTATCCGCCAACTCCTGACTCTCGCGGACGGTCATGCTGCACGGCTTTTCGCAATAGATATCCTTGCCCGCCTTCGCCGCGAGCATGCTCAGCAGCGCATGCCAGCGGTCGCCCGTGGCGATGAGCACAGCATCAATATCGGGACGGGCGAGGACCTCATACATGTCGCGGGTCTTTACGCAGTCCTGGTTGTTGTATTGCCGGTTCGCCATCACCCGCACGACTTCGCGCCGCGCCTCCTGCACATCGGCGATCATGACAAACTGCACGTCGGTCTGGCTGAGGAAGTGTTTGAGCACCTCACGCCCGCGGGGGCCGATGCCAATGCCGCCGACCACGATGCGATTGCTCGGCGCCACCGTGCCATCTCTGCCCAGAGCTGAGGCGGGAATAAACGTGGGCATACCCAACGCTACCGCGGTCGTTTTCAAAAAATGCCGTCGGGTGAATTTCATAGGAGGAGAAAGCCAAACCTTTCAGGAAGTGGGGGTGGTCGCTGGAGCAAACGGAAATCGGAGCCGGATTCAACGCTGGGAACGGATTTTTATTTGGGTGAGAAGCGCGGCGTTCCACTTGCGGTGCGAGCCAACGCCCCAGTCTGGGCATCGCCGTCAGCTCCGTCGGCGCCTAGCTTGGCGAAGCCGCCGCGAAGATTGGGCGAACGCCACCGCCCGTTCACGGGCCACACCACCGCCGGGTCATCGCAGCCAGCCAGCCCGACGATTCCTCCGCCCGGCGGGAGACGGACAGACCTGGCCCGCCTTAACGCTCGACGGTGAGGCGGGTTCACCTACCTCGTCACCCCACCTGGCCGAACGCTGGCGGCGCGTGCCCGAACAGCCTGTGCCCATGCCACCCGCACCGGCACCGCGCCCCGCTCGATCAGCCACCGGGGGGTGCCACGGTTCCGGTGCTTTGCACCGCAAATTCGGCCCGGTTTGCAGCGACAGGAAAATTAACTTCCTCGCTGCCGTTCAGCCCGGCGTTTTTCACCGCCGCGAAATTCGCGGGCGCGGTCGGTCCGGCCATCGCCCCGTCGACCGCGCCGCGCAGGAGCGTCGGCTGCCCGAGGTAAATTAGCCCCACCTGCGGCGGCTGCCGCGTGATCGGGCAGCGCGAATTCGCCGCGTGAACGGGCGCGGGCCACCGGCGGCCTCATCCCGTGGTGATACCACAAAAAAGGGCTGCACGGACGATCCGCGAGGCCCTGGGCGCCGCCGTCGTTCGACGGCGTTACGGGGTGTCGTAAACCTCGATCAGGGCCAAGCCTGCCGTGTTGCCGACGCCGGTCAGCACCACGGTGTAGGCCCCAGGCTGGAGCGTGATGAGCAGCGCCGCATCTTTGCTGCCGGCCGGCAGCGCAAAGGCCCCGACTTGGGCCGAAGCCGCGATCAGCTGCTCGGCCGTCGTGGCGCCGGCCGCCCAGTTGTCATTGCTGGCCAGCTGGGTGGCGCCGGAGACGACACTGACCTGGGGGTCGGCCAGCACGCCGGTTACACCAAAGAGGGCCAAGGCCGGACCCACGCCGCGGATGAGCACGGTTTTCGGCGCATTACCCGCGATAACCAAACCCGCGATCAGCGCGCCTTCCCCGGCCGTCACGTTCATCCGGGCGGATACGTTGATCAGGCGGGAATCAGGCCCCGAATCGGTATCATAGATTTCCGTGAGCGCGACACCGGTGGTGCCATTCGGCCGAACCAAGCCCGTCGTGTGGGCCCCGTGGTTGAGCGTGAACAGCAGCGCGGAATCCTTGCTGCCGACCGCCAGGGCGAACGCGCCCACCTGCGCGGACGCAGCCTGGATCGCGGCGCCTTGGGCCCCACCGCTGCTGTCGAACTGCCAGTTGTCGTTCGCGGCCAATGCGCTGGTGGCTCCGAACAGCGTCAGTAACGGATCGGCGAGGACGTTCACCACACCAAAGGTCGCGAGCGACGGACCGACGCCGCGCACGAGCACGTGTTTGTTGTCACCGGCCACCACGAAACCCATGATCAACGCTTGGTCCCCCGGGCCAGACAAAGCGCGGGCAGAAAAATTCAGAATCCGACTGCCGACCACGGCGGAGGTCGTGGGCACCACTGCAGTGCCGCTAAATTTTAAACCGCCGGTCCAGTCGCTGCCACCGGGACCGCCTTTGGCATTGAGCTGATCGTTGATCAGAGTGACGCCGGCCTCGGACAACGCGCGACTGCCGCCGGTGCCGTTGGCTCCGGTGGTCACACTGATCGTGGTCGCCGCCAGATAATTTCCCAAAATCCGGTTATTCGCGCCGAAATTGATGCCCCCGGTCTGGGCGACCCAGAAGATGCCGTTGTCGGCCCCGCCATTGGAACCGGGATTGATCAGCGTGACGGTAGCGCCTGCGCCGGTCGAAAGCGTGGTGCCGATCTGGAAAACCCAGGCCACAGCGTTCTTCCCCTGGGCATCGAGCACGAGGGCACCGTTTTGGCTGGCCGCCGCGCCGAAGGTGTAGACCCCCGGAGCCAGCGTCTTTCCGCCGAGGTCAACCCCGCTCATCGTCGCGGTGGACGCCATGCCGGCCAGTCCGACTTTGGCGGTGCCAAGATCCAAAATCGCCTGCCCAACCACCGCGCCGGAAACGATCGCGATGCCCGGCGCCGCGATCACGGCCGGACCGGTCCCGCCGTTGAGGTCGGAGTAGCCAATAATCGCCACAGCCGACCCAACATTGCCGTGGGTGATGACCGTGCCGACCGTGCCGTCGCTCGTGACGGCCGTACCGCCGAGCAGCGCGAAATTACCGGCGGTTCGCAAAATGGACTGGGCCAAGCCGGCCGTGGGAGCTGCCAGCAGAGCCGTGAGACCCGCGATGGCAAAAAATCTGAGCATAGGATGTTTCATTTCGTTTTTTGGTGAGGACGACCGCGGACAGGGACCCAGTAAAAATGCCCGCGGTCGTCCCCCAAACTAGCCGAGTGCGGTGGGCGCCGCCATGGGGTGAAGGGCGCACGCCCTCGGCTCGACGACCCGAGCGCCCCGCGCGCCCCGCGGCTCGTGCCGGCCTTACGGGACGCCCACTCGATAGAGCTACGCGTCCGACGTCCAATCGCGCTGCGGCTCCGGCGGCGAACGTACGAAGAGCCGGCTCAGGTTCACCACGACCTCGCCCGTCTCGCGATCTTCGCGCGCTGAGAAATTCGAGCGCGCAGGCAGCGGGCGGTCGCCCGCTTTCCGATCGTCGATCACCCACACCGTTTCCTGCCGCAACAATCCTGACTTCACGTCCACTTCGCCGATCACCAGCGGCGTGCGCGGCTGATTTCCCGTCGGGTTTTCCGGCACGATATTCCCGATCCAGAACAGTCGCCCCGACGAATGCGGCACGAGTTGGGAGCATGAACGCGGCGAAAAAAACTCCCCGCCATCCGCATAGGTCCACGGCTCCGGTTCGTCCCTGCGCGGCCGCCGTCGCCCGACCACGCCGCCCACCGCCCGCCGGCCTACCACGCCGCCACAAGGACCCACGTGTGCCTCATGCGCCCCTCACATCCGCCACGACGCCGACACGTTGAAATTGATCGGCTGCTTCAACCCGAAGCCCACCGGCACCGTCTCGCGCGCGGGCGAGGCGTAGTTTCCATCGCGCGGGCGCTGCGCCGTCGTCGCCGTGCCGTTGGTCGAGGTCGTCCAATAGATGCTGCGGTCGTTGAGCAGATTGTTGATCACGAGATTCAGCTGGATCGCGCGTTTGTCGAAACGCCAGAGGTAGCCGAACGTGCTCGTCACCGTATAATCGCCCTTCGGCGAATACAGCGGCGTGAGGATGCTGCGCGACGGATCGTCGATCGCGCGTGTCGGATTCGCCGGGTCCACGATCGTGTCGGCCCCGCGGTTGCCGAGGATCTCGCGGCCGCGGTATTGCACCCCGACGCCGAAGCGCAGGCCTTTGGTTTTGCCCTCCTGAATCGTGTAGTCGCCAAAGGCTTTGTAGAGCGGCTGGTTCGTGCCCGTTGTGCGCGCGATGTTCAGATTGTTGTAGGCGGTGAAAATCGTGTTGTAGGCGTTCACGGCGGCATTCAC
Source organism: Opitutia bacterium (assembly GCA_947461205.1). Classification (GTDB taxonomy): domain Bacteria; phylum Verrucomicrobiota; class Verrucomicrobiia; order Opitutales; family Opitutaceae; genus GAS368. The sequence goes on from CANHJG010000108.1 coordinate 5,829, forward strand.
GTCGGGCGACAGCTGGTTGGCCGGGACGGCGGGATCGACCGTCGCGACGTTGGCGGCGTCCACGCGGCCGCCGGTGTCCTGCAAGATAAGTTTGAAATTCTCGCGGTTCTTTTCGACGTAAGCCCGCGTGAGCTGATAGGCGTTGGCGCCGTAAACTTTCGGGAGCGACACGCTGCCTGTGACCCGGAGCCCCTTGATCACGTTGACCGTCACCTCGGCCTCGTAGCCCCGCGCCACCCGGTCCTGGAGGTCGCTGCCGCTGATGAATCGCGGCACTCCGCGTTTGTTGAGATCCGCGGTGCTGCCGATGGGCGTGGCCTCCAGCAGGGAGTTGAAGGGAAAGCCCGAAACGGTGAACGGATTGTTGATCTCCTCGCTCGTGTAATAGGTGAGATTCACGTCGAGCTTGCGCCGGAAAAACTCAAAGCGCGTGCTGTAATTCCACCCCGTGGAGATGGTGGGCTGGATGATTCCGCCGCCCTGCAGGAGCGCGTAAGCCTTCTGCGGGTTGAAACTCTCGGCATAGTTCACCGACGGGCTCAGCCACTCCAGGAGATGCACGACCGTGCCGACCGACTTGGTGTTCACGTAGCCGCTGAGCACCGGAGCGTTGAAATCGTCCTGGAACCGATACTGCGTGTAGCGCGGATCGCGGACACCGCCCGTGAGCCGGGGACGCGTGATCGCGGGGGCGGCGGGTAGCGCTCGGCCGGCGGCATCGACGGGCACATAGGTGAGGGCCGACCAATCGTCGGGCGCCTGCGGCTTGAACAGCGGTTTGAGTGGATCGCGGTCGGTCGGGTAGTCGCCGTTCACCGCCATCTGCTGGGAACCGGATTGGTAACGGTCGCGGCGGACGGCCCCGAGGAAGATCAGCCGGTCCCTCCAGAATTTCGCGTTCAGCGCGGCGAGCCCGTAGCGGTAGTTGGTATCGTTCACCGATTCGGCATCGAAGCGCGTGTGGTCGATCACCCAGCGCGGCGTGACGGTGGTGGTCGTGCCGGTGGTCGGATCAAGATAGGGAATTGGCTTTCCGGCGAGGTCGATGAAGGGGCGGCTCGGCTCGTTCCAATACCGGCGGATCTTCACCGTCGCCGCCGTGCCGTTGATCCACGCGAGGGTATCGGTGCCCTGCGCGAGACTCAGCCACTGATAGGAGAGCGTGTAGTGGTTCTTGTTTTCGCCGACCATCGTGTTGATCGAGTAATTGCCGAAGCGCGTGTCCTTCTTCCACGCGACGGCGGCGCGGACGTTGTGGTAATCGTAGTGGCGGAAGCCGCGGAAGAAATTCCCGTCACCGTAGGCCTGCAGATAATGGGCGTTGGGCGCTCCATTCGGGAGGACGCGATTGAGATCGAGGTAAGTGGCGTTGGCTCCGCGGTTCTGTTCGCCGTTCGTGTAATTCGAGTTCTTGTTCACGTCACCGGCGAGTTCCACATAGAAGTCCCCGAGCTTCTGCTCCACCGTCAGTTGGAAATCGCGAAACGTGCTTTCGAGCAGCGGTCCGTCCTGGTTGATCGAAAACCGTTCGGAGGGGCGGATGAACCCCGAGCGCGATTCGACCAAGTCAAAGCGGTTGGTCGGGACATTCATCGCGTTGACGAGATTCGTGTTGGTCAGGCCGAACGCCGGTGCGCTGCCGGAGACGAAACCCGCGATGGGCGTTGTCGCCGACGTGCCGCCGCCGATCGTGATCGGCTCGTTGGTGTAGCTGCTGATCGCGTTGAAGCCGTTGTAGGGATCGTAGACGTTGTAGTTCGCCCCGCGCCGCGCGACGCCCTGCGCCTGCAGCGCGGTGATCTGCGCCGCCGTCGCGCCGTTGAGCGCCGCGGGCGTGGCAAACGTCGTGCTCCCATTCCAACCCGAGAGCTGGTCCTGAAGATTGTTGATCGGCTGGTTGATCTCGCGGTTGATCGCCTCGGCTTCGATCCGGACCACGGTGTTCTGGAACGGCCGCAGGGTCGTCGTGGCGAAAATGCCTTTGCGCTTCTCAAATTCCTTCTGTCGCCAGCCGAGGCCGTGTTGCGCGACGCCCGCGACGCGCAGGGCGACTTTGTCGTTGATCGGCTGGTTCACGTCGATCGTCGCGCGCATCAGGCTGAATGAGCCCGCGCTCAATTTCACGTCCTGGAACGCGCGGTCGGTGCGTGCCCGCTTCGTCGTCGAGGAACTCACCCCGCCCAGACTGCCGTTGCCGAACACGATGGAGTTGGCCCCACGCCCAAAGTCGAAGCGCTCAAGCGCGTAGCTGTCGTTGTCGCCGTTGACGGGAAAAAAATTCCGCAGCTGCTGGCCGGCGCTCACGCCGCGCGAATTGTAGCGCACCGTGAACGTCGTGAAGTTGAATGTGCCGATATCCGACTGAAACGTCGACCCCGTGGCCCAGTTCTGCGCCTGCATGAGGTCGGTGAGATTGAGCGCATCGATGAACTCGCGGTTGATCACGGAAAACGCCGCCGGCGTGTCGCGCAAATCGCTCGCGAGGCGCCCGCCCGCCAGCGAACTGGCCGCCGCGAAGCCGGTGTCCCGGTCGGAATTCACCTCGAACGGGGTCAACGTCACCGCCCCCTCGGGGGCCGGGGTCGTTTTCTCCGCCGCAGCGGTCGCGGTTTGTGCGGAGGCGAAGGGGGCCGTCGCGAGGACGAGGAGTGCGCCGATCGCCGCGAGGCGACGCGGCCCTGCGAGCGGGGTCGGTGGGGTGTTATTCATGGTGTAGAGTGGGTCCGGACTCCGCGTCTATTTTGTAAACAGCGCGCGGTGAATCGGAGTCGGATAGGGCGCGTCGCCCTTCGCGACAACCCACAAAATCCGGTTCAGCTCATCTTCGGGCGCCCGGTCGTAGTCCGAAAAATCCATCCGCGACGATTCCCGCCAGAACGCGGACTTCTTCGTGTTTTTCTCGAACAGGTCCACCTGCGCCGGAAGCACATCGTAGGGGGTCAGCACCGCCTCGCGCTGGAAGCAGTTGAACATCGGCGTCGCCGCCGCGTCGTATTGCGTCAGCGGCGGGAGTCCCAGAATCAGCTCCATGGTGCGGATCATGCTCGCCGTGGTGTAGAGCGTGGAGTCCACGACCCCGCGCTTGGCGTAGGGGCTGAGCACAAAACCCGTCGTGCGGTGAGCGTCGACGTGGTCCGGGCCGTTCTGCGTGTCATCCTCGATCACGAAAATCGCCATTTCCGGCCAAAACTTGCTGCGGCTCGCGGCGGCGACGATCTTGGCGAGACCGATATCGTTGCTCGCGACACAGGCATTGGGCGTGAAGGCCCCCGGCGTGGTGCCGCTGGTGTGATTCTCCCCGAGCGACATGATCGTGAAGCGCGGCCATTCGCCCGTCCGCTCCGCGGTCTTCAAATCCTCGATCCAGAAATCGACAAGATTCATGTCGCGATCGTTGTTGGAACGCTTGCCCCAGCGCCCGCGGTTGGCGGAGGGCACGCGCTGCGCGCCCTCACCGTAATTTTTGTAACTGAGCCCATGACGCCGGCAAAGATCCCAGAGATAGCCGCTGACCGGATTTTCCATCTCCTCGTTGCCGGGCAAAATGCCGTGCTTCGAATAACTCATGATCCACGAGCGCTGGTTGAAGTCGGTCGCCATCGCGGCGTCGCACCAACTGTGGCCGTCCACGCTCACCTCGCTGTTCGAATAGAGATTGTCGAGTAACACGTAGTCGCGCGCGAGCCGGTGCTGGTTGGGCGTGACTTTCTCGCCGAAGATCGCGAGCTGCGGGTCGCCGTTGCCGAGCGGCCGGCCCGCCGCATCCTTCAGGTCGCCGAACACCTGGTCGTAGGTGCGGTTTTCCTTGATGATGTAGAGCACGTATTTGATCGGACACGGATCGCCGACTTTGGCGGGAATGATGCTCCGGCTCGCGATGGGCGCCTGCGTGAGCGACGCCGGCGTGTAGGGGGAATTTTTCCGCACCTGCTCGGTGTAGGTGGCCATCTGCTTGGTATCGGGGCGCGCGATGGCCGAGATCGAACCCTCAAAGGTGCGCGCGATGTAGTCGAAGGGCGGCGACTGGTTCGGGGTGCGCGGATCCGTCGTCCTCGCGGGAAAATTCGCGCGCGACCCGAGGCCTTTGCCGTTGGCGACGAAGAGCGTCTGGTTGTCCGGGCTAACGGCAACCGCGGTGGGATACCAGCCGACCGGGATGAAGCCGTTGACCAGCGAGATCGTGTCGCCGCGCTCGTACGCCTCTTCCGTGAGACGGTTGGAAATATCGACGACCATCACGTTGTTATTGTCGGCATTGGCGACGAAGAGGGTCTTGCCGTCGGGCGAAACCGCCAGGCCGACGGGCGTGCTGCCCTCGAGCGATTGCGGATAGAGCGAGGTCGAGATGATCTCCCGGGTGCCCGCCCAGAGGCGCCGGGCGGGACTGGCCGCATCGCCCAGTTTTTCCAGTTTGGCCGTGGGGATGACATGCACGGTGTTGTCGCCAGCACACGCGACGAACAGGCGCCCGTCCGGCGCGAGGGCGAGATCGTTCGGCCGCACGCCGACCGTCACATCTTGCACGCGGCGGTGAGTCGCGGTGTCGATCACGCTGACCGAGCGGCTGCCCCAGTTCGTCACATAGAGATGTTTCTTGTCGGCGCCGACGATGCACGTATGCGGGTGCTGGCCGGTCGCGATCGTGGCCTCGCGCGCGAGCGTATCGGCGTTGAGCACCCAGACCTCGTGATTGGCTTCGTTGCAGACGTAGAGCGTCCCCGTGGTCGGATGCACCGCGAGACCGGCGAGGAAAACCGGGGCTGCCTTCGGACTGCCAGCTGGGGCGATCGCCGGCAGCGGCACCGGATCCACGGCACGCTTCGGCGTCGCTTGGCCGTCAGCGTAGTCGAACACGTGCACGAGTCCGCTGTCGCCGCCCGCGACGAAAATCCGGCGGCCGTCACGGCTGAAAACGACGCCGTTCCAACCTTTCTTCAACGGGAGGAATTGGGAAACTTGCTGCGTCGAAAGGTCGAGCAGCGTGAGCCCCGTGTCGCTGAAGCCCCCGCTCACGGCGACGAGCACCTTCTTGTCGGGCGACACGATCATCTTGAGCGCCATGTCGCTCACGCGCACGGGGCGGCCGGCCGGCGTGACCCCCCAGCCGTTGAACAACAGCGTCGGACTGGGCAACAGGCCAGCGCGTTCGCGGACCGCGGCACTGTTGACGTCCTCGTCCGCGCCGCGGGTGACCGGCGGTGTAGCCGAGAAGCCGAGCGACGCCGAGAGGGCGGCGAGGAGTGCCGTGGCGAGGCGAGGGCCGCGGAGGGAGCAATGAGTGTTCATAGGAGGAGAGAGGGGGATTTTGGGCCGGGGCCGGGCGCGCTCGCCGGCCCCGCCGGCTCTACCGGCCAAGATGCTTGGCCAGAAAAGCGAGCGCCACCGGGCGCAGATCGCGGGACAGGGGCTTCTTGTTCCACGTTTCCAAATCGAAGGTGTGCCCTGCTCCCGCCACCAGCACGAACTCGTGCGGGACGCCGTGTTTCGTCAGCACACCCGCGAGTTCCTCCGACTGCGCACGGTCGACCGTCGTGTCGATTTGGCCGTGCAAAATCAACACGGGTGGAGAGTCCTTCGTGACGTGCGTCACGGGCGAAGCCCTCCGATAGGCTGGCGCCGCCGGGTCGGCCGTGCCGAACACTTTCGCCGGCCCGGCTGGGCGAAACTTGCCCGTCGGCGTGCCTTTTTCGTCGACCTCCTGGCGCGTCAGCAAATTCACCGGACCGTAAAGGTCGATCACCGCGCGCACCTGGCTCGAAACCCCGGGATAAGGCGTGGCCGCTCCGGCAGGCTCAAATTCCGGCTGGTCGCCCGTGAAGCCGACCATGAGCGCCAGATGACCGCCCGCCGAACCGCCCGCCACCGCGATGCGGTCGGGATCGAGCTGATATTTCACGGCGTGAGCGCGGAGAAAACGAACCGCGTTTTTGCAGTCGTGCAGATTGGTTGGCCACGCGCCGTCACCGAGCTTGTAGTCGACGCTCACCGCCACATAGCCCGCCGCGGCCAACGTCGTGCAGATTTCTTTCGCGCGATTCTCCGTCTTGACCCCGCCCGTCCAACCGCCGCCATGGATCCAGACGACGGCCGGCGAGCGTTTTCCGCTCGCCGGCGCGACCGGCAAATAGAGATCGAGTTTTTCCGCCCGGTCCGGCGCGAGATAGGCGAGATCGGGGATCAGGCGCGGAAGGGCGGCCACGGATTCCGCGGCCCGAGCCGCCCCGCATAACAACGCGCCCAAGGCGAGCGCGGCCGAGGAGAAGAAACGAGGAGCGGAGAACAGCATGATACGGGGTGGATTGGTGGAGGAGAGTTTACGGCCGGCGCTCGGCCGCCCGCGCATCCAGGTAATCGGCCAGACCGAAGACCCGTTCGTTAATGCGTTTCATGGCAACGAGCAGCGGAGCAAAGGGCGCGTAGCGGTGGTTGACGATGCCTTTGTTTGAATCGGTGTTCGAGGGATCGGCCTTCGTGTCCGCCGGATCGTTGTCGGCGTATTTGAACCAATGCCAACCGACGCACCCGCGCGACTCGAGCAGCCCGAGGGTGAAGTTCTCATAAAAACGCCCGCGGTCGGCCTGCGTTTTCACCGTCCAGCCCGCCCCGGTGGTGTTGGCCATGCCGGAGTCCATCCCCTTCGCATACCACTCGGTGATGAGAAACGGCCGGCCGCTTTCCTTCACCCACATCGCCATCCGCTCCGGCACCGGCGTCCACGCGTTGTAATAGTTCACCGCCACCACATCGAGGTGCGGACCCGCCGCCCGAAAAACCTCTGGAAACCGCAGCGCCGCCCCGTGCAAACGCGGGCCAAGCACCAGATGGTTCGGGTCCACGCGCCTGATCGCACGCGACACGGTCTCGCAGTACCGCTCGACAACGACCGCGAGGAAATCCTGCTGATCCCGCTCAGTGATGTCTTTCGCCGTCGCCCCGGCCCCGTGCCGCGCCCACAGCCAAGCCGCCGCCGCGCGGTGCCCCGCCTCCGTCTCGGGCAACGCGAGGTAATTCGCGAGCGCCTCGCGTTTGAACGGCAGCTCGTTGTCCGTGAAATGCCCGAGCAACCGCGGATCATCCTTCGTGGCCGCAAGCTGGCGCGCATGCTCGTCGCAGAATTTCTCGAACTCCGGATCGAAAACAAAAATAGCGTCCTTCGGATAACCCGTGTGCCCCGGCTGCTGAAATGTCCCGCCCCGCTGCTTGCCGTAGCCGCTCATGAAATTCCAAATCAGCGTGTAGACGGGCGGCTGCGGCGTCGCCCGCAGCTTCGCGGTGTCGGTCCACGCCCCCGTGCCGTTGAAACCGTGTTCGCGCAACAACGCCATCGTCTGCGTCGCCCACCCTTCGTCGCTGCCAAACTTCGCCCGGTAGACCGCCTGCGCCCCCGCCGTCCGCAGCGGGGCGACCGATACGACGGCTTTATGGATAAATAAACCTCCGTCCGGATCGATGAGCCACCACCGTCCGTTGCTTTGCTCGGCATGAAAGAACCCCGTCGCCTTCCCGCCCCGATCACGCCGGCCGCCATACCCGTCGAGCCCCGCATCCGTCCGCGCCGCCACCTCAGCCGGCAGATCGTCCAGCGTGCGAGTCGCCTGCGTTTTCCATGGCCCGGCGGGTTTGGCCGCCACGTCCACCGCCACGGCGGCAAACCCCATTGAGGGCAACAGGAGGACGCCAGCCAAGCACCGGGGGAAGTTCATCACATCGGAAAGGACGCTCCAATCCGGCAGAGGTTGCTCCGCGCCGCCCCGCCGCCACACGCCTAAATTGCGGTTTGCGCCCGTCTCACCGAACGCCAACCGTCCCGGCCCCCTTTCCGTCATGCCCCACCTGATTCCTTCCTTACGCGGGCTTGCCCGCGCCTTCGCCGCTCTCGCCGTCCTCTCGCTCGCCGTCCGCGCCCAATCGCTCCTCCCGCCCACGCGCGTCGCCCTCGATTCGCTCACCGCCTTCCAACCGGTCTCTGCCAACTGGCAACTCGCCGCCGGCCTTGGCGGCGACCCGCGGCGCGAGAAAACGCTCGCCGCCCTGCCCGGCACCGGCGTGCTCATCTGCAACCCCGGCAAAACGCCCGACACCCGCGGCCACCTCTTCACCGCCTGGGACCATGGCGACGTCGAACTCGACCTCGAATTCCTCCTGGCCCCCGGCTCCAACTCCGGCGTCTACCTCCAGAGCCGCTACGAAGTGCAGCTCTTCGACAGCTGGGGCAAAAAAGATCCCACCCCCGCCGACTGCGGGGGCATTTACCAGCGCTGGGACGCCGCGCGCGGTGCGGGCAAACAAGGTTACGAAGGCACCGCCCCCAGCGCCAACGCCAGCCGCGCTCCCGGCCTCTGGCAAACGCTCCACATCGAGTTCCAAGCCCCGCGCTTCGACGCCTCCGGCAAGAAAACCAAAAACGCCCGCTTCACCAAAGTCCTTCTCAACGGTTTTCTCATCCACGAGAATGTCGAGGTCACCGGCGCCACCCGTAGCGCCCTGTTTGAAAACGGACCCGAAGCCCCGCTCGGTCCGCTCATGATCCAAGGCGATCACGGCGCCGTCGCCATCCGCCATCTCGCTTTCAAGCGCTTCGATCCCGACGCCCGCCTCACGGTCGGACAACTCGGTTACCAGCTCCATGCGTCCGCCCTGGGAAAAATCGGTGACTACGATTCCCAAAAACCCACCGCCACCGGCGTGCCCGACCGCTTCTCGCAGGCCGCCGTCGAGAAGAGCGGCAAGTTCGCCCTGGTCCTCACCGGCACCCTCCACCTCCCCCGCGCCGGCGACTACGCGTTCACCCCTGAAACCACCTCGCCGGTCCGGCTGCTCATCGACGGCCGCCCCGTCATCACGCCCCTCGAACGCGGCGGTCAGGCCGGCAAAATCACGCTCGCCGCCGGCCCCCACACCGTGCGTCTCGACTTTCTCCACACGGGCAACAACCGCCCCTCGCTCGAACTCATCGCCGAGGGCCCCGGCATTGCCCCCCACGCGCTGAGCGGCGCCGAAAACTCCGTTCCCCCCGGCGAACGACGCAACGCCGCCGCCGGCTCTGCGAAAAAAATTCTCCTCGAACCCGCCGCCGACCGCGTGCGCCTGCAGCGCGGCTTCGTGCCGTTCGAGCCCAAGAAACGCCTCTACGCCGCCAGCGTCGGCACACCGCAGGGCCTCCACTACGCCTACGATCTCGAAACCGGCGCGCTGCTCCGCACCTGGCGCGGCCCGTGGATCGACACCGCTGAAATGTGGGAAGGCCGCGGCGAATCCCAACTCGCCAAACCCACCGGCCCCGCCCTCACGCTCAATGCCAAGCCCACCGTCGCGTTGATCGAAAATCCCCGCACCGCTGGCTGGCCCGAGTCGGCCGACGCGCTGCAATCCTCCCAAGGCTATACCCTCGAGGCCGACGGTCTGCCGGTCTTCCTTTCCAGACTCGCCGACCTCTCGATCCGCGATCGCTTCGCCCCCTCCGCCGATGGCAAAACCCTCGCGCGCCGCCTCGACTTCAAAGGCTCCCTCGCCTCCTGGGAAACGCAGGTGCTTCTCGCCGAGGCCGAAGTAATCACCGCCCAACCCGGCGGCGGCTGGGTCATCGGCGACCGCGGCTACTATCTCGACTGGCCCGCCGGATCGGTGCATCAGCCGACGCTCCGCAAGGTCGGCGACCACCAGCTCCTCGTCGTCCGCCTCTCGAAATCCACCCTCGAAGCCCCCCTCGCCTACTCGCTCGTCTGGTAACGCCGCCGCCATGAAACGCTTTTGCTCCACCCTCCCTTTCGTCGCCGCGTGCAGCGTCCTCCCCGCATTCGCGCAGACCAACAATCCTTCGGCCGCCGAACGCTTCGCGAAGCCCAGCGACGAACTCGTCGCCCGCGAGAACCGATACTGGAAGCGCATCCCACTCGAAGTCCCCGCCGACATCGTCCTCGAGACGAGCGGCATCTTACCGCTTCCCGGCCAACGGCTCCTCGTGACCACGCGCCGCGGCGAAGTGTACCTCATCGACGGCGCCTTCGCTGCCGAACCCAAACTGAAGTTCACCCTCTTCGCCGCCGGCCTCCACGAACCGCTCGGCCTCATCGCCGCCCCCGCCCCGCGCAAGGGCTACTACGTCGCCCAACGCGCCGAACTCACCCGCCTCGAAGACACCGACGGCGATGGCCGCGCCGATGTCTTCGAGACCGTCGCCAAAATCCCGATCTCCGGCAGCTACCACGAATACGCCTTCGGTCCCATCCTCGCACCGAACGGCAATCTCCGCGTCACCCTCAACGTCGCCTTCGGCGGCGCCACTCAGGCTCCCGTGCCGTGGCGCGGCTGGATGATGGAGATCACGCCCGACGGCCAGATGACGCCCATCGCCGCCGGCTTGCGCTCGCCCGCCGGCTTCACCGTCACCACCGGGGGCGACTGGTTCGCCTCCGACAACCAGGGCGAATGGGTCGGCTCCGGCAAACTCACGCACCTCGAGCGCGGCGACTTTATCGGTCACCCCGCCAGCCTCGCCTGGAGCAAAACCCCCGGTTCCCCCGTGTCGCTCCGCCCCGACGACATCACCAGTTTCGGCCAGCCCATGGCGGCCGTGGCCAAAAAACTACCCGGCGTAAAATCACCCGCCGTCTGGCTGCCCCACACCGTCCTCGGCATCTCCAACTCCGGCGTCCTCGAAGATCTCAGCGGCGGAAAATTCGGCCCCTTTGCCGGCCAGCTCTTCGTCGCCGATCAAGGCCAGAGCAAAATCGCCCGCGTCAGCCTCGAGAAAGTCAAAGGCGTCTGGCAGGGCGCGGCCTACGCCTTCCGCAGCGGCTTCGACTGCGGCATCATCCGCCTCGCCCAGAGCGAGGACGGCTC
>CANHJG010000109.1 GCA_947461205.1 Opitutia bacterium
AGCGGCGGGCCGAGGGCTGGCCGGCGCAGGGCGCCAAAGCCGCGCGCGGAGCGCCCGGCCCACCTTGGGCGCCCGGCCCACCCTACCCTACGGCAGTTCGTAGACCTCGACGATCGCCGTGCCGGCGCTGGGGCCGACGCCGCTCACGCGGGCGCTGTAGGCGCCGGGGGCGAGCGTGACGAGGAGGACGGCGTCTTTCGTCCCGACATCGGCGAGGGCAAAGGCGCCGACGGAAGCGGCGGCGTCCATGAGCTGGGCATCGCCGCCCCAGTTGTCGTTCTCCGTAATTTTGGCGCCGGTGTCGTTGTTGAAGAGTTCGAGCTTGGGATCGGCCATGACGCCGCCGAGGCCGAAAATGGTGCCGAGGGACGGGCCGACGCCGCGGACGAGGACGGTGCGCGCGGTGGCGCCGCGGAGCACGAAGCCGACGGCGAGGGTGGCACCCGCATCGATTTCGGTGAGGGTGGAGAGGTTGATCAGGCGCGGGCTGGCGGCGGTACGCGCCGTGCTGGCGTCGTAGATTTCGGCGATGACCAGGCCGCTCGCGTTGGCCTGGCCGGTGACCTGCACGGTGTAACCGCCGGGCGAGGCACTGGAGAGCGCGGCGCTGTCGAGGCTGGCGGCCGGCAGATCGAAGGCGCCGACGGCGGCGAAGGCGGTCCGCAGGGGGGCGCCGCCGCCCCAGTTGTCGTTGGCCGCAACGGGCGCGGCGACGCCGGACCGGTTGATTGTGAGGACGGGGTCGGCGAGGACGCCGCCGAGGCCGAACGCGGTGTTGAGGGTGGGGCCGACGGCGCGGATCACGAGCGGGAGGGCGCCGGTGAAATTCAAGGGGCCGACGACGGCGCCGACGGTGAGGACTTTGGGGCCGGGGCCGGCGGTCGTGAGAATGGAGAGGTTGATGAGGCGGCCGAGCTCGGTGGCCGCGGCGGCGTTCAGGGTGAGCAGCGCGGCGGAACTGGTGACGGTGCCGGCGGAATTGGTGGCGAGCACGCGGTAGGAGCCGACATCGGTGGCGGCGACGCTCTTGAGGACCAAGTTGGCGGAGGTGGCGGCGGCGAGGTCGACGCCATTGCGCTGCCAGCGATACGCGGTGGCCGTGGGGGCGGTGGAGTTGAAGACGACGGTGTCACCCGGGCTGACGGTCTGTGGGGCGGGTTGGGTAGTGAAGGAGGGCGCGGCCGTGGCAGGCGGATTGACGGTGAGGTTGGCGGAGTCACTCGTGGCGGTGCCCGCGGCGTTGGTGGCGACGACGGAGTAGGTGCCGGCCTGGCCGAGCTGGACGTTGGTGAGCGTGAGGGACAGGGCGGTGGCGCCGGAGATCGCGACGCCGTCTTTGCGCCATTGGAAGGTGGGCAGGGGCGTGCCGGCGGCATTGGCGTTGAAGGTGACGTTGTTACCGACGACGGCGGTCTGGCTGACGGGCTGGAGGAAGAAGGACGGGAGGACGTTGGCGGCGGCGGCGACGGTGACCGTGTAGGGGAAATTACTGGAAGAATCGCCAGTCTGGTTGATTTTTTCCCAAGCGCGCACGTTGATGGTGTAGGTCCCGGCGGTAGTGGGCGTGCCGCTGAGCGTCAGACTGGAGGCGTTGATGCGGCCGCCGGTGCCGGTGAGACCGGAGAGGGAAAGACCCGGCGGGATGGCGCCCGAAACCGTGAAGGAGAGCGGCTGAGTCTGCGCGCCGGTCACGGTCATGGCCACGGGGGCCATGGCCGTGCCGGCGGTGACGCGGAGCGGTGTGACGGTGGACGCAGAGAGCACGGTGGCCCCGGCGAGGGAGTGCATCGCCCCGAGCGAGGCGGCGGCGGTGAAGACGGAGCGCAGGACCTGGCCCGCGGACGAGGCCCCGATGATGGATTCGGCCACGGCGGCGACGCGCAGGACGGGCGTGCGCTGGAGGAGCGCGACGAGGGCGACGGCCGGGAGATTGAACCACGGGAGGTGGCGGTGGAAACGGGTGAGGAATTTCACGGTGAAACGGAGGACGAAGGAAACGGGAGCGGGGGGGGGGGAACTAGGAGTGACGCCCCGGGAGACAAGGCGGGCGGGGCGAAGTGCCCGACCGGCGGGGTGAAAGGACGGTCAAAGGCCGCCGGGCGCGGAGCGGGGGCGGTCGCGCGGCCGATCAATTGCACCCACAACCGCTGCCGCCGACGCCGCGGCCGCCGGTGGCGGTCTCGCGGGAAAAATAGACGTGCTCGGACATCGCGGTCGCGAGCGGATCGCGGCCGGGATTCATCGCGTAATCGGTGAGCGTGGCGCGCTCCCACGGCTTGACGCGGACGAGCTGGGCGTTCGTGCAACCGGTGGAGAACGTCGCGACGAGGGCGGCGACCAAAATGAGCGAGAGACGGAGGGACGGGCGCATGGGGATTAAATTTTTTCGGCGAGGAGGAGGGCGATTTCGCGGCGGAGCTGGCGGTCGGTGGCGTCGCCGTGGAAGCCCTCGTGGACGAAGCGGACCTTGCCGGTGCGGTCGACGAGGTAGCTGGTGGGCATGGTGGGGACGACGACCTGTTGCACGAGTTTCTGTTCGCGGTCGTGGACGGCGGCGAAAGGCGGCGCGAGTTTTTTGACGAAGGCCGACGCGGCGGCGGGTTTTTCGTCGATGCTGACGGCGACGATCACGAGGCCACGGGGGGCGAGGTCGGTGTGGATTTTCGCGAGCGTGGGAAAGGAGGCTTTGCAGGGCGCGCACCACGAGGCCCAGAAATCGACGAGGACGACCTGACCGGCGGTCGGCGGGAGGTCGCTCCCGGACAAGGCCACGACCCCGGCCGGAGCAAGGGCGGGAAAGGGGTCGCCGACCTTGAGGTCGGCGCGGGCGAAGGCGGCGCACGCGAGAGCGAGCGGAAGCGCGAGGAGCGTTTTAAGACGAGGCGACATAGTTAAAGAATCCGCGGGTTTGGGCGCGGGTGTGGGCGGTGCGGACGAGGCCCTCGGCGCCGGCGCAGGCCTGGATAAATTCGATCCCTGGCGGCACGCCGAGGACGAAGGCGGTGGTGGAAAGGACGCCGGCCTGGAGGCAGGAGCCGGCGATGACGGTGGACTGGATACACCCGTTGGCCACCGGCCAGCCGGTGCGCGGGTCGATGATGTGGCCGTAGCGTTTACCACCAATCGTAAAGCTGCGGAGATAATCGCCGGAGGAGGCGACGCCCTTGCCGGTGACGCCGATGCTGCCGTCGGCCACGCCGGGCTTGCGCGGATCTTCGAGGCCGATGTGCCAGGCGGGGCGGCCGGGCGGCGGGCCGAGGGCGCGGAGATCGTGGCCGAAGTCGACGAGCGCACTCGTGATCCCGTGGTCGAGCGCGAGCTGGGCGACGAGGTCGACGGCGTATTCCTTGCCGAAGCCACCGAAGTCGAGCGCCATGCCGGCCACGGGGAGAAACACCTTGCCGGGGGCCTGCTGGACTTTTTTCCAACCGACCAGGGCGCGGGCCGCGGCGAGCTCGGCGGCGGCGGGAATCCGGGGCGACTCGGCCTTGTAATCCCAGAGGCGCAGCAGCGGGAGCGTGGTCGGATCGAGCACGCCCTGCGTCATGAAGTGCAGGGTGTCGCAGAGTTTGAGGAGGCCCTCCATCTCGGCGTCGACGGCAACCCACTCGCGGCCGGCAGCGGCGTTGATGCGGCTGACGAGGCTGTCGGGGCGGAAGCGGGAATACTTCGCCTCGAAGGCGGCGACCCAGGCGACGGCGACCCGCTCGAAGGTGACGGCCTGGTCGTCGCCGCCGGGCGCGGCGTACTGCACTTCGCATTGTGTGCCAAGCGCGGGGAAGGCGAGTTTGCGCAGCGGCAGCGTGGCGGCCGCGCCGGACGGGGCGGGCGGAGGGGCACGATGCTGTCGGGCGACGAGGGACACGGGGAAAAGCCGGGCGACTTACCAGGAATATTTGACGCCGAGGGTGACGATGCGGGCAGTGCAGTAGGCGCTCGCGGGCGTCACGCCGTCGCGCCCGTGCATATCGTACTGTTCGAGGGCCGCGTCGAAGGCGACGGAGTCGGTGACGTTCCAGATGACTTTGAGACCGTAATTGACGGTGCGCAGGGCGGAGAGGCGAAAGTCGGAGGAGTAGAACGGGCCGCCGGTGCGGGGGGGGCCGCTAAACGGCGTGAGCTTGGTCGCGTCGAGATTGTACTGGTAGAACTCGGCGGCGCTCTGGTCGTAGAGGCGCAGGGAGGGGCGGAGCATGACTTTTTCGCCGACGCGTTGGAACCACGAGAGGTCGAGGGTGTGGGCGTCGGTGCCGTTGGTGTCGCGGTAGTAACGGTAGCTGGAATCGACGGCCCCGCGCAGTGAGGGGAAGCTGCGGTTGAGGCGGACGAAGAGAATACCCTTGTTGCGCTCGTGCGGGCGGTTTTCGCCGAACGTGAGCGGGAGCGACACACCGGGGAAAATCTCGGTGTTTTTCTGCACCAGCTTGTAGGGGTCGGCGAGGAAGCCGGTCATGCGGCCCCAGGTGACGTTGACGGTAACGGAGGTGCGCGGGTCGAGGAGCTGCGTGACGCCGACGATGACGTCGTTGGTGCGTTTCTTCACGCGCGGGCGCTGGAAGAAGACCTTCACATCGTCGTCGGTGCCGGCGACGCCGACGAGGAGCGTGGTGTTCTTCCGGTTGAAATCGGTGAGCGTGTTGAGGGACCAGCCGTTGGAGACGTAGTCGTTTTCGCGGCTGTTGCCGATACCGACCGCGACATTGAGGCCGGAGAACTGACGGGAGAAGTCAGCGTTCCAGGCCTTGCGGCGGTCGTAAATCGTGGCGGTGGGGACCTGGTCGCTGCCGGCGGGGGCGGGCTGGCCGGAGGGGGTCGCGCCGGTGATGGCGTCGAGCAGACCCTCCACCGTGAGGTGCATGGCGGGGCCGAGATCTTTTTCGAGCAAGACGCCCTGAGTGCTGATGGCGATGCGACCGTCGGCCTCGCGGTATTCAGAGTTTTTGAACGCGAGGGAGTTTTCGGCGCGGGCGGCGCGCGGGGCCAGCCAGACGAGCAGGACGGCGAGCGCGAAAGCGTGGGCGGGGGTGGCCGGGAGCGGCGCGGAAAGCTTCATGGGCGGAAAAAAAGGGGAGGACGAACGGACGTCGTGAGACGCGGGACGCTCGGCGGAGTTCCGCCGGGCTGCAACGGCGGAAAGGTAACGAATCATTCAAAAAGGCCGAGCCGGCTCCGGCCGGGCGCGGGCGTGGCGGGCGCGCACCGCGCCGGAAAACCGCCCTCCTCAGCGGATGATCTCGACGGAGGAAACCGTGACGGCGAGGTTGAGCTGCGCGGGGTTGGCGCGGTCGGCATTCAGCGCAAATTTCTCGATACCGATGTAGGGCGAGCGGGCCGAGAGCGCGACGTAGAATTTCTTGAGCGAGTCGTAGTCGGCGCGGTTGATCGTGTAGGGCAGCGTATGGATCGCGATCTGGCCGTTGCTTTGGTCGTTTTGCTCGGTGCCGCTGCTGGTGTTGCGGAGGCCGGCTTCGGACGCCAGCGCGCTGACGGCGGCGAGGAGGCGGGTGCCGTCGAGCGTGAGGGAGGCGTCGAGGCGGCCGGCGGCTTTTTTCGCGGCGTCCTCGAGCTGTTTGCGGTTGTCGAGCCAGCGCTGTTGGTCGGCGAGCGCGACGGTGGTGCTGTGCTGTTCGCGCCAAAAGGCGCCGAAGCGTTTGCTGTAGCCGGAGAGCCACATGAGGACGCCGAGGAGGGCGAACACGACGAGGAGCAATTTCTCGCGCAGGAGACGGCCGAGAAAGAAAGCGCGGAGGGTGCGGATCATAGCAGGGCGCCCGGTTTGATGACGTCGGGCTTGAAGGTGATGACGAGGGTGAAGGTGGCGTTTTCGCCGCGGGCCTGAAGGCCGCGGGTTTCGACGTTTTCGATGCCGGGGAGCGCCTTGAGCGCGGTGCTGTAGACGGAGATTGTACCAACATTGGTCGTCTGGGCATCGATCGACAGCGTGTAGATGCCGGTGCCGGGCGTGGTGTAGACGCGGCCAAAATAAATCTCCTTGGGGAGTATGGCTTTGTTTTCGCCGATGATGGCCATCATCATTTCCCAAGGGAGGAGGCGCTTGGTGGCGAGGTCGTCGATGCGGCGGGCGAGCGCATCGGAGGTCATGATTTTTTCGACGAGCGGCTTTTGGGCGCGGAACTGGGTGTCGCGGACTTTTTGCCAGGCCCGGCCACCGATGAGGCCAAATTCGGCGCCGGCGAGCAGCAGCAGCGCCGCGGCGCAGCCGAGCGCGACGCGCCAGAGGAGGACGTCGCGGCGACGGGCAGCCCGGAGTGAGGCGAGTTCACCCTTGTCGCGCACATCGAGCGCGGCGATCGCGGTCGCGTTGACGTGGGAGACGAGTTCGCCGGAGCGGAAAGTGACTTCGCGGTCGGAGCGGGCAGGGTCGGCAACCGGCGCTGCGGCGAGATCGATGACGGTGTGGCTGCCGCCGGCGTCGCGGATGAGTTCGTCGCGCAACTGGGCGCGGGTCGCTTCGACTTGGGCGGCGTCGGCTTCCGGGGCGCCCTCGACGGCCGCCGGGAACGGACGGAACAGCACGGACGCGGGCACGGCACCCTTTTCCCAATGGATCGCCGTGAGCCCTTCCGCCGACGTGAGGATGACGGTGGTGGCCGGTTTGACCGCGGCGCCGAGGAGCGCGGCGAAGGCGGGCAGGACGACTTCGGCGCCGGTCCAGGCGGCGATTTGGTCGGAGGTGAAACGGCGGCGGTAAGCGGCGAAGGCGAAGGCGGTTTCGGCTCCGGGGGTCCAAAAATAGCCGTAAAAGAGCTGGGCGATCGGAAAGGGCGAGAGGGCTTCGAGGGCGAGTTCGACCTGGGCGGCGGCTTCCGCGGTGGTGGCGCCGGCGGCCACGGGGAGGGCGCGCGTGAAAAAGAGGCCGTCAGGCAGGAGGGCGACCTTGGGCGGCGGCGGGCCGGCACGGAGAGTGGCGAGGAAACTCATGAATCAAGGTGGCGGCGGAGGTGGAGGCGGAGGCGGAGGAATCTCATCATTTTCACGAATTTCCAAGAGCGTAAACGGATAGTTCAGATTGCGCGAGGCGGCGTTCTGTCCAGTGGCGGTCGCGGCGGTGGCGGAGCGGCTGGGGGCCGGGTTGGCGGCGCCGGCCGGCGGGTTGGTCGTGGAACTACCGGAGGCCGACGGTTTGGCGGCCGCAGGCGTAGCCGTGGTTTGCACCGTCTGCGCCGCATTGCCGGTGGTCACGACCGCGGCGAGGCGAAACTCGGAGCGGCCTTCGTGGACAGTGACGTTGACGCGGAGGGCGCTGATCGTGGTGGCGAAGGCGGCGCTGTTGCCGCCGGTGCCGCCGGTGATGCGCTGGGCGTCGCCGGTGTTCTGGAAAAAGGCGGGGCCTTGGGTCCGAAAGCTGCCCTTGCCCGAGGTGTAGTCCGTGAGGTTTTGCTGCTGTGTCTGGTCGAACTGGCCGAGCGCCCTGAGGACGTCGGGTTTGGCGGCGTTGAGGTTCGGCTTGGGGAAGTCGAGCAGGGAAACGTTGTCGACAAAGCGGTGCCAGAGCTCGTTGGGGCGGCCGTCGGCGGCGTAGAAGAACTCGCGGACTTTTTCGATGGCGGCGAGTTCCTGGTAGGAGCGCAGCGGGCGGCCCGGGGCTTCGAAGGGAACCGGGCCCTGGTCGTAGTCGGGCGTGACCGACGTGGTATACGTATGGCCGTGTTTCATCCAACCCATGAGGGCGTCGGCCGCGGCGTCAGCGTCGGCGACCGTGAGCTCCCAGACTTGGAAGAGCCGCGAAAGGATCTGGGCGTTGGCGGTGGGCAGGGAAAGCTTGGCGCTCTCGTCGTCAAAGGCGAGGTCGACGGTGCGGTCCTCGGTCGGCACGTAGCCGGCGAAGGCGAGCGGGTCGTGCCAACCCTCCGCGGGGCTGTGCAGGCCGTTGGTCGCGAGGCGAAAATCCTCGAGGACGGCGAGGGTGACTTCGAGCGCGGAATAGGCCTCCATGCGGAGCCGGCGGGCCTGGGCCTCGCGGTGTTCGACGAGGAGATCGTTGCTGGCTTTCTCAATGAAGGCGACGAGGGCGAAGGCGGCGAAGAGCAGCGTGATCATGACGATCACGAGGACGGAGGCCCCTTCACCCCGCCGCCGGCGGGCGGCGGTGCGCGCCACCGCGGGCATCAGAGGCGCGGAGAAGATGGAGCCGCCAGAATTCATCAGAACAGCGGCAACGTACCCGTGGTGGCGGGAAGCGAGATGACGGTTTCGCGGGTGAGTTTGTTGTAGGCGAACTTCAGGCGGAGCCGGTGGGGCGTCATCGGGTTGCCGGTGTTGTCGAGCTTGAGCGTCGTCTCGGTGGTCCAGCGGTTGAAGTCGGGATCGTAGTATTCGTAGGCCATCCCGCTAACGAGGGGGGTGACGAGGGTTTCGCGGGGCGGATCGGTATCGAAATTTTTCTCGAGGCGCGAGTGCCAGAGGAGGAAGAGGCCCTCCCGTTCGCGGGCCTGGAGCGAGCAGACGACTTCGGGGAGCGGGCGTTCGGGCCAGACGAAGAGGCGGCAGCCGGCGGGAAGTTCGAAGGTGAGGAGCTTTTCGGTGAGACCGGTCTGCGGACGGACTTCCTGAATGGACAGGGGCGTGGCGTTGGCGCGCGCCGAGGGCGGCAGGACGGCGGTGCGGAGCTCGCGGTCCAGGAAGCGCGTGACGGCGCGCGTGTGTTGGTCGAACAGATGGACGTCGGCGCCGCGGCCCCAGAGTTCCCCCATCGAGAAGACAAACGTGTTGAGCGCGACGAGCATCAACGAGACGAGGGCGAGGGAGAGGAGAATTTCGAGGAGCGTGAAGGCGCGCACGCCGGCGCCGCGGCCGCGGCGGGTCGGCGGGGACGAGCGAGCCCGGGACGATGGAAGGCGGGCGCGCATCACGTCTTCTTGCCCTGCAGCTCGAGGATGCGGGTCTTCGCGTTTTCGCGGAGCTTGCTGCGTTCGCCCGCGTCGATGGACCAGGTGGGGCGCAGCAGCATGAACGTCTGCACGGTCTTTTGCGGCTCGGGCTCGCCGAGGGCGCCAATCGTGCATGTAAAGTTCACGGTGAACAGATCGGCCGTGGCGGTGGGAAGAATCTCGACCTCCCATTTCACGTGGCGGGTGTCAGCCGTGTCGAACTCGCCGCCCTTCTCCAGTTTCTTGCGGTCGGGTTCCGTGAGCACGAGCGAGCGGGCAAAGGTAAGGTCGGCGCTCGATTGCGCGACGCGGTCGACCATGAGGTAGCTGTTCAGCACGTTGACGTAGGCGGACGCGAGGATGACGGCCGAGAGCGCAAAGATCGTGATCGCGAGGAGGACTTCGACCAAGGTGAAGGCGCCTCCGCGGCGAGCGTGGCGGACCGGCGGGCACGGGCGGGGGTGCGGGTTCACGGCGACGGGGCGTTGGGGTCGGCGGGCGTGAGCACGGCGGCGCACGTCCACGGATCGATGGCCAGGGCGGTCACGCCGCCGTTGCGCTGGATCTGCGCGCGAAACGGCGTGCACGTGCCGTCGGAATAAAACGTGACGAACGGGAGGGTCTGGGTTTCCACCGCGACGCCGCCGAGGAGGATCATGCTGGCTCCCTTTTGCGTGGTGAGAAACGTGAACACGAGATCGTCGCCAGGCGAGGGAATGGGATATTCCTGCGTCCCGGCTTCGCGGCCGGAAGCGTCGGAGACGACGAATTTTTTATCCTTCGGCTCGAAGGCGAGCCGGACGTCCGTGCCGGTCTTGAGCGCGGCCTTGCGGCATTCCTGGACGGTTTTCCAAAAGACGTCGGTGGGGGTGACGGTGCGGTCGCTGAGCAGGCTCGCCGAGCCACCGATGAGCACGCTCGCGATGAGGGCGATGATCGCGAGGGCGAGGAGGACTTCGAGCAGCGTGAAACCGCGGCACGCGGCCCGGCGGAACGGAGAGAAGGAAGGGCCGGGTGACGCGGACACGGAACGAGGGGGCCGACGGGGGCCCGCAGAGGGAGCGGGGATCAGGCGCTGCGGCCAACTCACTTCGGCGACCCGCCGGCGGGGGCGTCGTCCCAGTTGCCGATATCGTCGCCCGTGCCGCTTTGTTTATCGGGGCCCTTAGACCAGAGGTCGTAGCCGCCTTTGTTTTTGCTGCCGGGGCTGGCGTATTGGTAGGGCTCGCCCCATGGATCGAGGGGAATCTTGCCGCCTTCGATGTAGGGCCCGCGCCAGCGATCGGCCTTGCTGCCCGGCGCGGTGACGAGCGCCTGGAGACCGTCGGCGGTCGAAGGGTAGTCACCCATCGTCATGCGGTAGGTGAAGAGCGAGGTCTTCATGCTTTCCTTGACGAAGAGCTGGGCGGTGGAGGCCTGGGCGCCGCCGAAGATGCCCGTGACGTTGGAAATCGCGAGGCCGGCTAGCAGCCCGAGGATGGCGAGAACGACGAGGAGTTCCATCATCGTGAAGCCGCGCCCGGCGGACCGGAGGGCACGAGGACGACGGCGGACGGAGGGGAGTGAAGTGTTCATCGGGAAAAAAGGATCGGGGAAAGATGGCGAGCGATCACGGGATGTCGAGCCGCAGAAGAGCCCGGGAAGCTGCCACGACCTTGGGCGGGCCGCAAGGTGCCCCGCGCGGAAGGGCGCGGGTCGATTGCCGCGCGCGGAGCGCCCGGCCCACCTTCGGAAGACGACGCGGCCCTACGGGAAGACCGCGTCGTCGGGCGTGGCGAATTTCCGGTCGGGTCCGGCGGAGCGGACTTCCATTTGGGTGCCGCTGAGCTGGTGAAAGCGAAACGGGGTGCCCCACCGGTCGCAGAGTTCGCCGCGGGCGTTGAGGGCACGGTGGCGGGGCGAGAGAAAGACGAAACGCGCGGGATTTTCGCCGGTCAGGGCCGCGGTGATTTCGGCGTTTTCGCCCACGGGATTGCCGAGACGGGGAAAGTTGGTGTGAAACGCGCCGAAGAGTTCGTCGAGAATTTCGAGGTCGCGGCGGATCGTGCCGGCGGGGGCGTTCAGGGCTTCGGCAATCGCCGAGCCGGCTGGTGGGGACGCGGCGAGCGGGTCGGCGGCCGGTTGCGGAGTCCCGATGGTCGCGGCGGCCGACCCGACGGGAACGGACGGCGGCACGGTCGACGCGGCGGGGGGGCCGGGCGCCGGACGGCGCAGGAACAACCACGCAGCGAGCCCGAGGAAAACCGCGGCGATCAGGGCGAGGCGGAGGCGCGGGGACATCGCAGGCGCAGCAGGGCGGATCAGAGCCCCTACCCTATCCCATAAAGCCGAGGTCGGGCTTCGCGAAACGGCCAATGTTGGGGAGGACAACCGGGAGGTCGGTCGCGCTGACCCCAAACCATTTCGCGAGGGTTCCGGCGTATTCGTCGACGCTGGTCGTGGGAATCCACCGGCCGCGGCCCGTGTCGTCCGGCCCATCAATGGCGAAGGTGGGCATGCGGCCGTAGATATCGCCGCCGCGCACGGCGCCGCCCATCAGAAAATGATGGCTGCCCCAGCCGTGGTCGGAGCCGTCGCCGTTCGTGTTGTAGGTGCGGCCGAAATCGGACGCGGTAAACGTGGTGACCTGGTTTTGGGCGCCGATTTGGGTGAGGGCGTTGTTAAAGGCGTTCAGCGACTGGCTGATGTCGCGGAGAAGATTGGCGTGCGCGCCCGAGGTCGTGGCGCCGGCCGTGACCTGGTTGTCGTGGAGATCGAAGCCGCCGACGCGGACGAAGAAAATCTGCCGCTTGAGGCCGAGCGTCTGCTGGGCGTTGACGAGGCGCGCGACCATGTGGAGCTGCTGCGCGAGGCTGGTGTTGTTGGCGGCGTTAAAGAGCGCAGTGAACGGGCTGGTGCCGGTGATCACGCTGGAGATCAGGGAACTGGCTCCGAGGGCTCCGGAGGTGAGGGCGCCAAAGGCCGTCTCAAAAAGATTGCCGTTTTGCAGCGCGAGCGCGTCGTTCAGGGCAGCGGTGCGGAGACCGTTGACGGAGGTGCCCGTGCCGGAGCCGGTGAGGGCGATGGCGCCGCCGGTGCCCACGGCATACTGCCCGATGTTCTTGCCGACCTGAAAGGAGTTTTGGCCGTTCAACGTGATCGACATCGAGATCCGGTTGTTGGCGTTGAACGCGTTCGTCAGGTCAGCGAGCCGGCCACCCCAGCCGGTGACGAAGGGTTTGTCGGCGATGCTGCTCTGCCACTCGACCTGCTGGTCGTTGTGGGAGAAAAGCTGCGACGGGCGGGGGACGGAGCCGTTCAGGTATTGGGCCTTCGTCATCGGGTAGGCGAGCGTGCCGACGTTGGCGAGGACGGCGAACTGGCCGCTGTTGAAGAGAGTGCGGAGCTCGGTCATCGCCGGATGGATACCCCAGGTGCGGCCGTCGTTGGTGCGCGGCGTGATCGGGAGGACGGCGTTTTGCGGGAGGGCGAGCGCGCCGCGGCCCGCGGCGTAGGCGGCGTAGGTCGCGTCGTCCGTGGGGATGACGAGGTTGTTCGCGTCGTTGCCGCCGGCGAGAAAGAGACAAACGAGGGCCTTGTAATCGGTCTGCGGCGCGCCGGCCCGGGGCGGGGCGACCGGGCCGTTGTCCGGGCTGGCCACGGCGCCCATCAGGCGGAGTTGACCGAGCGTAGACAGCAGGCCGGTGGCCCCCACGGACGCACAGCAGGCGCCGAGAAACTTACGGCGGGACAGATCGGGGGTGGCAGTTTTGGGATTCATGGCGGCGGATTATTTCTGGATGGCGCCCTGCGGAACGGAGATCGTGAGGTAAAGGGCGGAGCGGACGCGCTCGATGTCGTTCGCGGTGGTGAAGGCAGTACCGGTGCCGACGGGCATGGCGGTGAGGGCCGCGACGAAACGGTCCGAGACGGCCTTGGGCAGGGCGCCGCCGGCAAGGATGAGGTTGGCCTGATCGACGAGCGCCTGCGGGGTGCGAGCGAGCGGCAGGAGGCTGTCGAGGCGGAGGCCGAGCGTGGCGTCGAGCGTGTTCGTCGTGGAGCGGTTCGCGTAGATGAAATTCCAGAGTTGGTTGGGTTGGCCGACGGCGGTGGTGTCGGTGAGAATTTGGTATTCGGGCGCGTAGAGGCCGGCGGCCGCGAGTAGGCCGGGCTGCACGTAGTTGGGTTCGAAGAAATTGAAGACCGAAGGGGCATGCAGCGGGGTCTGGCCAAGGGCGCCCTCGGTATTCTGGGCGACGAACATTTGGTAACGCCCCAGATTGGATGTGCCGTCGAAGGCACGGAGGAGGGCAGTCGCGCGGAGGAGCGGTTCCTTCAGTTTGCCGAAGCCCGCGGTGGCCGCGACGGCGGCGGAACGTGCCTCATAATCGGTGAGGATCGCGCGCACCACCGCGCCGAGATTGCCGCGGGTGCCCGTGCCGTCGTTGGCGAAGATTTGGGCAACGCGGTAAACGTAGCCGGGGCTCGGATTACTCGTGACGAGGCGCTGGATGAGCTGGCGGGCGAGAAAGGGCCCGGTGTTCGCGTGATTGACGAGGGCGTCCAACGTGTCCTTGAGGTCTTTTGCGGGACCTTGGTTGGCGGGGATCTGGATGCCATCAAAGAGCGTCTTCGCCGAGTCGTCGTGGAAGGCCGAGAATGGAACCATCGGCGAAAGGTAATTGGCCGCGGCGCCGCGGAAATTATTGACGTTGGTCGTGTCGGAGAAAAACGCCCAGCCGGTGAAGACCTTGGCGACTTCCGTGATGGTCTTCTGGTCGTAGGTGGGGATCGGGAAGCCCGTGGGGTCGAGTTTGAGCGTACCGTCGGGCTGGAGCTGATTGAGCCCGAGGGTGAAGAGCTGCATGACTTCACGCGCGTAATTTTCATCCGCGGCGGTGAGGGGCGCGCCGCGGGCGTCGAACGTGGCTTTGGCGCTGCGCAGCGAGCTGAGATAGAAACCCATCACCGGGTTGAGCGAGACGTTTTCAATGAGCTGGCGGAAATTACCGAAGGCGCCGTTGACGAGCTGGTCGTAGTAATTGGCCATGCCGAGGGGATTGTTATACAGGGTGGTCGGCACGTCGGAGACGACGAAGATCTGGCTGAGCGCGAAGGCGACGCGCTGGCGGAGCTGGTCCGGCGCGGCGACGGCGAGTTTCCACCAGGCGGCCTGGCGATTCTGGTAGGTGAACTGAGGATTGTCCGAGAGCAGGGTGGTGTAGTCGTTGAAGTCGACGCGCGTCGCCTCGAGATGGAGGGAGGCAGGGAGCGCCATCTGCGCGGTTAGCCACGCGGAAAGATCCGCGGGGCGCTTGCCCGCCAGTGCGTCGATCTCGGCCTTGGTCGGGCCGAAGGTGGCCTGCGTGAGGAAGCGTGCCGCGTCGGCGGCGGCGAGCGGCGTATCGGGCAGCGCAGGCGGTGCGGCCGGGATGGCAAACGCAAGCGTGGCGTTGTTCTGGATGAACGAGCCCCGAAGTTCGCCGGCGGGATAGTTGGCGGACTCGATGCTCAAAAAGATCCGACCGTCCTTGATCGCCTGCACGATCGCGGCGGACGTCAGCGCCCCTTCGGTGGGAAATTCCCAACGCTGGCCGGCCACCTGACCGTTGGGCAAGCGGAGGACTTCAACGCCGACCTCGCCCAAGGTGCCGAGGCGCAGATAGGCGACGGTCTGGGGGGAACTGAGGCCGGAAAAATTCAGGTTCACGACGGCGAACGTGCTGTCGCCGCTGAGTTGGATGGTCGCGGTGCCGTAGGCGGTGGAGTTGGGCGCGGACGGCGCCGTGCGAAGCGACGTGATGTAGTGGGTGCCCGGATTGTAGAAAATGGTGACCGAGGCGACGCTCGCCGCGCCGCCGATCGTGTAGCCGGCGCCTGGGGCCAGGGAGAGCGTCGCGGTCCGGCTGATCGTGTCGCTCGCCCCATCGGTGCGCGGCGCGAGCGGGACGGTGACGCTGCTCGCCCCGACGGGAAACGTCACCGTGCCGGACAAAGCGACGTAATCCACCGCGGGGGCGGCGGTGCCGCCGACCTGGTAGTAGGCCGTGAGCGCGGAGG
This sequence comes from Opitutia bacterium, assembly GCA_947461205.1. GTDB lineage: Bacteria > Verrucomicrobiota > Verrucomicrobiia > Opitutales > Opitutaceae > GAS368. Next base: position 14,931 of record CANHJG010000109.1, read on the forward strand.
TCGTCGGACCGGTGCGGGTCAACGTGTACAGGCCGGGCGCAGCCCCCTTCGTATCGGTAGTGGCATTACTGGCGACAACGCCGACCGTGGCAAGATTCTCGGGCGTGATATCGTAGATCTCGACCAAGGCGTTGCCCGTCGAGTCGCCGACCCCGCTGACCTGGATCGAATAGCTTCCAGGCGCGAGTTCGGTGATAACCGCGGCGTCCTTGGAACCCGCGGCGAACGCGAAGGCCCCGGACTGGGCGAAGGCGGCGCTGAGCGAGGCGACATTGGTGCCGGTGCCCCAATTGTCGTTGGCGGCAAGCTGGACGTTCGGACTGGCGTTGCTGACGATGGCGATGGCCGGATCGGCCAGCGAACCGGCGACGCCGAAACCGGCGAGGGCGGGACCGGCGGCGCGGACGAGAATTTGCCGGCGCCCGACGCCCGGCGAAATCACCAGGCCGGAAATGATGATGCCGGCGCCAGTGCCAACCTGGGCGCGGGTCGATAGATTCATCAGCCGCGCCGCGCCGGTGACATCGTAAACTTCCAAGAGCGCGACGCCGGCGGCGGTACCCACGCCGCTGACCGTGGCCGTGTAGGCGCCGGGCGCGAGATTGGTGGCGAGGATGGCCGCGTCACGGGTGTTGGTCGCGAGATTGAAGGCGCCCACCGAGGCGAAGGTGGTGGCGCCGCCGACGGTTGTCGTCGACCAGTTGTCGTTGGAAAAAATGACGCGCCCGGCGGCATCGGCCACGTCGATCTTCGGATCGCTGATGGTGCCGGGGACACTGAAGGGGGCCGCCGCCATCGTTGGTCCGATCGCGCGGATGAGAATATTTTTATTGGAACCCTGACTCACGACGAAGCCGACGACGGCGACGTTGGCACCGGCGCCCACCTGGGTGCGGGTCGAGAGGTTCGCGAGTCGTTGGGCGGTCGCGGTGGACGCAGCCAGGATCGAACCGGCCAGAGCGAGCAGGACGCAACGGAGAAGCTTTTTCATCGGGGAGTGGACAGGGGAATGGGGGAGCCCGCCGGGGAAGCGCGGGGGGACCTGAGGTTATTCGACTCCGGCGACCTTGGCGCAGGGAGCGAAAAAGTCGAGAGCGGGGTGGCAAATTTGCGGTAAATACCCCGGCCAGAACGGTAGCCGACTGCAGCCAATACCTCCGCCAATCGCCCGCGGATCAGCGGCCCAAGATCAGATTTGGCGCCATCGTCGGCCTTTCTCGCTGGTGCCCCCGTCCGGACTTGAACCGGAATCCGCGGTTTAGGAAACCGCTGCTCTATCCAGTTGAGCTACGGGGACAAACTATTGTTTATGAGCGACTTATGAGCTTCATTCGCATTGCTAAAAGTGCTTTTTTCTACCATTTTTCTACCTAATAAGCTGACGAAAACACCGAAAACCTACGACATCGTGCCTCGGTGCGGGGAAATCGCATCGTGGCATTTTGCCGTTCCGCCCGCACCTCCAGCCACAGAAGCCGTGGCTGGTTGCGAGCGTCTCGGACAGGTAGGCGGAGAGAGTCATCAGGGTCAATCACACACACGCCCGCCAGTCCCGCCGCAAGGTGTCTGCTCCATCTCCG
>CANHJG010000110.1 GCA_947461205.1 Opitutia bacterium
CGTTGCACCATCGCCGTGGGCCCGTTGTCGGTGTCGAGCAGGATGGCGTCGTAGCGCCCCGCGCCGTCGCGGGTCAGCGGCCCCCAGACATCGCCCACCCGCACCGTCACGCGCTTGTCCGCGAGCAGCACGCCGTTCAGCGATTTCAAATGAGTGCGGTTCCAGTCCACGATTGCCGGCAACAATTCCGCGACCTCGACGACGCCGTGCGGCCCCACCCCTTCCAGGGCGCTGCGCAACGTGAAACCGAGGCCCAGCCCGCCGATCAAGACGCGCGATTTGCCGAAACGCGGGAAGCGGTCGGTCGCGAGTTCGCCGATCTGCAGCTCCGAAGTCGCCACCGTGGAATCCATCAGCGCCTGGCCGTTGAGCCGCACGCAAAACGCGCCGTCGTGCGCGTGCAGCGTGAGGCGGCCCCCGTCGGGCGTGGTGGTTTCGGCCAGTTTGAGCTGCGGCTTCATGCGTGCATGCGTTCGGCCCTCAGGTGTGGCGAAGCCCGCGCGAAACACCAGCCCGGCGTTGCACCGCGCCGCGGAGCCGACACGCTGGTCGCATCATGACTCCCCTGCCCTCGCGCAACGTCCTCGGCGGCCCGCTCAAACCCTGCTCCGCCGCCCCGCTCACCGGATTTTTCCGCAACGGCCACTGCGACACCTGCGCCGAAGACGAAGGGTGCCACACCGTCTGCGTCGAGGTGACCGACGCGTTTCTCACGTTCAGCGCGGCGGCCGGCAACGACCTGACCACCCCCGTGCCCGCGTATGATTTCCCCGGCCTGCAACCCGGCGATCGGTGGTGCGTGTGCGCCGCCCGCTGGCTCGAGTGTCTCGACGCCGGCGTCGCCTCGCCCGTTGCGCTGGCCTCGACGCACGAGCGCACCCTCGCCATCGTCCCGCTCGCCGTGCTCCAACAGCACGCCACCGCCTGAACCTTTTTCCCGTCCATGACACCCGTCCGAAACCAAGATCCGCTGCACGGCATCACGCTCGAGGCCTTGCTGACCCAACTCGTGGCCCACTACGGCTGGGCCGAACTGGGCCAACGCATCGACGTCCGCTGCTTCAACTACGATCCGAGCATCAAATCCAGTCTGGCCTTCCTCCGGAAAACGCCCTGGGCCCGCTCGAAGGTCGAGCAGCTCTTCCTCCACACCGATTTCCCGTCCGCGCCCCCTACTCCGTCGGCAGCGTAAGCTGCCCGGTCGGCGCGTCCGGAAGCTGCCAGTCCATCGGCGCCAGGCCCGCCTCCGCGAGGTGGGCGTCAATTTTGGAAAAGCAGCGGCAGCCCAGGAAAAACCGCGCCGCCAGGGGCGAGGGGTGGGCGCATTCCACGATCCGGTGGTGCGCGCCCGTGATGAGTTCCTTTTTTTTCTGCGCCGCCTTCCCCCACAGCACGAACACCACGCGCGTCGGCTTCGCATCCACGAGACGGATAATCCGGTCCGTAAAAAATTCCCACCCCCGGTCGCGATGCGAAAACGCCTCGTTCGCCCGCAGCGTCAGCACCGTGTTCAGCAGGAGCATCCCCTGCCGCGCCCAGGATTCCAGCGTCCCGTGGTTCGGGATGCGGCACCCCACGTCGTCCCGCAGCTCCTTGTAGATATTCCGCAGCGAGCCCGGCACGCGCACGCCCGGCCGCACGGAAAAGCACAGCCCGTGGGCATCGCCGGGATTCGGATACGGGTCCTGCCCCAGCAACACCACCTTCACGTCCTCGTAGGCGGTCAACGCCAGCGCCCGGAAAATATCCTCGCGCGCCGGCAGAAGGGTTTTCCCCGCGCGCACCTCCGCCTCGAGAAACGCATCGAGCGCGCGGTAGTAGTCCCGGGCGACTTCTTCGCGGAGCAACGGCAACCACCGGGCGGGAAGGGGAGGCAACATGGCAGCGCGCATGTTCGCGATCGGGCGCGCCGTTCCAACGGAAAAAACGAGTGACGTCGTCGCGACCACCGCCTACGCCCTCTGGATGCTCCTCCGTTACCCCACGCTGTTGCTGTGCACCACGCTCGTCGCCGCCGGCGCCGCGCCGTCCGTCACCTGGATCCCCGCCGGCCTCCCGCCCGCGCCCGCCACCGGCCCCGCCCTGTGCGTCGGCGCCTACCTCAAGCCCGAGCAGGGCAAAGCCACGCTCGACGCCGCACTCGCCCAGTTCCCCGACCGGGCCGCCTGGGAGGCCTACGGCCGACACATCCGCCAACGCGTCCAGGAGGGCGCCGGGCTCGCGCCGTGGCCGAAGCGCACGCCGCTCCACCCCCTCGTCCGCGCCCAGCGCACCTACGACGGCTACACGGTGCAGAACGTCGCGTTCGAATCCGTGCCCGGTTACTTCGTCACGGGAAACCTCTACCGCCCGCTCCGCGGCCAGGCGCCCTATCCCGTCGTCCTGACGACCCACGGTCACGGCGCCCTCGTGAAAGAACCCGCCGACGTCGAGAAACAGGGGCGTTTCACCGAGACCGTGCAGTTGCGCGGGGGCACGTTCGCCCGGATGGGCGCCATCGTCCTGTCCATCGAGATGGTCGGCTACGGCGACTCCATCGCGCAGGTCGGGCAGGACGCCCATAAACAACCGTTCACCCAAACGCTCCAGATCTGGAACGCCACGCGTGCGCTCGACTATCTACTCTCCCTCGCCGGGGCGGACCCCACCCGCGTCGCGGTCACCGGTGAATCCGGCGGCGGCACGCAGACGTTTCTCCTCACCGCCCTCGACCCGCGCGTCACGCTCAGCGCGCCCGTCGTGATGGTGTCGTCCTATTTTTTCGGCGGTTGCCCCTGCGAAAGCGGGAAACCCATCCACCGCAGCGCCGACCACTTCGCGAACAACGTCACCCTTGCCGCCCTCGCCGCGCCGCGCCCGCTGCTCCTCGTCTCCGACGGCGCCGACTGGACGCAACACACTCCCACCCTCGAGTTCCCGTTCATCCAGAAAATCTACGGCTACTACAGCGCGGTGAAGAACACCGCCAACGTCCATCTTCCGCTGGAAAAACACGACTACGGTCCCTCGAAACGCGCCGCCGTCTATCGCTTCGTCGCCGAACACTTCGGTCTCAGCCTCGCGCCCGCCCTCGACGCGGCCGGGACCATCGACGAGTCGCGCGTGACCGTCGAACGCCACGGCCCGCTGCACGTCTTCGACGCCGCCTTCCCTCGCCCGGCCCACGCGCTCCCCGACATCGCGGCGGTCGAGCGGACCCTGCGCGAATTGCAGCGTTGAACGCCTCCCCTCCCCGCCTCACCCATTTCCCGCCATGAGCGAACTCCCCGACTGCCTCTACTGCCGCGAAGACCAGCGCCTGCATGATCTCATGATTAAGGTCGCCCCGCTGAGCACCTCAACGCTCTACCTGTTCAAGGAACAAACCCACCGGGGCCGCTGCGTCGTCGCCTACCATGGCCACGTCAACGAACTCTTCGAGCTGCCCGACGCCGAGCTCATCCGCTTCACCCAGGATGTCGCCCGCGCCGCCCGCGCAATCAAGGCCGCCGTCCAAGCGAAGAAAATCAACTACGGCGCCTACTCCGACAAACTCCCCCACCTGCACATGCACCTCGTGCCGAAATTTGAAGGCGGCGCCGCCTGGGGTGCGCCGTTCGAGATGATGCCGGCGGCCAAGCAGTTCCTCGCCGCGGCCGACTACGCCGCCCTGATCGAGTCGATCAGGCAGCGCCTCTGACGTTTCGCAGCGCCGACGCGCCGCGGAAAATTGCTCCGAAATTAACCGGACGACACCGTCGTCCGCGCGGGTTACCGTCTGATCATGCGAATGACCCCCGCCACCATGTATGCGCGCGTGCTCGCCGGCGATGCGACCGACAACGGCCGCTTTTTCACCGGCGTGCTCCCGACCGGCATTTACTGCCTGCCGTCGTGCAAGGCGCGCAAACCGAAGCCCGAAAACGTCCGCTTCTTTCCGACCTGCGAAGCGGCGCGCGCGTCCGGCCTCCGGGCCTGCCAGAAATGTCACCCCGATGATTTCGCCCGCGGCGCCGACCCTGTGCTCGAAACCATCGAGACGCTCGTCGCCGAGATCCGCGCCGCCCCCGCCGCCTTCGCCGACGCCCGCGCCATCGTCCGCCGTTCCGGTTTCGGCGCGACGCGCGCGCTTGAACTCTTCCGCCAGCATTACCACACCACGCCCGCCGACCTCCTGCTCCGCGCGCGCCTCGACCAAGCGAAGCAACGCCTGCTCGCCACCGACGCCCCCCTCGCTGAAATCGCCTTGGGCGTGGGCTTCGATGCGCTCTCGTCGTTCCACGAGAATTTTCGCCGTCTCAACGGCCTGACGCCCGCGTCCTATCGCGATCTCCGCGGGTCCCGCACATTCACGATCGCCCTGCCCGACGGCTATCTGCTCCCGTATCTGCGCCGCGCGATGAGCCGCGACCTACACAGCGCCACCGAGCGCCTCGTCGGGGACGTCTACACGAGCGCCGTGCCACTCACCGCGGGGCCGACCCTGCTCACGCTGCAGCTCTCGCCCGCCTCCGTCCGCGCCGAAATCGCCGCCGGCTCCGCGGCCGAAGCCCACGCCCTCGTGATCGGCCTCCTCGGACTCGACGAAGACGCCGCGGCCTTCGCCCGCCTCGCGAAAAAACTCGGCCTGGCCCGCCTCGTCGAAGGACGTCCCGCGCTGCGTATCAGCCAAACCCCATCTGTCTTCGACGGCCTCCTCTGGTCGATCATCGGCCAACAGATCAATTTCGCGTTCGCGTGCGTGCTGAAGCGTCGGCTCATCGAGCGCACCAGCGCGCCCTTCGCCGACGGCCTCTATGCCCATCCGACCCCGGCATCCATCGCGGCACTCGAGCCGGCCGATCTGCGGCCGCTGCAGTTTTCCCGCCAAAAGGCCGCCACCGTCATCCAAACCGCCCGGCTCGTCGCCACCGGCCAACTCGACCTCGCCGGGCTGCGCACGATGTCCGCCACCCGCGCTGAACGCACGTTGCTCGCCGTCCGCGGGCTCGGTCCCTGGTCGGTCAACTACCTGATGATGCGCGCGCTCGGGTTCCCCGACTGCGTGCCCTACGGCGACACCGGCGTGACCAGCGGCCTGCAAGCCCTGCTCAAACTCAAGGAGCGTCCCGACCTCAATGCCACGCGACGGCTGATGCCGATGTTTTCTCCCTATCGCAGCCTCGCCACGGCGCATCTTTGGCAATTCAATCAACTCCCGCCTCCATGAGACAATTCTACGACACCTTTCCTACTCCGGTCGGCGACTTCTCTGTCGCCCTCAACGCCACCGGCTCCGTCATCGCCTCGGCATTCGGCGGCTTGCCCGAGCTGCGCGAACGCTTCACCGCCGACGAAGTGATCCACGATCCGGCGCGCGCGGCCGACGTCCGCCGCGAGGTCACCGAATATTTTGCCCAGAAACGCCGCCAATTCACCGTGCCGCTCATGCCCAGCGGCACCCCGTTTCAGCAAAACGTCTGGACCGCGCTGCAAAAAATTCCGTTCGGCGCCACCCGCAGCTACGGCGAACTCGCCACGGAGATCGGCAAACCGGATGCCTCGCGCGCCATCGGCCGGGCCAATGCCAGCAATCCGATTTGTCTGATCATTCCCTGTCACCGCGTCATCGGCGGCGACGGTTCGCTCACCGGCTACGCGTTCGGCGAGGACCTCAAGCGCCGGCTGATCGCCCACGAGGCGACTCCGGGTCCGACGTCCGGCGTAGCTGCTGCACGAACCGCGTGAGCTTCGCCTGATCCTTCACGCCCGGCGCGGATTCCACCCCGCTGTTCACATCAACGAAGCGGGCGCCGCTCGCCCGCACCGCTTCGCCGATATTGTCGGGGTTCAATCCGCCGGCGAGAATCCACGTCTTGTCCGGCTGGGCCGCCTGCTGGCGCGAAAACTTCGCCCAATCGCCCGTCTTCCCGGACCCGCCGAACCCGGCGGCATGAAAGGTATCCAACAAGAAATACTTCGCCGCCGGCAGCCACGCCGCCGGCACGTCGACGTCCGCGGGCAATTTCGGCGCGAGCCAGAGCCGCTCCGCGCCCACCGTCGCCGCCCAACCGGCGACGGTCACCGGCGAGACATCGTGCCGGAAGTGAACCTGGAAAAAATCGAACCCCGCCGCCTGCATCTCCGCGAGTTCCGCTGTGGTCGGCTCGACGGACACCGCCACCTTGCGGCGCGCCGGAAGGCGCGGCGCCATCGCCTGAAAGGTCCCGAGCGCGATGGCGCGGGGCGACTTCGGATAGAGGATGAACCCAAGATAGTCCGCCCCGCAGCCGTCCGCCGCCTCGGCGTCGACGAGCGACGTCAGGCCGCAGACCTTGAGTCGGATGCCGGCGATCATGGGCTGCAGAACGAATTCACGCTGGCGATGACCTGCCCGACCTGATCGTCGGTCAGCTCCGGGAAAATCGGCAGACTGACGCAAGTCGCCGCCGCCTTTTCCGCCACCGGGAACGACCCGACGCCGCGCCCGAGGTAGGCATAGCATTTTTGCAGGTGCAGCGGCACGGGATAAATCAGATCGGTGCCCACGTCGTGTTGCGCGAGATGCGCGCGCAGCGCGTCGCGCCGCGGGTGGCGAATCGTAAATTGATGGAAAACCGATTGCCCGTAGACGGGCTGCTCGGGCAGCCGCACGTCGGCGAGGGTGATCTCCGCCCGATAACGCGCCGCGATGGCCTGGCGACGCGCAGTCCACGCCGCGAGGTGCGGCAGCTTCACGTTAAGCAGCGCACCCTGGAACCCATCCATCCGGAAGTTCCCGCCAATGATGTCGTGGTAGTACCGCCGGTCCGAACCGTGTACCCGGATGTGTCGGGCCTGCGTGTGCAACTCCTCCCGGCGCGACACCAACGCGCCGCCCTCGCCGCAGCCGCCGAGGTTTTTCGTCGGATAGAAACTGAACGTGCCCACATCGCCGATCGCCCCGACCGGCGTGCCCCGGTAGTGGGCGCCGACCGCTTGCGCGCAGTCTTCGATCACGAACAGCTTGTGCCGGCGGGCCACCGCCATGATTTCCTCCATCCGGGCGGGCTGCCCGAAGAGATGGACAACCACGATGCCCTTCGTGCGCGGCGTGAGGGCCGCTTCCACTTGGACGGGATCGAGGTTGAACGTGCCCTCCTCCACGTCGGCGAAGACGGGCGTCGCGCCGACGTAGTTGATGCCCCACGCAGACGAAATGAAGGTGAACGGCGGCGTGATCACTTCGTCGCCAGGGCCGAAGCCCGCGAGCATACAGGCGACATGGAGCGGCGCGGTGCCGCTGTTCATCGCGAGCGCACGGGGATAGCCCAGGGTGGCCGCGAAGGCTTTCTCAAAATCCTCGACGTCTTGGCCGAGGCAGAAACGCGTGCCGTCGTAGGTCGCGGTCAAGGCGGCGAGCGCCTGCGCCCGCAGCGCCCGGTGCTGGATTCCTAGGTCGAGGAAGGGGACTTTCATGGCGTAATTTTTTTCACCAAGGCCTCAACCAGACTGTCGAGGCTCGGCGTCTTCGCGATGAAGTCGATCGGCATTCCCACCTGCTTCATCGTCTCGCTCGTCTGGGGCCCGATGCTGCCGGCGAGCGGACGTTTCGCGTCCTGGCCCAGTTTGAGCGCACCGGCCTGGTCGACAAAGGAATGCACGGCCGACGAACTCGTAAAGAGCAGCGCATCGGCCCCCCGCGCGCGGAAATCGGCCGCTGCCGGCTCGGCGGAGAGGTCGGTCTTCACCGTCTTGTAAACCTGGAGACAATCGACGATCGCCCGCGCCTCCTCGAGTTTTGTCAAGATCACATCGCGGTTCAGGTTGCCCCGGATCACCAGCACCTTGGCGCTGTCGAGGCTGCCGGTGGCGACCAGATCGTCGGCGAGCGCCTCGGCGGTCGCGACCTTCGGCTGGCATTCGATCTTCAGGTGAAACGCGCGAATCGCCGCGGCGGTCGTATCCCCGATGCACGCGAAGCGCAGGAGCCCCAGCGCCCGGATATCGTCGAACAGCCGGAGAAACTCCTCCATGAAAAACCGCACGCCGTTGGCGCTCGTGAAGACGATCCAGTCATAGCCGCCGAGCTCGAGCATGACGTCGGAAAGCGGGTCCTTTTCGATCTGCTTCGAGACGTGGATCAGCGGTAGTTCCACGACTTCCGCCCCGAGCGCGGTGAGTTTCGCGGTGAGCTCCGGCGCTTGCTCGCGAGCGCGGGTGACGGCGATGCGACGACCGGCCAAGACGGGAGGTTTGCTCATGGGAGAAGGTCGAGATGGCGGAGAACCCGCGCCGCCGTGGCCGCCGGATCGGCAAAATCGGCGTCGGTCAGCGGGAGGCGATGCAGTCCGATGGTTTCGTGAAAAAGATAGAGATGGTCGGGCGTCGCATGCGCGCCAAAGGCCGTCTGGCAGCCGCCCCCGAGGGCGGCCTGGAAGGCGCGCTCCAAGATGACCGTCCGCGCGGTCGGCGCATCGAACACCCCGGCAAATTTCGCGGCGTCGTCCTCCCGGCATTGGATGCCGATCGCCCCCTGCCCCACGGCCGGCACCATCTGGTCGAATTCCAACGGCAGGAACTCCACGCCCGGCCACTCGCTGATCCCCAGGCGCTTCAAGCCGGCCGCGGCCAAAATCGAACCGTCCGCCACGTGCTGGTCGCCGATTTTCCGCAGGCGCGTGTCCACGTTGCCGCGGATCTCGGTGAACGTGACGGCGGGAAACAGCCTCGCGATCTGCAGCCGCCGGCGCGGGCTCGCAGTCGCGATGGTCCGCGGCGTCACCACCCCGGCCCGGAGGACGAGCACATCGCGCGGGTCGGCGCGCGGCAGGTAACCGCCGAGGGCGAGACCGGGGGGCATGTCCCCGGGGAGGTCTTTCGTGCTATGCACGGCGACGTCGGCTTCACCCCGCTGGAGCGCACCTTCGAGTTCGCTGGTGAACAGCCCCTTGCCACCCTTTTTCTCGAGCGACCATTCCGTCTGCTGGTCGCCCGTGGTGACGATCTTCAGCAGTTCAGTTTCGACCCCAAGTTTGTCCCGCAGATGAGCGGCGACCAGCTCCGCCTGAGCCAGCGCGAGCGGGCTTTTGCGGGTGGCGAGGACGAGTTTGGTCATCGGGAAAAAAGAAGGCGCAGAGAAAAATTCTCTGCGCCTTCCGGAATTTTGGCAATGGCGCGCGATTACGAGTAGGAAGCCTGCACGCCCTTGATATTCTTCTTCGTCATCCACGGCATCATGCTGCGCAGGTAGGCGCCGGTCTTCTCGATCGGGTGCTGCTCGCCCTGCTTGAGGAGCGCGTGGTAGTTCTTGAGACCGCCCTTGTGCTCCTTGACCCATTCCTTCGTGAACTGGCCGGACTGGATCTCCTTGAGGATTTTCTTCATCACCGTCTTGGTCTGCTTGTTAATGACGCGCGGGCCGCGGGTGATGTCGCCATATTTGGCGGTCTCGGAAATCGAGAAACGCATGCCGGCGATGCCGCTCTCATACATGAGATCGCAGATGAGCTTCAGCTCGTGGAGGCACTCGAAGTAGGCCATCTCGGGCTGGTAGCCGGCCTCGACCAGGGTCTCGAAACCCGCTTGCACGAGCGCGCTGGCGCCACCGCACAGCACGGCCTGCTCACCGAAAAGATCGGTCTCGGTCTCTTCCTTGAACGAGGTCTGGAGGACGCCGGCGCGGGTCGAGCCGATGCCCTTGGCCCAGGCGAGCGCGGTCTTCTTGGCGGTCTTCGACTTGTCCTGGGCGACGGCGATGAGGGCCGGCATGCCTTTGCCCTCGGCATAGAGGCGGCGGACCATGTGGCCGGGGCCCTTCGGAGCGACCATGATGCAGTCGATGTCCTTGTGCAGTTTGATCAGACCGAAGTGCACGGAGAGACCGTGCGAGAAAAGGAGCGTCTTGCCCTTGGCGAGGTTCGGGAGGATGTCGCTCAGGTAGACGTCGGCCTGCTTCATGTCGGGCAAGCCAACCAAAATGACGTCGGCGCGGCGGACGGCCTCGGCGGTGTCATAGACTTTGAAACCGTGCTGCTCGGCGACGGCCTTGGATTTCGAACCCGGATAGAGGCCAATGATGACCTGGCAGCCGCTGTCCTTCAGATTGAGCGCATGGGCGTGGCCCTGCGAACCATAGCCGAGGACGGCGAGCGTTTTGTTTTTGAACACGCCGAGATCGGCGTCTTTGTCGGTGTAGACTTTGGCGGGCATGTGGAAAAAGGGGGGGTGGAGGGTTGGGCGCGGAGGGGGAGTGAACTCGGTCGGTGAAAGGCGGTGCGGCTCAGCGTTTGAGGGCGAGGCGGCCGGTGCGCGCCAGCTCCAAAACGCCGAACGGGTCGAGCAGACCGAGGAGAGCCGTGATCTTCTCGTCGTCGCCCGTGGCCTCGATGATGAGCGAATCCGGGCTGAGGTTGACGATCTTCGCGCGGAAGATGTCGGCGATCTGCAGCACCTCGGGGCGGCTCTTCACGTCGGCGCGGACCTTGACGAGCACGAGCTCGCGGGCGACGGCCTGACCTTCCTTGAAGTCGACGACCTCGACGACGTTGATCAGCTTGCGCAATTGCCGGATGCAAAGTTCGAGGGAGGCGTCGTCGCCTTTGAGGACGGCCGTGATGCGCGAGAGTGCAGCGTCATGCGTGGGCGCCACGTTGAGCGATTCGATGTTGAAGCCGCGGCCGGAAAACATGCCGGAGACGCGGGCTAAAACGCCGAACTTGTTCTCAACGAGGACGGAGATCGTGTGTCGCATGGGAAGGTTTGGATTGGAAAATGGGAATGGTGGACGCTGAGGGACTCGAACCCCCGACACCCTCGGTGTAAGCGAGGTGCTCTAACCAACTGAGCTAAGCGTCCGAGCCAAGGGTCTATGGAAACGGACGGCCGACGGATATGACAAGGAATTATTCGGGTATGACGCGGGGGGTGGCGGAGGGAAAAACGCGGGATTTTTGCGGCAGCCGGAAATCCCGCGGATCCAGTGGCGCAGGTCAGGCCGGCGCCACCGGGGCCTTCGGTGTGAGCAGCCCTTCGCGGACCATCAGTTCGGCGTTCTGAATCGCATTGAGCGCGGCGCCTTTCCAGAGGTTGTCGCCGCTGACCCAGAGCGCGAGGCCGTTGTCCAACGCCGTATCCAGACGGATCCGGCCGACGCCGCACTTTACCTTCTTCGTGAAATCGAGCGGCGTGGGATAGCGCCTGTTCGCCGGATCGTCGACGAGTTCCGCGCCCGCGAAGGCCGCGATGGCCGCCCGCGCCGCCTCGACGCTCACCGGGCGCTCGAATTCCGCGTTGACCGACACCGAATGCGCCCGGACGACGGGCACCCGCACCGTGGTGGCCGACACCTTGAGGTCCGGCAGGCCCATGATCTTGCGGCTTTCCAGCATCATCTTGGTTTCCTCGCCCGTGTAGCCGTTCGGCCCGAAAGAATCCACCTGCGGGATGACGTTGAACGCGATCTGATAGGGGTAGACCTTCGGCGTCAGCTGCTCGCCCCTGACATGGGCCTGCACCTGCGCCTCCAACTCCTGCACCGCCTCGGCTCCCGTGCCGGAAACGGACTGATAGGTGGAGGCAAAATAGCGCTTCAACCCGAAGGCCCGGTGCAGCGGCCACAACGCCATCAGCGTGACGGCCGTCGAGCAATTCGGGTTGGCGATGATGCCTTTGTGGTTCCGCAACCCCTCCGGGTTGATCTCCGGAATCACGAGCGGAACCTCCGGGTCCATGCGATAGTGCGAGCTCTTGTCGATCACGAGACAGCCCGCTTTCACCGCATCCGGCGCCAGGGCGCGCGTCACCGAGCCGCCGGCGGCGAAAAACGCCACGTCGACCGCGGCAAACACGCCCGGTTTGGCCTCCTCGACCGTGTAGGTGTGGCCCGCACAGCCGATCACTTTGCCCGCCGACCGCGCCGACGCGAAGAGCCGCAGCGAGGCCAGGGGGAAGTTGCGCTCATGCAGGAGCCGAAGCAGCTCTTGACCGACGGCGCCCGTCGCGCCGACGATCCCGACCTTGATGGATGCGTTTTTCACGAGTGAGTCTCCTTTGGAGTGGGTCAACAAAACCTGCGCCCGCCTCGGCATCAAGCCCGGAGAACGGCTTCTGGTCGTCCGCATCGGCACCGCCACGCTGCAATTCTTCGCCCGGGGCGTGCTGGTGCAGAGCTACGTCATCTCCACGTCGCGGCGCCCGCCCTCGAATCTCAAAGATTCCCTCGGCACGCCGCGCGGTCTTCACGAGATCGCCGAACGCATCGGCGCCGGCCAACCGCCCGGAATGGTTTACCGCGCCCGCGTTCCCACCGGCCGCCATTACTCCGAACTGCCCGACGCCGCCACCACCGAGAATCTGATCACGGGTCGCATCCTCTGGCTCCGCGGCCTCGAACCCGGCGTCAACCGCGGCGGCCACGTCGACACCTACGAGCGCTACGTTTACATCCATGGCACCAATCACGAGGACCGGATCGGCGAGCCGCTCAGTGCGGGCTGCGTGCTGATGCGCAACCGGGAAATCGTCGAACTCTACGAGCAGGTCCGCACCGGCGACCACGTTTTGATCGTGGACTGAACCGGCGGGCGCGCGGACGTTCGCTCGGTCCTTGCCAGCCGGCGCGCCAGACCACCACGCTAGACGGATGACCTTGCGCGACGCCACCGAAGCCGACCTGCCGGCCATCGTCGAAATCTATAACGCGACCATCGCCAGCCGCATGGTCACCGCCGATCTGGAGCCGGTGACCGTCGAGTCGCGCCGCGCCTGGTTCGCCACGCATCAAAGTCCGTCGCGGCCGCTGTGGGTCGCGTGCGAGCCGGCGGGCACCGTGTGCGCGTGGTTGAGTTTCGACCCGTTTTACCCCCGCGCCGCTTACGATGGCACCGCCATGATCGCGCTCTACGTCGCCCCCACGCACCGCCGCCTCGGCCGCGGGCGCGAGTTGCTGCTCGCCGCCATCGAGCGCGCCCCGGGGCTCGGGCTCCACACGCTACTCGGCTATATTTTTGGGCACAACGAACCCAGCCTCCGCCTGTTCGCAGCCCACGATTTCGTCCGCTGGGGCCATCTGCCCCGGGTCGCCGTCCTCGATGGCGTCGCCCGCGATCTCATCATCGTCGGCCGCCGCATCATCCCGTAATCCCCGTTCCCCGATGCATTTTTTCCTCCGCTCCGCTCGTGCCTTCGCGCTCCTGTCCATGGCCGCTCTCCCCACGTTCGCTTCCCTCGCTCTCGACGCCGCCCCACCGCCCCTCGCCCCCCGGAAACCCAAGGACGTCTCCGTCCACGGCGACCGGCGCATCGATGACTATTTTTGGCTGCGCGACAAAACCGACCCCGCCGTCCTCGCCCACCTCCGCGCCGAGAATGCCTACACCGCCGCGGTCACGGCCCCGCTCGAGCCCCTGCGCGCGCAACTCTACACCGAAATGGTCGGTCGCCTCCAGGAGACCGATACCAACCCGCCGGCGAAGAAGGGCGACTGGTGGTACTATCACCGCACCGAAAAGGGAAAACAGTACCCCATTTATTGCCGCAAGCATCTCTCCCTCGACGCGCCCGAGCAGGTCATCCTCGATGTCAACGTCCTCGCGCAGGGCGAAAAATTCATGTCAGTCGGCCGGCAAGCGGTCAGCGACAGCGGCCACCGGTTGGCCTACTCGGTCGACCGCACCGGCTATCGCAGCTACGAAATCCGCGTGAAGGACCTGCGCACCGGCGCCGAGGTCGCGCAACGCATCGGCCAAGCTTCGTCGTTTGTCTGGGCTGCGGACAACGACACGCTCTTCTACGTGCAGGAGGATCCCGTCACCAAACGCGATTTTCATCTGGGCCGCTGGACCCTCTCGAACGGGAAACAGGCGTGGCTCTACGAGGAAAAAGACGAGCTTTTCGGGATCAGGGTCAGCCGCTCGCTTGATGGCGCCTGGCTGTTCTGCGAGTCGGCCAGCAAGACCACCGGCGAAGCCCGCGCCCTCCCGGCGAACAATCCGCTCGGCACCTGGCGGCTGCTCGTCCCCCGCGAAACCGACCACCACTACGAGGTGGATCACCGGGACGGCCTGTTTTATTTCGTCACGAACCGGAGCGCGAAAAACTACCGCATCGCCACCGCGCCGGTCGCCACGCCCGACGAAACCCATTGGACGGAATTCCTGCCGCACCATCCGGCAGTCAAGCTCTCCGGCCTCACGCTCTTCCGCGACCATGCCGTCGTTTCCGAGCGCGAAGACGGTCTGCCGCAACTCCGCGTGATCGATCTCCGCACGCGGGCCGCCCACCGGATCGCCTTTCCCGAGCCCGTGTTCACCGCCGGCCTCGCCGCCAACCTCGATGCCGCAACCGCAACGGTGCAGGTCAGCTATCAATCGCTCGTCACCCCGCCCTCGATCTTCCGCTACGATCTGGCCGCCCGCACCCGCACCCTGCTGAAACAGACCGCCGTGCTCGGCGGCTATGACCCGTCCCGCTACAAAAGCGAACGCGTCTGGGTCCGCGCGGCCGACGGTACCCAAATCCCCGTCTCGCTCGTCTATCGCGCCGATCTCCGCGCCGCCGGCCCGCAGCCGCTCTACCTCTACGGTTACGGCAGCTACGGCGCCAGCCTGCCCGCCAGCTTCTCCTCGGCCCGCCTCAGTCTCCTCGACCGCGGCGTGATCTACGCCATCGCCCACGTCCGCGGCGGCGGCGAACTCGGTGAACCGTGGCGCGAGGCCGGCCGGATGAAGCAAAAAATGACGACGTTCACTGACTTCATCGCCTGTGCCGAATCGCTCGTGCAGCGCGGCTACACGCAGCCGGCGCAACTCGTGACCAGCGGCGGCAGCGCGGGCGGCCTGCTCATGGGCGCCGTGCTCAACCTCCGCCCCGACCTCTTCCAGGCCGCCGTCATCAAGGTGCCCTTCGTCGACGTCCTCAACACCATGCTCGATGCGTCGCTGCCCCTCACGACCGCCGAATACATCGAATGGGGTAATCCCACGGTGAAGGATGAATACGGCTGGATGCGGGCCTATTCGCCCTACGACAACCTCCGCGCCCAGAACTATCCCGCCATCCTCGTGACCACCGCGCTCAACGACAGCCAGGTGCCCTATTGGGAGGGCGCCAAATACGTCGCGAAACTTCGCCCGCTTAAGACCGACCAAAATCCGCTCCTCCTCAAAATCGCCCTCGAACCCGCCGGCCACGGCGGCGCGTCCGGTCGCTACGACGCCCTGCGCGAAACCGCCTTCGACTACGCCTTCCTCCTCTCCACCTTGAAGCTCAAATAATGCCATGCCACCGCACGTCCGCCTGACCTTCGTTCGGCTCGCCGCCGCCGCGTTTCTTGCCCTCTCCGGCCACGCGGCCGAAACGCCGGCCGCGCCGCGCCCCTTCGGCCTCGTCCTCCACGGCGGGGCCGGCGTCATCGAGCGCAAGACGATGACCGCCGCGCGGGAGGCCGAGTATCGCGCGAAACTCACCGAGGCCCGCGGGACCGGTTACGCCATTCTCGCCGGCGGCGGCACCGCGCTGGACGCCGTGATCGCCACCGTGAAAATCCTCGAGGACTCGCCTCTTTTCAACGCCGGCAAAGGCGCCGTCTTCACGGCCGAAGGTACCTGCGAACTCGACGCCTCGATCATGGACGGACGCACCCAGGCGGCCGGCGCCATCGCCGGCGTCCGCCACATCAAGAACCCGATCACCCTCGCACGCGCCGTCATGGAAAAATCCGCCCACGTGATGCTCACGGGCGACGGGGCGGAGAAATTCGCGAAACAACAGGGCTTCGAATTTGTGTCCAACGACTATTTCCAAACCGACTCCCGCCGCCAACAGCTCGAAACCGCCAAGGAGCGCGAGCGACAGAAAGCCATCGGCCGCCCCACCTCGTCGCTCGAGGTCGATCACTTCGATCGCACCGCCCGCTACGGCACGGTCGGCTGCGTGGCCCTCGACCAAGCCGGCAATCTCGCCGCCGGCACCTCCACCGGCGGTATGACCAACAAGAAATTCGGCCGCGTCGGCGACGCCCCCCTCATCGGAGCCGGCACCTACGCCCACAACGCGACCTGCGCCGTCAGCGCGACCGGCTGGGGCGAGTATTTCATCCGCGTCGGCGTCGCCCGCGACATCGCCGCGCAGGTCGAATATCGAGGCGCCGCCCTCGCCGACGCCGCCAGCGCCACCCTGGCGAAGGTTGCCGCCCTCGGTGGCGACGGGGGCGTGATCTGCATCGACCGCGCCGGCCGCATCGCCCTGCCCTTCAACACCCCGGGCATGTATCGCGGCTACCAACTCTCCACGGGGGCCGCCGCGATCGACATTTTCGGAGCGAACTAGCGTTCCTTGGTCCCCTGCCTCGCGAAAAACCGCCTGCCCGGAGTGTAACCCACTAGCCCGTAGGTTTCACACCGAACCTGACCAACTGCATTTCACAGAGCAGCGGTGTTAACGAACAAGGACAAAGTTGGGATCGGCGAGGAGCCGATTGAGGACGTGGAGCATTTTGCGCATGACGGCGACGAGGGCGACCATCTTGGGTTTGCCGGCCGCGACGAGGCGC
>CANHJG010000111.1 GCA_947461205.1 Opitutia bacterium
CCCGGAATATCCTCCGCCAGCAGCACGGCCGCCACGCCCGGCACGCTCCGCGCCTTGGTCGCATCGCGCCGCAAAATCTTCGCGTGCGCATGCGGCGACATCACCGGCCAAAGTTCCAGCATCGGCCGTCGCTGCGCCGTGTCATCCACGTAGCGCGCCGCTCCCGTCACGTGTCCGACCGCACTCTCGTGCCGCAGCGCCCGCGTCGCATCCGCCACCGCCCACGGCGAACTTGCCGCAAAGGTCACCGCCTCGTCGTGCACGAGACTCGTTTCACCGGACACAAATTTTTCCCACAACGACACCACCAGCCCGCGCCGATACGCCGCCCCGCTGCGCACGTCGTCGATCGGGGTAAACTCGCCGCGCAACACTTCGCCCATGCTCGCCTCGTCCAATCGTTTTCCCATCAGCGCCGCCTCGGCCCGGAGCGCCCGCTTCGTCCGCTCCGCCACGCCGCCATACACGAGCCGCGCCTCCCGCACGACCCCCGCCGCGTCGACGTCCACCCGGAACGCCGCCGCCACGATGCTGATATCCAACTCCACGCGGTGCGACACCTTCACCCACTCCACCCGGCGCGTCCGCCCCGCCGCCGACCCGCCCCGCGGCACCACGATCTCGCGGATGACCTCATCCGCCCGCAGCACCGTCTGCCGGTAGCCCGTGAAAAAATCCGCGATCGCCACGGTGCGATCAGCCTTCACCGACGACAGCACGAGCATCGCATCGAGCGACATCAACACCGGCGCGCTGTCGCCGATCGGCGACGCCGTCGCGATATTGCCGCCCAACGTCGCGCGATTTCTGATCTGTCGCGCCGCAAACCCCCGCAACATCTTCGCCAGCGAAGGATACTCCGGCGCCACCTTTTCCTCGATGGCGGTGAGCGTCGCCCCCCCGCCGATCCGCCACGCCGTCGAGGTCTCGACGATTTGCGTCAACTCGCGCACGCCCTCGGTCGAGATGAGCACCGGAAACGTCTTAAACTTCTTGTTGATCTCGACCCCGATCTCCGTCGCGCCCGCCACCAGCTTCGCCGCCGGATGCGCCGCCTTCAGCGCAAACAACTCCGCCAGCGTCGTCGGCCGGAAAAACTGTTCGCCGCCGCCTGCGTAGCTGACCCAGCCCGGCGCCGCGACCGGAGCCTTCAACCGCTCGGCAAACGCATCGCTCCCCGCATCGCTCCCCTCCCCATCCCGCCCCGCGACCACCGCCGTCATCGCATCGCGAATCGGCCGGTAACCCGTGCAGCGGCACAAATTCCCCGCGAGCTGATCGTTGATGTCCGCCGCCGACTTCACGCCGTCGCGGTAATAGCCCTCGAACATCGCCATCACAAAACCCGGCGTGCAATAGCCGCATTGCGAACCGAAGTGCTCCACCATCGCACCCTGCACCGGATGCAATTTCTCGTGACACCCGCCCTGGCTCGCACACGAGCCGGCCTTGCCCGCACCGTCGCCTCTGCCCGCGAGCCCCTCGACCGTCACCACTTCCCGCCCGGCCAACATCGGTAGCAGCGCGATGCAGCTGTTGATCGCCCGATACGTCGCCTCCCCCGACGCATCGCGCTCGACGAGCGCGACCGAACATGCCCCGCAATCCCCCTCGGCGCAGCCCTGTTTGCTCCCCGTCCGCCCGGTCGCACGCAGCCAATCCAGCAGCGTCGTCGTCGCCGCGACCCCCGCGACCCGCACCCGCTCACCGTTGAGGAGAAACTCAAAACTTGCCGATCCGTTTTCCATACTCGAAAAGAGCACGCCGCGTGCCTCACCGCAAGGTAGGAGCCTGCTTGCAGGCGATTCATCGCACTCCATCGCCTGCAAGCGAGCGCCTACCCCAAACTCGCAGTCAATCCGCCGCCCCTCACACCGCCGCCCGGTTCACATCCTTGTAGTAAAGGTAACTCGCCGGCGTCTTGCCCATCGCGACGAACCATTGCGGACAATAGGATGCCATCCAGATGAAATCACCCGCTGCGACGGGATACCACGAATCTTCGAGCCGATAAACGCCCTGCCCCGCCAACATCAACAGCCCGTGCTCCATCACGTGCGTCTCCACGAACGGCAGGGTCGCACCCGGCTGGTAGGTGAAGATATTCATCGCCAGATCGAAGGCCGGCACATCCGGCAGCAGCACCTGCAGCCGCGCATCCGGATCGCCCAAAAACGGCTGCCCCGGCACCTTCGCCGCATCGCCGATGATCGCCCCGGGCGCCGCCACGCCCGCGAGCGGCTCGAACTTTTTCTGAAACAGCGTCACCCGCGTGCCTTTTTTCGGCGCCGTGATCGACCACGCCTCTCCCGCCGGCGCGTAGAAAAACGCCCCCGCCGCGACCTTCTGTTTCAACCCGCCCACGACCAGCGTCGCTCCGCCCGTCTCAAAATATCCCGCCGTCTGGACGGCGCCTGCCGCACCGGCAGCCGCGCCGCCCACCGCGCTCCCGCCCGTCTCGAACGTCACGAGCAGCTGCGCGAATCGCGCTCCCATCGTCGGATTGATCAAGATGATCGTCGCCGCGCCCGTGATCCCCGGCACCACGCTTTTCACGTGTCCGTCCGGGGCGATGAGAGCGTGCCGCGCAGCCACGCGCGTGCGGGTTTGGCCATAGGGAATGCTCATGAGAAAATGTGTGTGCGGTAGCGCGGTGCTTCAGCCCGCGCTCGTCAGGGTCAGCACCGCGGCCGGTGCGGCGCCAAGAACTGCCCTTTCTGCGGCAGATTCGTAAACCGCCCGTCGGCGTAAATCGGCGTGCCGCGCACATACGTGTGCGTCACGCGCACCCGGCTCTTCTCCCCCACGTAGGCGCTGATGCGATGCCGCGTCCAGAGGTCCTCTTGCTTGATCGTCCGCGCCTTGCCGTAGTCGAGCAGGGAAAAATCCGCGTCGCGCCCCAACCCGATCTGCCCCTTGCGGTCGTCGATCTGGAAGCGCCGCGCCACATTGCGCGCCAGCACCGCTGCGAAGATCGGCAGATCTTGGTCCGCCGTTTTCTCGCACTCGGACAGCAACAGCTCAAACCCGTGCTGCACCCCGCCAATGCCGCCCCACACGGCGAACAGATTGGCCGAGTCTTTCATCTCCGGCCGCGCCGGCGAATGGTCCGACCCGACCGTCTGGATGTGTCCCGCCCGCAACTCCGCCCACAGCGCCTTGCGCCGCTTCTCGTCGCGCAGCGGCGGCGCGCACTTCGCGAGCGGCCCGAGCCGCTCCACGTCCTTGTCGTTCAGCAAAAGATAGTGCGGGCAGGTCTCCGCCGTCACATCGACGCGCTGCAGTCGCGCCTCCGTGATCAGCGCGATGCCTTCCGGACTGCTCACGTGCACGATGTGTAACGCGCACTGCGTCTCCCCCGCGATTTCCAACGCCGTCCGAATCGCCTCCAGCTCCACCGCCACCGGACGCGAGTCCAGCCAAGCCCGCGCATCGGTGCGCCCCGCCGCTTTGATCTTCTCGGTCAACGCCGCCGCCATCGCCTCATCCTCGGCGTGCACCGCGACCGGCAGATTGAGCTTCGCCGCGCGCTTCATGCCTTCACGCAGCGTCTTCGCATCCACATTCGGGAAGCTCGCGATTCCGCTATTGCACATAAACGCCTTCAGCCCGATCGCGCCCGCATCCCGCAAACCCGCGAGCTTGTCGAGATTGCCCGGCGTCAGACCGCCCCACAGCGCAAAGTCCGTGCACGCTTTCTCCTCGGCCAGCGCCCGCTTCTCGCGCAGCCCCGCCGCATCCAGCACCGGTGGCTCCGAGTTGAGCGGCATATCGAAAAACATCGTGCCGCCGCCCGCCGCGAGCGCCGCCGATCCGGTCGCGATCCCCTCCCAGTCGGCGCGACCGGGCTCGTTGAAATGCACGTGGGCATCGAGAATGCCCGGAAACACGTAGCGCCCTTCCGCCTCAAGCTCCAGGTCGGTCGCGTCGGTGACGCTCGGCGCCAGCCGCACGATCTTGCCGCGCACGATGCCGATCTCGAGGTCCAGCACGCCTTCCGGCGTCACCACGCGCCCGCCACGCACGACAAGATCGAGCCGTTCCGGCTCGTGGACAGTCTTGGCATTCTCTCGGACAATCGGACCAGTGCGTTTCATGACGGGTGTTGGTGGGCCATTCTCCGCAGAAAGTCCACCATCACGCGCAACGCGATTTCGAGGTCCGCCGCCGAGGCATACTCGTCCGGGTGGTGGCTCAACCCGCCGCGGCACCGCACAAACAGCATCGCCACCGGCGTCAGCACCGACATCACGACCCCGTCGTGACCCGCCCCGCTCACCAGGGAAACGCTCCGCCCCTGCACCGCTTTCACGCTGCATTCGAGCTGCGCAGTCAACTCCGGCGAGCAGTCCACCGCCCCGTTGTCCTGCGTGCGCTGCCACACCACCGAAAGTCCCCGCTGGTGCGCGATCCGTGCCGCCGCTTTTCCCAGGTCAAGCAACGCCGCCCGCCGCTGCGCATCGCTGGCATGCCGCACATCGAGCGTATGCACCACTTGCCCGGCAATCACATTGGCCGCGCCCGGCGACACCGCCAGCGAGCCGACCGTCCCCACCAGCCCCGCCGTGGCGTGCGCGCGCTTCTCCACCGCGAGCGCAAACTCCGCCGCCCCCGTCAGCGCATCCCGCCGCAACGCCATCGGCGTCGTGCCCGCGTGCCCCGGCTGGCCGGTCCACGTCACCTTGAAGCGGCTCTGACCCGCAATCGCCGCCACCACGCCCACCGCCAGCTGCTTCGCCTCCAGCACCGGCCCCTGCTCGATGTGCACCTCCACGTAGCCGAGCAAATCGCCCCGCCGATGCGCCGCTTTCGGCAACGCAAATTTCCCGCCACCCCACTCCTTCAGCGCGTCGCCGACGCTCACGCCCGCGCCGTCCCGCAGGCGGAGGGTTTTGGCCTTCAACCGCCCCGTATAGCCCTCGCTCCCAAGATAGGCGCTCGCAAACCGCACGCCTTCCTCTTCGGAGAACCCCAACACCTCGACCGCAAACGGCAACGCCACGCCCTGCCGCTGCAATTCCCTCAGGGCGACAATCGGCAACACCACGCCCAGCGGCCCGTCGAACCGCCCCGCGTCGCGCACGGTGTCCAGATGCGAGCCCAGCAGCAGCGTCTTCGCTCCGGGCTTCGCCCCCTCCGCGCGCCCGATGAGATTGCCCACCGTATCTTCGCGCACCGCCAGCCCGGCCTCACGCATCCAGCCCCCGACCAGCCGATTCGCCCGCCGCATCGCCGGCGAGAGAAACGTCCGCGTGAGCCTGCCCTCCTCGTCGCTCACGCGCCCAAGTTGGTTGAGCATCGCCACCAAGCGTTTTCCCGCACTCATACGTCGTTCAGCTCCCGCGATACGTGCTGTAGGCCCACGGCGTCACGAGCAACGGCACATGATAACCGGCCGCCGCGTCCGTGAGGTTAAACCGCACCGGCACCTGCCCGAGAAAGGGGCATTCCACCCCCTGCCCGGAAAAATACTCGCCGACGTGAAACACCAACTCGTAGCTGCCCACGGCCATCGTCGTTTCATCAAGCAGTGGTCCATCGGTACGACCGTCGGCATTGGTCGTCACCGTTTTGATCAACGCGGGCTCGGGCCCGGTGCGCAGCAGCTGAATCACCAGCCCGACCGCCGGCCGACCGGTGGTCAGATCGAGAACGTGGGTGCTAAGTTTCGCGGGCATTTTTATTATTCACCGCCGATTACACCAATGACGCGGATAAAGGCAGGGAATTTATCAGCGTCATCGGCGAAATCCGTGGTCACTTTGGTTTGAGCAAATCGTTGAGACGCAGCTGGGCAATTTTTTCGATCTCCCCCAGCGCCGTCGCAAGTTCCTCTTCGGCCGAATTGCCGATCCGCGCCTGCATCGCCGCGAGGATCGCGGACTTGTTGCTCAGGCGCGCGCATATGACAAACGGGAAGCCGAACCGGCCGAGATAAGCCGCGTTCAATTTCTGGAAACCCGCCAGCTCCTCCGCACTCAGTTGGTTCAAGCCTGCGCTCGCCTGCTCGCGCGTCGACTCCAGGGTCAGCTTGTTCTGCTGCGCCAACCGACCGGCGAGATCCGGATGCGCGCGGATGAGCGCGAGCTGCCGCTCCCGCGTCGCGCCCCGCATCGTCGCGCCCAAGGCCGACTGCAGCTGCGCCCCGTCGCGAAACGGCCGTTGCGGCCACGTCTCCTCCGCCACCCACGGCGAGTGCTCGAAAAGGTGCCCGAGCGCCGCGGTAAAAGCGGCCCGGTCGGCGGCATTCAGCTCATCGAGCCTGGGCGGCGCGCTCATGGCAGCAACTCATACGCCGGCAGCGACAAAAACTCGTCGAACTGCGCGCTCTTCGACATCCGCATAAACAGCTCCGTCGCCTCCTTGAAATGCCCGCCGTCATAGCGCTCGTCGCCATACTCCGCGCGGATGTTTTTCAACTCGTCCGCGAGCAGTTGGTCGTAGAGCTCGGCCGTGATCGCCCGCCCGTCGTCGAGCTTCGCCCCGTAGCGGAGCCATTGCCAAAGCTGCGAGCGCGAGATCTCCGATGTCGCGAGATCTTCCATCAGATGGTGGATCGGCTCCGCGCCGGACCCGCCGAGCCACGCTTCCAGGTAGCGCACGCCCACATGCAGATTCCACCGCACCCCGCCCTCGGTGATCGGGCCGTGCAACGGCGCCAACAGGTCCGCCGCGGTGATCTTCACGTCGTGGAGACGATGCAGCTGGTTCGGCCCCTTCATGTGCTGCGCGAACGCCTCCAGCGCTGCCGCCACGAGCCCCGGGTGCGCGACCCAGGTGCCGTCGTGGCCATCCGACGCCTCGCGAACTTTGTCGGCGTAGACTTTTGCCAACGCGGCCGCGTTGGCCGCCGGGTCGCCCTTGATTGGAATCTGCGCCGCCATCCCGCCCATCGCGTAGGCGCCGTGCCGATGACACACGTTGATCACGTGCAGCGCATACGCGCGGAGAAACGGCACTGTCATCGTGATCAGCGTGCGGTCGGGAAACAGATACTCCGGCCGATTCCGGAATTTCTTCACAAAGCTGAACATGTAGTCCCAGCGCCCGCAGTTAAGTCCAGACGCGTGCTCGCGCAGCTCGTAGAGAATCTCCTCTGCCTCGATGCAGCCGAGAATCGTCTCGATCAACACCGTCGCGCGCACCGTCCCGCGCGGAATCCCCAGCGCGGCCTGCGCATGGACAAACACGTCGTTCCACAGGCGCGCCTCCAGGTGGCTCTCCATCTTCGGCAGGTAGAAATAGGGCCCGCTGCCGCGCGCAATCAGTTCCTTGGCGTTGTGAAAAAAATAGAGCCCCCAGTCGAAGAGCGAGGCCGGGATGCGCTTCCCTCCGAGCAGCGCGTGCTTTTCCTCCATGTGCCACCCGCGCGGCCGAGCCACGATCGTCGCGATCTTGTCCTTCAACGCGTACTTCTTCCCCTCCGGACTCTCGAACGTGAGGGTGCGCCGCGCCGCATCGCGCAGGTTGATTTGGCCCTCGATCACATTTTCCCACGTCGGCGAGTTCGCATCCTCAAAATCCGCCATCCAGCACTGCGCCCCGGAATTGAGCGCATTGATCGCCATCTTCCGGTCCACCGGCCCCGTGATCTCCGTGCGCCGATCCACGAGGTCGGGCGGCGGCGGCGGCACCTGCCACTCGCCCCCACGGATGTGCGCAGTCTCGGGCAGAAAATCCGGCATCTTGCCCGCATCAATCTCGGCCTGCCGCACGCCCCGCCGCGCGAGGAGCTGCTCGCGGCGCGGACCAAATTTTACCGCCAGTTCTGCCACAAAGGCACAGGCGGCCGGGGTGAGGATTTCCGCATAACGCGGGGTGACGGGTCCGGTGATTTCGAGGCCACCGACGACGGGATTGCTCATGGGACCAGGACGCTGGTTGCGGCGTTGCCGGGTGTCAGCATGATATTCACCCGCAGCGCCTCCCCTCCCAACGGCGCCGGAGACGTTTCCACCGCGAACAGCCCCCCCCTGGATTCACGCGGGCGCCGTGGAGCCTGATCCCCCACGACGGCTGATTCAGGCTCGGCCGGATTGGCGGCGGACACCGGTCCCAGCCCCTCGCCACGGCCAAACGGCCAACGCACCCGGACACGGTGCACCCGGCCAGCCCGCTCCGGTCAGACCGTGCGCGCACCGCCGTTTTGTCCAGACGGCGCGGCCCCGTCGTGGGCCGGGGCGTCTCTCCGCGCCGGACGCCAAAACCCCGCCGCCGGCGGCGGGGTCCCCGGAGGCCCGCCCGGAGCTGGCGCAGGGGGCCGCCAGGCTCAGCGACAGCGCGGAGGAGGGCCGCAGACGGCGCGGCCGCTTGGTGGCGCGCCGTCTGCCACGAGGGGGCCTTGCGTGTGGTGGCGAGCGCGAACGGGCAGCCGAAAGAAAACCTGCCGGGTCCTTGCCAACCCCAAAGGCTAACCCGGTTACCTTGGTCCGGGAGGCTTACATGGCTGGGGTGTAGCTGAACTCCGGCCGGTACCGATCGAGGTCGCGTTCGGCCGAGTTAATGGACGCGTTCAGCTTCTCGCTCCAAGCGAAGCATCGCGACTTCTCCCATGGCCGCGCGGTGACTAGTCCCGGAGGTCGGGATGTCGGCGAGCGAGTCATCGCTGGTGACGACGTGATACTCGCCCCAGCTTGCTCCATAGCTGATGCGAGCGACATAAAAACCCTTGGCTTTGCCCCCTTTTTTTACGGTCTCGGAGAGCTGCTTCATGAGAGCGCTAAAGTCCGCGGTCTTGCCGGGCTTCACCTCGTAGACCGTGACCGAGGCGTAATTCGCCGGGCCAGCCCCGGGAGTAGCTTCCCAGTTCGTGCCGACCAAACCTCTCACGCCGTAATTCCCGCTCCGGCGCGCCCAGTGGGCTCCGTTGGGCGTTTCCGGATCGAGTGTTGCCTATCGCCCCGGATCGAAGCCTTTCGTTCGGCTCAGCGCGGACATTTCGGCTCGCTGCTCGCAGCAACCGATCCGGCGCCGGCGCCGAGTTTCCCGTCGTCGGCACCGGGGCGGTCTTCCTCCCGCGCCGACCGATTCGCGCCTTCCCGCCCCAACCTCGTCACGCGCCGCTGAGCAACCGCCGCAGCTCCGCTTCGTCGATCACCGGGACCCCGAGCGCCGCGGCCTTCTCCAGCTTCGAACCGGCGTCGGCCCCCGCCAGCACGTAGCTCGTCTTCTTGCTCACGCTGCCGCTCACCTTGCCCCCCGCCGCGAGAATCAGCTGCTCCGCCTCCTCGCGCTTCAACGTCGGCAACGTCCCCGTCAGCACCACGGTTTTTCCGGTCAGCCGTCCCGCCGTCACCACCGTGCCCTGCGGATCGATCCCCAATTCGCGGAGCTTCGCGAGCAGCCGTCGTCCGGGCCCGTCCGCAAAAAAACTCAACGTGCTCGCCGCCACCACCGGGCCGATGTCCGCGGGCACACCCGCTAACGGCCCCGCGTCAAGCGCCGCCATCTCCGCGTCGAGCTGCGCGCACAGTTCCTTGCGCCGCGCCTTGTCGTCCTCCGACTTGGGCGGATTCCGGCGCGACGCCGGCGCCTCGAGTTCCCGCCGTTCCAGCCGCTCCGCCTTCTGCAACACCGCGCGCAGCAGCGGCGACTCCGCCAGCTCCGCCAGGTTCCGATGCCTCCGGCCGAGCTCGCGCGCCGTGCTCTCGCCCACGTCGGGCACGCTCAATGCATACAGCCATTTTTCCAACGGCAGCGCCTTCGCCGCCTCCCGCGCCGCCACCAGCTTCGCCGCGTTCTTCTCCCCGAAAATCCGCGGCTCCTCCGCCGTCCCCAGATTGAGCGTCGCCAAGGTCTCGACCGACACGTCGTAAAGATCCGGCGGATCCTTCACCCGTTCGAGTTCCACGAGCCGCGCCGCCACGACCTCACCCAAACCGTCGATCGCCAACGCCCGCCGGCTGCAGAAAAACCCCAGCCGCCCCGCCCGCTGCGCCCGACAATCGTAATTCTGACACTTCCACGCAACCCCCTGCGCCTCCTCCGCGGCCACCTCCACCCGGGCGATTTGCCCCCCGCACACTGGACATTTCCCGCCGACGGCCGCGCGCAGATCGAACTCCGGCACGCCCGCCGCCCGCTCGTCGGGAAACGACCGCAGCACGGCCGGAATCACCTCGCCCGCCTTTTCGATTTCCACCCGGTCGCCGACGCGGATGTCCTTCCTCCGGATCTCATCTTCGTTGTGCAAGGTCGCGCGGCTGATCGTGCTGCCTGCGAGCAACACCGGCTCGAGCTCCGCCACCGGACTGAGAATCCCCGTCTTGCCCACCTGGATCGTGATCGCCCGCACGCGCGTCCGCGCCGTGTCCGGCTGATATTTGTAAGCGATCGCCCACCGCGGCGCCTTGGCCGTCTCCCCCGCCGTGCGCTGGAGCTCCCGGTCGTCGAGCTTCACCACCGCGCCGTCCGTGCCGTAGGCAAACGAGCGCCGCAACGCGTCCAGCTCGCCGATCGCCGCCCACGCCTCGTCGCTGCCGCGCGCGCACCAGATGCGCTCCACCACCGGCAGTTTCCACGCCTGCAACTGCTCGCGCAGTTCCGTCTGCGACCGCACCACCTCCGGCTCACAATAGCCGAGACCGTAAAGCACGATCGCCAGTTTCCGCCGCGCCACCTCCGCCGCATCGAGCTGCTTGATCGTCCCTGCCGCAAGATTGCGCGGATTGGCGTAAAGCTCTTCGCCGGCGGCCGCGCGCTCGGCATTGATACGCTCGAATTCCGCCGCCGACAGATAAATCTCCCCGCGGATTTCCACCACCCGCGGCGCCGCTCCGACCAGCGTGTGCGGCAGCGTCCGAATCGTGCGCACATTCGCCGTCACGTCATCGCCCCGGTCCCCCTTACCGCGCGTCACCGCCCGCACCAGTTTCCCGTCCTCGTACGTGAGGCTCACCGCGAGCCCGTCGATCTTCGGCTCGACCGTGTAGCGCAGGTCGTCCACTTCGAGCAGCTTCGCCAGCCGCGTGTGAAACGCCCGCACCTCGGCCTCATTGTAGGTGTTGTCGAGACTCAGCATCTTCTGCCGGTGCGCGACCTCCACAAAACCCTGCGCCCGGTCGTCCCCCACCCGCTGCGTCGGCGAGTCGGCGCTCGCGAACTGCGGGAATTTCGCCTCCAGCTCCGCCAGTTCGTGCTTCAACCCGTCATACTCAAAGTCCGTGATCTCCGGCTTCGCCTCGCGATAATACCGCTCGTCGTGGTGCGCGACTTGGGCGCGCAAGGCGGCGATTCGTGATGGGGCCTCCGCGGGTGTCATGCAGTCAGTCTTGCGACCCGCGCGCCGCCGTCGAGCCCGCGTTGCGCCCGCCTCATTTGCCCTCCGTCGCCGCCTTCAGCCACGCCGCTGCCTGCGCGTGGCCCGGCTGCACCTGCAGCGCCGCGCGCCAGGACCGCAGCCCCTCCTCGCTCCGCCCGAGCCGCACCCACGCCAGCCCGAGCTGGGCGAGCGTATCCGGGTGGTTGGGCCGCAACGCGAGGGAACGCTGGAGCATCTCCGCCGCCTCGGCGGACTTTCCCTGCTCGTTGAGCAGCGCGCCGATGAGGTAACGCGTGTGCGCATCCGTCGGGTTCAGTTCGGCGGCCCGGCGGTAGTGCCCGAGTGCCTCGTCCCGCAATCCGAGCATCGCGCAGACATTGCCGAGATTCGCGTGGGCGCTCGCATTGTCCGGCGCGAGGCGCAGCACCCGCTCCAACCGGGCCTTCGCCTCCGCGGGCCGGTTCTGCATCGCCAGCACCACCGCGGAACCGTTGAGCGCATTGGTATGATTGGGCTGCCGCGCGAGCACGAAATCATAATGCTCAGTCGCCTCTGCCAGTTGCCCGAGATCGGAGAGCGCGTTGGCGAGATTGTTGCGCACTTCAAGGTGCTCCGGCTGCGCTTTCAAAGCCATCCGATACAACGGCACCGCCTCGGCCGGCCGGCCGAGTTCGCTGAACGCATGGCCGAGATTGTTGTTCGCATTGAGATAGCCCGGATTGATCGCCAGCGCCGCGCGGTAATCCTGCATCGCCTCGTCGACCCGGCCCGCCTTGAACAAATACAACCCGCGGTTGTCGTGCGCGACATAATTGCCCGTCGTCACCGCCACGGCCCGGTCGAAAAGCGTCAACGAATTCGCCCACACCCCGATTTGGCGCGTCGTTGCCACCGCGCACACCCCGAGCACGCCCGCGCCGATCCAAGCCCAGGCCCGGCGCGCCCCGGGCGAGGTCGCCGCGTCGCGCACCGTCCACAGCAGCGCCAGCTGCACGCCCAGCATCGGCAGATAAGTATAGCGGTCCGCCATCGACTGCAGCCCCACCTGCACGAGCCCAATCACCGGCACCAGCGTCCCAAGAAACCAAAACCAGCCCACCGCGATCCATGGCCGCCGCCGCCCTTGCCCGACCGCGCCCGCCGTCAACACCCCGACGAGCCCGAGCGCCGCCGCCACGATCCCCGCCGCCCAGTGCCCAGGATGCGGATAAAGCACCGCCAAATCCACCGGCACGAAAAACTTCCCGAGATAGCGCGCCACGGCCACCACCGCGTTGGCCAACCGCTCGTCCAGCGTCAGCGCCGAGGACACCGAGCCGCCGCCGCGTTGGACGAGATACGTCACCACGCTGGAGGCGGCCACCAGCAGGAATAACGGCGTTTTTTCCCAGAGGAGCCACGCGACCGTTTCGGTTTTCCGCGCGGCCGGCGTCACCGGTCCCGGCCCCCATACCGTCCGCCCCAACGGCCAGACATCCAGCAACAGCAGCACACACGGCAGGGTGACCAGCATCGGCTTCGCCATGAGCCCGAGCGCAAACGCCACCAAGATGAGCGCGTAGATCCGCCCCGCCCCACCGCCCGCCGCTCCCGCCCGCCGCCGCTCGACGTAGCCGGCGTAGAGCCACAGCACCGCAAACCCAAAAAATCCGCTCAACACGTCCTTCCGTTCCGACACCCACGCCACCGATTCAACCCGCAACGGATGCCACGCAAACAGCGCTGCGAAAAACGCGCTCGTCCACAACGCCCCCGTCAGCCGCCGCATCGCGAGAAAGGCCATCACCGCGTTCAGCGCATGCCACGCCACACTCGTCGCGTGGTGCCCGTGCGCATTCAGCCCATACAGCGTCACGTCCAGCAAATGCGACCCCCACGTGAGCGGGTGCCAGTTCGACGCCTCGCCCGAGGTCAGCGCCCAGCGCAGCGTTTCGCCGTTCAGACCCGCCTTCACCTGCGCGTTGGCCGTCACATAGTCCGGATCGTCGTAGTTGACGAAATCGTGCCCGATCGCCCGCGCGAACAGCAGCAGCGTACCGACCAAGAGCGCGAGCGCGATCAGCCGCACCCGCACCGCCGATCCCGCACCTTCCGCCGGTGGCGCGGCCGGCGTCGCCGCCCGATCGGATTTTTCTGAAAGACGTTTCGTCTGCACGGGCATTGAGACCGGACGGCTATTCGACTGGCTGAACCGGACTCAGGGTCCGCGCCGACCGCACCACTGAGGTCTCCAGCAGCCGCCGGTAACGGTCCCACCCCGCATACAGCGACACCGCCACGGCCGCCCCGAGCGTGTCCGCCACCCAGTCCTTCACCTCGCTCGCCCGCCCGGGCACGAAACTCTGATGCCATTCGTCGGACGCACCAAAAAGGGACACCGCGGCGATCGCCAGCCAAGGCGTCCAGCGTCCGCGCCCCAGCGCCCGAAACGTGAGTGTCCCCATGAGTCCGTAGACCGAAAAATGGGCTAGTTTGTCGAAGCTCGGGATCCAGCGGGTGAACTCCGGCGTCGCCATCGTCGCCCGGCTCGACGCCCAATAAATCGCCCCGGCCACCACCAGCGGCCAGACCCAGTCACGTCGGAGCTTCATCAAAGTAGACGGCACGATCACCGTAATCATCGCGGCGGGGCCGATTCCGCAATCCGAAATCCGCCTGCGCGCGGCACCGCTGGCCTGCGTTGAACGCAACGGGGAAATGGTCGGGGCGGGCGGGTTAAACAGCGAACGTTAGTGGTCTTAATAAGTGGACAGGAGACGGATTGCCGAGCGGAAACTGGCTGATGCCTCGATTCGGGGCCGAGGCTCGCTGGTGCGAAATCAGATCAAGCCGGGATCGTTCGCGAAGCCGACGCACCAGTAATTAACCGCTTTCGCACCGCGGACGCTTCGCGGAGGCATCTTGCCGCTTGGTTTCCAGCGGTAGGATTCTCCGGACCGGTAGCCAAAACCACCCCGAGTGTTACTTGGCCTTCCCGAGGTCTTGGAACAGTCGCGAGTCAATTCGCAGCGGCTTTCCCGCGGACCACAGCGCTGCCTTTCGGTAGTGCGGATGCGCCGGGTTTAGGATGCAGTTGAATTCTCCGGCCACCAGAGCGCTCGGGACTCTCAACGCCACCGAATGCCCACGACCCAACCAGGCGTCTCCCTGACGTCGGCATGGGCCCACGTTCAGCGCCGATCGCCAGTTTCGTGGCAGATCGGTCGTGGCGATCTCTTCCATCCATTTGTCGTCGATATCGGCAGTGAAGAAAACGCGTTTCTCGCCGGCGTCCTCCTCTGTGCTGACATGGACCAGCACTTCGAGCATCGCCAGCGACAGAGAGCCGGCGCAGTAGATCGCCGGACGCCCCGGGCTGTTCCAGCGCCCACCGTAGATTCGTGCTCCGTTTCCGGAGCGCACCTCCTTGGCGAAGATGGACTTTTCTATGCGCCAAAGCCGCATGACAGCTAGGCCAAAATACCGTGGTGGATCCGCATCATCAGGTCTTCAACCACTCGCGCGCCGAGTTCGGATTTCGCGTAGTCCAGTGGCACGTTGCCGTCCAAACCAACCTGGGCGCGGTTCAACCACGATTGCGCGCCGGCTTCGCTCCGGAAGACCTCGCAGGCGACCTGCCACAACCGCGCGAACCGCATGATGTGCTCCGATTCCGCCTCGGTGAACCGTCCCTCGCTTTGCCGACGAAAGAAGGTTGAGCGCGGCACACCGACCAGGACGGCAAAGCGGTCAAGCGGAACTCCGAGCTTCTTGGCCACAAACTCGGCGTCGGCCCACTCCAGCCCTCGGGCGATTCGCTCAATTGCTGCCGACGTTGAGGTGGCTGCCTTGATAATGGAGGGTGCTTTCATCATCTCAAATGGTATTCTTTGAAGTCCAATACTGGACTCAAGCTCCGGTTTGTCAACCGCCCCGCTGGTTCGACGGCCACCACTCTAGGCCGCCGAACCAGCAGGGCGCGTATCGTCGCCATTCTGTGACGGGAAAACCGGTGGCACGAACGGCCACCGTTCCAACGAGGCCGGGTCATTGCGACCGTGCCACATGTGCAAAACTCCAAACCGAGCCCCCGCAGCGTTTAACGCGCGGGTTCCGTAACACGTTTAACCCCCGGGATATCATCCCGGTCGTTAAACGATCCGAACTAAGTTCGGAGATTATTTTAAAATGGTCGGGCTGGTGAGATTCGAACTCTCCCGAGCAAGAGATTTAACTACTGCGGATCAGATCTTTAAGAGAATCAGACATTGGTCGGCACACAAATTAGCACCCAAAACCTGCAGCAGATACCCTCAGCCGACTCTCTGCCGCCAGCCGACCCGCACCGAAGATTCCTCAACCGACCGCCCCTACCTGACCATCCGCATCAGGCGGATCACCGAGAGCGAGCTCGGGAGTCGTTTGCGAGAACGCCCGGCGGATTTTTCGCCACGCTTTTCGCCGTTGCGAACCGCAGCTCCAAGTTGCGAACAATTTGACCATGCGGATGGCGGACGAAAATACGTGGCCCAAGGACGTTCTGGATTACCTCGACCAGTTCGGGTGGGTTTTCCGGGCTTGGGAGAGCCGCGGGCGGAACCGCGCAAGCGTTTCTGCGGCCCAGTATGATGAAGTCGTAACCGGATTCCGCGCGGTGCTCCAGCGCCACACGCTTCACGGGTATCATTGCACGCGCCTCACCGCGCCGGAAATCTCCGCGATCGTCGCGGACGGCATGCAGCCACTCAGCGGAGCGAAGCTCCGCGATCGCCTCGCAGCGTTGCACCACTCCGGCCTGATTACTCCCGAATTTGCCCGGCTGCTTTCCTCGAAGAATTACGCCGACGACCGCAACCGGCAGGGCATGATCTGGTTCATCTTCTTTCCGCCGCACCGCGTGCACGAATGCGGAGTCGATCACTTCTTTCGCTACTGGGGCGGAGAATCGCTCTACATGCCTCACCAGCGCGACGGCGTCTTCGACCCGAAACTCGGCCAGATCGGCACGCCGTGCTTGGTCGAGGCGGACGTGCCCATCGCCAGCCTCAACGAGCACAGCTTTCTCGATACGATCATCGCCCGCCGCTATCTGAAGGTAAGCGTTCAGTGCGGACGTGAAGACAGTCCGGCTTGGAATTGCTAGAGTGCAGGAATGGACAAACTGCATGAAGGGAAAAGGAAATGGCGGCGGCGCAGTCGCGAGGAGATTGCAGTCGTGTTGGCGGGATTGCGCGAGAGCGGGCA
>CANHJG010000112.1 GCA_947461205.1 Opitutia bacterium
CCACTCCGCGCCATCCTCGCCCAACCCCCCGAGGCCCGCCCCGCACTCCGTCCGTAGGCCAGACTTCAGACGGCCCTCCGAACGGAGCGGCGGTTTCCCAACCGCCGTCACTGTCTCCCGTATCGTCGGCTCCGCAATCTCCCCGCTGCGCACCCCGCCGAGCGACCCGCCCTCGTCGCCCCACTCCGCGCGATCCTCGCCCAACCCCCCGAGGCCCGCCCCGCGCGCCCGGCCCCTTCACCCCCCCGCCTGCTTCCGCCGCCCCCGCTCGCGATACTCCGTCGGCGTCATGCCCGTGCAGCGCACAAACGCGCGCGAGAAGACCACCGCACTGTGATAGCCCACCTGCGGTGCAATCGCTTCGAGCTTATCGTTCGTTTCCGCCAACAACTCCTGCGCCCGATGTACGCGCATATACGCGACGTGTTCCATCGGCGTGCGCCCGAGTTCGCTCCGGCACAGCCGCCGCAAATGCTCCGCACTCACCGCACACGCCTCCGCGAGCGTCGGCAGTTTCCAATCCGCTGCCAGCGCTCCCGCAACTTTTTCCCACAGCCCTCCCATCCGGGAATCGCCGCGCCAAGGCCGCGCCAACCGCCGCACCTGCCCGTGCACCAAACTCACCCAGTGACTCGTCAGCGCCGCATCGCGCTCGCCCGCCCACTCCGCGCGGAGCCCCTCCAGCACGCGCCCCAACTCCTCCGCCCCCGTCTTCAACCGCAGCGGCGAATCCGCGCCCACGAGCGGCCCCTGGCCCACCGGCTCCGCGTAACGCACCCACGCAAACGTCCACGCCTTTCCCCGCACCGCGTGAAACGCATTGAGCACCCGCGGCGGCGCGAGACACACCGCCCCCGCTCCCACGCGTTGCCACCGACCTTCCAGCCACACGCACCCTTCGCCCCCGAGCGTCGCGAGCACAAAACTCCCCGACGGCGCCAGCCGTACCCGCCGATACGGCACCGCCACCGTGTCGATCCCCAGCCACGCGATCCGGTTGACGGCGAGTTCCGGACACTGGTTCGCGTCCAGCGACCACCGTCGCGTGCGCGCCCCGTCGATGGTCGTTTCCTGCCAAACCGGATTCATTTCGCCTCCACCCAAACCATTTTCCCAAAGATTACACGGCCGAACCCCAATCTCATTTCACGGCCGAACCCCAATCTCATTTCACGGCCCCCGGTTTTATCCGCGCCATCCGCGTAATCCGTGGTTAAAAGTTTCCGACGCTCCGTCCACGCCATGTGGAAATTCATCACCCAAATGTGTGAACTCCACCCTTCCACCTGAGTCATGAGGCCTTAGTCCTTGGTCCCCCGTGGTCCTTGAACCTTGGTCCCTTCCCTCTCCCTTTCCCTTCCCTCTCACTTTCCCTCTCCCTTTCCCTCTCCCTTTCACTCTCCCTTCCCTTTCCCTTCCCTTTCCCTTTCCCTTTCACTTCCCCTTTCCCTTTCATCCCCACTCTCACCCATCATGCCCAACCCTTGGACCGGAAAAGGAAACCCTTACACGCGCGAGGAAGTCCGCGCTCGCCTCAGCGCCACCCTCGCCAAGGGTGACGCCATTATCGCCGCCGGGGCCGGCACCGGCATTAGCGCCAAATTCATCGAGAAAGGCGGCGCCGATCTCATCATCATCTACAACAGCGGACGCTTCCGCATGATGGGCCACGGCTCCACTGCCGGCATGATGGCCTACGGCGACGCTAACGCCATTGCCATGGAGATCGGAGAATACGAGGTCCTCCCCGTCGTCGAGGAATGCCCCGTCATCTGCGGCGTCCACGCCACCGACCCCCGCCGTCGCATGTGGCACTGGCTCGGCCAGGTCAAAGAAATGGGCTTCTCCGGCGTAAATAATTTCCCCACCCACACCATCGTCGACGGCCATTTCCGCGGCGTCCTCGAAGAGACCGGTATGTCCGTAAAAAAGGAATACGAGATGGTCGCCCTCGCCCGCCGCATGGACCTCTTCTCGGTCGTCTACGTCGGCTCGCCCGAGGAAGCCATCGAGATGGCCAAGGCCGGCGCCGACGCCATTATCGCCCACGTCGGCACCACCGTCGGCGGTAGTATCGGTGTCAAAAACGCCCTCGTGAGCTGGGACCACACCATCAAGACCACGCAGGCCATCATCGACGCCGCCTCCACCATCCGCAAAGACATCTTCTTCCTCTGCCACGGCGGCCCCATCAACACCCCCGAAGACGCCGCCCGCGTCATCGCCGCCACCACCTGCGACGGCTTCGTCGGCGCCAGCAGCCTCGAACGCATGGGCGTCGAAGAATCCCTCACCAATCTCACCCGCAAATTCAAATCCCTGAAACGCTCCCCGAAGAAGTAGGGCACGGTCTCCGACCCGCCCTCTCATCCCCCTCGCCATTCCGCTGACTTCAATCCGAGTCACCGAGGTCACCGAGGCCCCAACCGAGTTCACGGAGTAATTCTTCTCCGCCTTCCTCGTTGCTCCCCGACCTCTGTGTCTCCTCCGTGACCTCGGTGTCGAAGAAATGAACCACCCCATGTCATCCCCCGCCGACTCCCCCGCCGACCGCCGCTTCGTCCAAATCGCCGACGCCCTGCGCGAACCCAACGCGTGGACCAACAACGAATGGCTCTGCCGCCCCGATCTCGTCGCCGCCGAGAAACTCCTCCTCGTGCGCGCGAACATGGACCCGCTGCACTGCCACCCGTTTCACTATCACCCGCACCGCGAGGAAATCATCTACGTGCTCTACGGTCGCGCCGAACAGTGGGTCGGCCACGAGTATCGTATCCTCAGCGCCGGCGAAATGGCGCACATCCCGGCCGGCACCGTCCACGCCACCTACAACCCCCACGCCGAACCGCTCGTCTTCCTCGCCATGCTCTCCCCGGCAAAACTCCCCGACGACCTCGCCATCGTCCCCGACCCCTTCGACGTCTCCACCCAAGAACCCTGGGCCAGCCTGCGCGACCACCTCACGCCCTGCGTCACCCGCTCGTAACGCGTCGCTTCCGCCCGCGCTTTTGCGATTTCCCCCCTCTCCCCCTCTCCCCTTTCTTCGGTCTCCCCCGCTTCGCCCCTTACCCGACATGAAACGCCTCCTCGCCCTCCTTACCCTCCTCGCCGTCGCGCTCACCTCCGCGCTCTCCGCTACCGACGCCCCCCTCCGCGTCTTCATCCGCTCCGGCCCCAAATCCCACGGCCCCGGCGCCCACGACCACCCGCGCTTCCTCGCCGAATGGGTCCCGCTCCTCAATGCCCGCGGCGCCGTCGCCTCCGGCGGCAACACCTTCCCCACCGCCGAACAACTCGCCGCCACCGACGTCCTCGTCCTCCACGCCCAGGAAGCCGGTAACATCGCCGCACCTGACCGCGCCAACTTGAACACCTACCTCGCCCGCGGCGGCGGCCTCGTCGTCATCCACGCCGCCTCCGTCGCGAAAGACACCGATTGGTATAGAACCATCATCGGCGGCTCCTGGCGCCAGGGCACCACCAAGTGGCTCGAGGCCCCGATGCACCTCTATTTCATCGACCGCGAGCATCCCATCACCCGCCACGCCTCCAACTGGCAAATGAACGACGAGATCTACTACGACATGGATCTCTTGCCCGACGCCCACGTCCTCGCCACCGCCTACACGCCCAAAGCCATCGACACCGGCGGCCGCGGCAACCGCGAAGCCCAGGCCCGCGCCGCCGAAGCCGTCGCGAAAAACAAAGCCGTCAATATCTACGACATCCAGCCCCAGCTTTGGACCTACGAGCGCACCCTCCCCGCCGCCACCAAACCCTACCGCGCCTTCGTCTCCATCCCGGGCCATCTCTACCTCAACTTCGACCGCCCCAACTACCGCGCCATTCTCCTCCGCGGCATCGCCTGGGCCGGCCAACGCAAAAATGCCGACGAACTCTGCCGCGCCGACGAACTCGGCGACGCCCTCCGCTACCCCGAGGGCGGCCCCACCGCGCCCGCGAAAGCCGCCGCCAAAATCCAGGTCCACCCCGAGTTTAACCTCTCCCTCGTCGCCTCCGAGCCGCTCATCAACAAAGTCATGAACATCGACTGGGATGAAAAAGGCCGCCTCTGGGTCTGCGAAACTCCCGAGTATCCCAACGGCCGCCGCAAGCCCAACACCCCCGCCAACTCCGCCCTCCCGCGCTGGAAAGACTCCGGCTCCCACAAACCGTTCGCCGCCGACCGCGCCCCAGAGGACTCCATCTCCATCCTCACCGACACCAACGGCGACGGCGTCATGGACACGAAGAAAGTCTTCGCCGACAAACTCGAACTCGTCACCAGTTTCGTCCTCTACAAAAACGGCGTCATCGCCGCCACCTCGCCCGACATCTGGTATCTCGAAGACACCAACAACGACGGCGTCGCCGACCAACGCACCAAGCTCTACACCGGTCTCGGCATCAATGATACGCACGCCGTCATCAACAATCTCCGCTGGGGGCACGACGGCTGGATCTACGCCACGCACGGCTACAGCCGCGGGGACGTGACCTCCGGCGACGGGGCGAAAAAATTCGGCCCCGACGGCTCCGGCGTCGTCCGCTTCAAACCCGATGGCTCCGCCTTCGAGCAATACGCCTCCCGCAACGGCAACACCTGGGGCCTCGACATCACTTGGGACGGCCAGGTCTTCTGGACCCAGCCCACCAGCGGCACTGTGTTTTTCCACACCGTCCTCCCTGAAACCGTCCTCGCCAAAGGCAAACTCCCCGGCACCACCTCGTGGAAGGGCATGATCACGAACCAGCGCACCTTCCCCGCGCTGGAGTGGCCCGAGCAGGCCTACGTGCAAATCGACCAGGTCGGCCGCTTCACCGCCGCCGCCGGTTGCGCCATCTACGAGGGCGGCGCCTGGCCCGCCCGGTGGAACACCAGCTACTTCACCACCGAACCCACCCTCAACATCGTCCACCACCAGTTCGTCCGCCGCGACGGCGTCAGCTACTCCGTCGAAAAAGAAAAAGGCCGCGAAGAAACCGAGTTCATCCGCAGCACCGATCTCTGGTTCCGCCCCATCGAAAACCGCGTCGGCCCCGACGGCGCCCTCTACGTCGTCGATTTCTATAACCAGGCCGTCATCCACAACGACACCCGCGGCCCCGTCCACAGCCAGAGCAACGCCGCCGTCCGCCCCGACCGCGACCATTACTTCTCCCGCATTTGGAAGGTGCAGCACAAGGAAGCGAAGGTCCTCCCCGCCCTCGCCCTCGACCGCAAAAATCTCGCCGGCCTCATCAGCGCCATCGAGACCAGCCCCAACGCCCACGTGAAAAAGCTCGCGCTTCGGCTCGCACAGGAAAATCACGCCGGCGCCGCGCAACTCACTTCGCTCTCGCCCAAAATGGGTAGCGCTGCCCTCGCCCGCTACGAAGCCGCCCGCACCGCCACCACGCCCGCCCAACGCGCCGCCGTCCTCGCCGATTTCGCCGCCGCCACCGATGATTGGACGAAGTCCGCCCTCATCGCCGCCGCCAGCGACCACGCCGCCGACTTCCTCATCGATGCCCTGGCTCAACCGAGCGGCGGTTTCCAACCGCCGACCCTCGCCCCCTTCGTCACCGCCCTCGCCCCCTCCGTCGCCCCGGCCGACCTCGCCCGCTTGACCGCCGCCGCCGCCGCCTCGCCGACCCCTCTCGCCGCGGCCCTCCTCCGCGGACTCGCCGCGTCTTCCGTCGCGGCGAGCGCCAGCCAGCCGACCCTCGCGGCCGCCCTCAAAACCCTCCTCGCCGCCCCCGACACCACCGCCGCCGCCCTTGGGGTCGCCGCCAAGTGGGATACCACCGGCGCCCTCACCGAACCCATCGCCACCGCCGCCCGCCGCGTCCTAGCCGACCTCGCCGCTCCGGCCACCCCGGCCACCACCCGCGCCGACATCGCCACCGCCCTCGTCGCGCTCCCAGCCCACCGCTCCGCCGCCCTCGCGAAAATCGCCGCCCTCCTCAGCGACCCGGCCACGCCCACCGCCGTCGCCGCGCCCCTCATCGCCACCGTCGGTGAACTCGCCGGCCGCGAAGCCGTCGACGTCCTCATCAACGCCTTCGTCCAGACGAAGTCCGCGCCGGTCTTTGAACAAATCCTGAAACGCCAGGAGTCCGCCCTGGCCCTCGTCGCCGCGATCGCCGCCAACCGCGTCAGCCCGTCTGCCCTCGGGACGGCCAACATCGCGCGCCTCCGCCAACACCCCACCACCAAAGTCGCCCGCGAAGCCCTCGTCGTCCTCGGCGCCACGAATACGTCCACGAAAGCCAAGGACGATCTCATCGCCCAGCTGCTCCCCGAAGTCCAAAAGCCCGGTGACCTCGCCAACGGCCGCACGCTCTACGCCGCCGCCTGCGCCATCTGCCACAAACTCGGCGACGTCGGCTTCCGCGACGTCGGCCCGCCCCTCGCCGGCATCGGCGCCCACGCCCCCGCCGATTTGCTCACGGCCATCGTCGACCCGAACCGCCAAGTGGAGCCCAATTTCTGGCAGTGGAACATCACCACGAAAAAAGGGGAGACCTTCTCCGGCGTGATCGTTTCCGAAACCACCGCCGCCCTCATCGTCCGCAACCAGGGCGGCGACACCGAAGTCAAAACCGCCGACATCGCCACCCGCGAAAACACCCGCCGCTCCCTCATGCCCGAAGGCTTCGACGGCCTCGGCGCCGCCGGCCTCCGCGACATCATCGCCTACCTCGCCGCCAACTCCGGCCCCGCCACAAATCTCAAAGCCCAAGTCTCAAATCCCTCCGCGAGCCCGGCCGGCACCCCCGCCGCCCCCGCCGATCTCACCCCCAAAACCGGCGGCCGGGGCGATTTCCCCCTCCCCGAGACCACCCCCGTCATCTGGGAACCCGGCAAGACCCGCGTCCTCCTCATCGGCGGCGGCAGCTCCCATAAATTCGGTGAATTCTTCGGCCAAGCCGACCGCGCCACCCTCCGCGCCGCCGGCTACACGGTGAACTACACCGAAGACCGCGACCAGGCCGCCGCCGAACTCGCCGGCGCCGACGTCGCCGTCATCAGCGTGAATCGGAAATTCTTTGACACCCCCGCCTACCGCAAAGCGCTCATGGCCTTCGCCGCCGCCGGCAAAGGCATCGTGATGCACCACCCCGGCACCTGGTATGGCTTCGCCGAGTGGCCCGAACTCAACGCCCAGATCGTCGGCGGCGGCGCCCGCGGCCACGACAAGATCGCGAAATATTCCGTCAACGCCCTGCAGCCCGCGCACCCGATCATGAAAAACATGCCCGCGAGTTTCGAAGTCGAAGACGAACTCTACTACATCAACGCCGAGCCCGAAAAAATTCCGCCCGGCACCGCCCCCATC
Source organism: Opitutia bacterium (assembly GCA_947461205.1). Taxonomy (GTDB): domain Bacteria; phylum Verrucomicrobiota; class Verrucomicrobiia; order Opitutales; family Opitutaceae; genus GAS368. The sequence goes on from CANHJG010000112.1 coordinate 7,323, forward strand.
GACGTCCTCGCCGAAACCTCTCCCTCCGTAAAATTCAAGAAAGCCCACCCCGTGGTCTGGACCACGCAGCACCCCACGGCCCGCATCGTCGGCCTGACCATCGGGCACGACGGCCGCGTCCACGACCTCGCCCCCTTCAAAACCCTCCTCACGAACGCCGTGCAGTGGGCCGCCGGCAAGTAGCCCCGGGTCTCCGATCCGCCCTCAAAATTTGACCACCGATTACACCGATTCCCCGGATCAAACCTCCGCATCACGCGGCCTTCATCCGTGCCATCCGTGAAATCCGTGGTCAAAAAATTCCGCCCCACCCCCGCGCGCCTCTCGCCCGGATATTTCACACGCACGTTCACCAAATTCTTGGCACAAGGGCACGGAGCCCAGCCCACAGAGGCCACAGAGCGGACAAGGTGTTTGACTCCGTGTCCTCGGTTTGGACCTCGGTGCGCTCTGTGAAAAAGGAATTTCTTGAGGAAAGTGTGATTGATGCGGGCTAGGCGCCTTTAGACGCCCCATCGCCCTCCGATTTTTTGCGCTGCTTGGGGCCCTCGCTCCGCCTCCCTTCTCCTCCGTGATTTCCGCGTCGAAAAACTAACCGCCCGCCGCCATGCCCACCATCGCCGTCCTCGGCACCCTCGACAGCAAAGGCCCCGAACACGCCTTCGTCGCCGACGCCCTCCGCCGCGCCGGCCACACCCCGCTCCTGATCGACGTCGGCAGCCTCGACGCTCCCACGATCACGCCCGACCTCTCGCGCACCGAAGTCCTCGCCGCGCTCAACGCCCCCGACACCGCCGCCATTTTCGCCCGCCGCGACCGCGGCGAATGCGTCACCCTCATGGGCCGCGCCGCCGCCGCCCTCGTCACCGCGCTCCACGCCGCCGGCCGTATCCAAGGCATCATCTCGCTCGGCGGCGGCGGCGGCACCGCCATCGCCACCGCTGCGATGCGCGCGCTCCCGATCGGTTTCCCGAAACTGATGGTCTCGACCCTCGCGAGCGGCCAGGTCGCGCCCTACGTCGGCACGAGCGACCTCACGATGATGCCCGCCATCGTCGATGTCTCCGGCCTCAACCGCGTCTCCCGCGCCATCTTCACCAACGCCGCCGGCGCCATCGCCGGCATGGTCACCGCCCGCGAATCCACGCTTCATCCCCCGGTAGGGACGGCTCTCCGAGCCGTCCGCGCCGAGGCCACCCCCGAAAAACCCCTCATCGTCGCCAGCATGTTCGGCAACACCACCGCGTGTGTGACCGCAGCCAAAAAGATCCTCGAAGCCGCCGGCTACGAAGTCCTCGTCTTCGCCGCCACCGGCAACGGCGGCCGCGCCATGGAGTCCCTCATCGCCAGCGGCCTTGTATCTGGCGTGCTCGATATCACGACCACCGAGTGGGCCGACGAACTCGTCGGCGGCGTCCTCACCGCCGGCCCCGAGCGCCTCGACGCCACCGCCAAGGCCAAGATCCCCGCGATCATCACCCCCGGCTGCCTCGACATGGTGAACTTCGGCGAACCCGCCTCCGTCCCTGCGAAATTCGCCGGCCGCCTCTTCTACCAACACAACCCGCAGGTCACCCTCATGCGCACCACGCCCGAAGAGTGCACCGAGCTCGGCCGCATCCTCGCCGAAAAAATCAATCGCTACACCGCCCCCGTCACCGTCCTCCTCCCCCTCCGCGCCATCAGCGTGATCAGCGCCCCGGGCCAGCCCTTCCACTCCCCCGCCGCCGACGAAGCCCTCTTCACCTCCCTCCGCCACCACCTCCGCCCCGACATCCCCGTCCTCACCCCCGACGTGGAAATCAACGAACCCGCCTTCGCCCGCGCCTGCGCGGAGTCCCTCCTCGCTCACCTCGCCGGAGCGCACACCTCGGATGCGCGGTGAGTCCTGCAGGCGAGGGCGCGCGGCGCGGAAATTTCAGAAACGCATCAGCACCGATGCCGTCGCGCTGCGCGGTTCGCTCAAGGCGCTGAAACTCGCGTAGTAGTCGGCGTTCGTGAGGTTTTGCAGCGCGAGGCTGAAGGTCGTGCTTCGGCCGAAAATTTTCTGCGCGTAGGTGAAGTTGGTGTCGGCCTTGGTGTAGGCGGGCGAGCGGAACGCCGGGAGGTTCGGCAGGTTGCCGTTGCCCCGGCGTTCGCCGACGTAGATTACGCCGAGCCCGGCCCCGAGGCCCTTAAGCGGACCGGATTGAAACGAATAGCGATTCCACACGTTCGCCTGGTGGCGCGCGACGTTGGGCGGCGTGAGACCCACGTTCGCCGGGCGAGTGGGGTCTTTGATGGTTTTCACGTCGACGTTGGCGTAACTGAGTACGACCTGCCAGGGGCGCAGCGGGCGGGCGTTGAGCGTGAATTCGATCCCGCGCGAGCGGTCGAGGCCGGAGGCGATGTTGAAGCCAGGATGGTCGGGATCGGGCTGGAGAACGTTGGAGCGTTCGATCGCAAACGCGACGAGCGTGCCGGCGAGCCGACCCTCGATGAGATCAAACTTCGGGCCGAGGTCCCAGCCTTTGCCCGTGACCGGCGCGAAGAGCCGGCCCGTAAAGTCCGTCGCGGTCTGGGGCGAAAACGATTCCGCGTAGCTCGCGAAGAAGGTCATCCGCGGCGCGAGGCGATACGAGGCTCCGTAGCTGCCGACCTCCGCACTCTGGCTGGAACTGGCGGCGGTGCGGGCGAGGCGGTTTTCGCTGTTCTGGAAAAACTGGCCGTAGCGGTACCCCTGCATCAGCAACAGCCGGCTCTGCAGCACCTGCACAAGGTTGCTGAACGTGTAGCCCCGCGCACCGGAATCGAGCGTGGTGTCGGCGAAACGCGTGGTGTAGGCCGACCACGGTCCGAGCGCGTGATCGGCACGGGTGGCGGAGTCGACGTTGATATTCGCGGGATTCACCGGGCGACGAAACTGCTGGCTGCGCGAATCGACGACCCCGGTGTATTCAAAGCCGAGGAAGATCTTGTGCGTGATCCCGCCGTAAGCGAGATCGCCGAGGAGGCTGGTCTGCGCGATGTAGTTGTCGTTGCCGGTCAGCTGGACCGTGGGGATCCGCGCGACGGTGCGGGCGCGCGTGGTGGCGTTGACGACGAGGGCCTGCGAGCCGGCCATCGTATTGCGGCCCTGCCGCTGGCTGCGGAAGTAGCCGCCGGCGCGGACTACCCAGCGCGGAGTAAGCTGGTGCGTCAGCTCGAGGGCCGCCTGCGACTGGAGGATGGCGGAAGTGGATTCGGGGCCGGCGCGGTTGAAGCCGCGCGGGATATCCTTCACGTAGAAACCCGTCGTCGAAGTGAAATAGATCGGAGGAATCGCCTGCGTGCCGCGGGTCGTCTGCCACTGAAAATCGAAACCGAGGCGCGTCCGCGACGTGGGTGCATATTGGATATTACCGCCGTAGACTTTGCGCTCGCGGCCGGCGAAGTCGTATGGGCTGCCGTAATCTTCATAGGCCGCGCCGAGGAGGACGCGGAGCTTCTTACCGTCGTCGAGGGGGGTGGAGTAGAGCAGCTCCGCGCGGCGGCTGTCGTGCGCGCCGGAGCGCAGGCGTACATGGCCACCGGGATTCGCACCGGGGCGGCGGGTGATCAGGTTGATGGTGCCTCCCGGCTCAATCGTGCCGGAGAAGGTGGACGACGGACCCTTGATGATCTCGACGCGGTCGATAAAGAGCGTGTCGGCCACGCCGAAGGAGCGGTAGCCATTGCGGTAGGTCGTGAACGACTGGAAGCCGCGGTTGTAGAAGTTGTTTCCGGTCACGTCATCGGGCGTCGCCGTGCCGTTGTCGGCGAGGCTGCCGCTGTATTTCAGCGCCTCGCCGATTTCCTTCGCGCCGATGTCCTCGATGAATTCCGCCGTGATGACCTCGATCGGGCGCGGGAGATCGAGCAGCGCGGTGTTGAAACTCGTACCGGAGATGGCGTTGGCGGCCTTGTAGCCGTCGTCGCCCTGGGCACTCACCTCGAAGGCGGAGAGCATAACGGGAGTCTCCTCCTTGAGTGGGGCGGCGGGGGCGCGTGACGTCGCTTGGGAAAAAAGTGCCGTGCCCGCTGCGCCGAGGGTGCCGATGAGTGTGAGGCGCCCAAAGCGGAATACGGCTAGCCGGTGACGGATGGGGAAGGGGATGGTCGGAAGTGCCATCGGGGGTTCGGATCGATTGAGGCCGGACGAGTTTATTGCGGAAGTGCCATGATCTGGCCCGCCGCCGCGAGCACGGTATGAAGTTCCGGGTACGGCACATCCTGCACCGCGAGATCGCGGTCGAGCGCGAGCGCCGCCGCCGCGCCGGCGGCCTGCCCGAGGACCATGTAGACCGGCTCCATCCGAATGGAGGTATAGGCGACGTGGGTCGACGACAGGCAGACGGGCACAAGGAGGTTGCGGCACTCGGCCTTCTGCGGCACGAGAGAAAAGTAGCTGATCCCATACGGGCGGATCGCGCGCCCATCGAGATGGGAGCCTTCGTTCCGCAGGCGACCGTCGGCATCGAGCACGCGCGAAACCACGTGGGAATCGAGCATGTAGGACCCGATGGCGACAGGGTGGCCCGCATCGACCCGGCCTTCGCGGCGCAGGTTTTCCTCTTTCATGACAAAGACTCCGCGCATCCGCCGGGCCTCGCGGATGTAGAGTTGGTGCGGAAAATTTCCGTGGTCGGTGAACTCGTCTTTCGGCCAGCCCCAGGGCTTCAGCTCCTCGCGGATGGGCGCGGGCACGCGCTCATCGTTCGCCAGCACCCAGAGCGTTCCGATGGCGTAGTCGCGGTGCAGCTGGTCGATGCGCTCGCGTTCCCGATGGCTGGCTGTCTGGTAATCGCGATTCGCGCCAATGAAGTTCACCTGATTGGTGTCGGTTTTCCGGTTGGGCATCGGCGTCAATGACATGACTTTTTGGAGGGGAGTGTCGGGCGCCATTTGCAGCGTGCGCACCATGACCTCGTGCCACAGCGGGTTGAAGTTGGCCGGCTTGACGATGGGCAGCCGGTTGGCGGGGTCGTTCGTGAGCGTCAAGCGGTAGCAATAGGTCTGGGTACGAGTATCCTGTTCTCCGGGACTGCCCCAGAGCGCGCGATCGATGTAGGGCAGCAGCCCCGAGGTGGGATCGCCGGGGCGAATCCACGGATCGACGGAGCGTTCGCCCGCTCCGACGACGCCGGCGAGGCGGATGCCGTTCATGGTTTCGCCGTAGGCCCGGTTGCTCTCGCGCCCGATCATGCTGCTCACACCCGCGCGCGCCATCAGGTCGCCCTCGTAGGAGGCGTCGACGAACATGCGTCCGGCGAATCGCTCGCCACTCTCCGTGCGCAGGGCGACCATCCGGCCGTCTTTCAGCTCGACCGCGGAGGCGTTCTCCGCGATCCGGCTCCGGCGGACAACCGCGACGCCCGCGGTGCGCAGCATCGACTCGAGAATTTTTTCGGCCACGTGGGATTCGTAGACCCACTGCATGCGCAACGCGTCGTTCTTGCCGGTGTAGGTGCGCTTGAGGGAGAGCTCGAAAAACTCAGCGCGGGTCTGCCCGCGCCAGGCAGACGGTTGCAGATAATAGTCGTAGATCTTGCCGTAGAACTCCCGCGCGATGCCGCCGATCGTCGGGCTGCGATTCATGTCGGTCGCGGTGAGGCCGGCGGTGGCGACGCCGCCGAGGTGCGCCGTCGGGGAAAGGAGCACGACGGACTTTTGCATCCGGGTCGCCTGGATCGCCGCACTGATGCCGGCGAGCGTATCGCCGTAAACCACCACATCGTGCGCCGCCGTGGCGGCGCCGGATAGACCGAGCGACAAGCAGAGGGAGAGACAAAGTATTTTTAGCATGAGAGGGAAGAATGGTGCGGCGGGCGTCAGGGAGCAGCAGCCACGCGCACGGTCAGCTGCGGTTGGGTTTTGAGCACGAGCGTGGGACGGCCGGCGAATTGCCGGCCGAATTCGTTGGGCACCGCGGCACGCTGGGCGGCGCTCAGCCGGATGACGGCAAAGTCGGCGGCCGTGGTAAACAGACAGCGTGCGGTCAACCGGTGCCACTTGCCGGGCGCCGCATCGCCGCTCGCGAGGTGGTCGCGTCCGGCGCTCAGCACTTCCTCCGCGGCGGCCGGCCAATTTGCGTGCAGCTGGGTGGGATCGCCGGCGAACAGCATGATCGCGCAGCCGAAGCGGAGGGAAGGGCGGGCGCCTTCCCTCGCATCGAGAAACTCGGCCGAGAACTCCAGGGTCGCTTCCTGATCGGGTCTGAGCTGCGCGTGGAGGGGCCGCAGATCGACGAGTTGAAAGACATCGCACGCCATCGCGGGTAGCCCGCGCGGACCTTCGCCCTCGGCTTTGATAAACCGTAACACCGGCGTGTCGGCGCCAGCGGGCAGATCGGGACGAATCACAAATTCGGATTCATCCCCTGCCCAGATGCCGTGGCGCTTCGGGAAACCCGCGCGCACCTGCCCGTTTTGGCCCGCAAACTCGGGCGCGGCGAGCTGAACGGTGCGCGCCTGCACGTGGAGCGCAGGTGGGTGGGCCAGCGACCACACGGAGGCGCTTGCGATCCCCACACCCACGCCGCAGGCGGCCGCGATCAACCCGAGCCGCCCGTGCCGGCGGAGCCAGCCGAGGAAATTTTCCGACCCGGCGGAGTTGGGGCCGGGGTAAGAGGTCAGCTCGCTCGCCTTCGCCACGGCCACGGCGTTCGCGGCGCCCTGCAACAGGCCGTGCAACTCCGCTTCGAGGCGGAAGGTGTGGCGCGCGGCCTCGTCCGAACGCAGGAGGGCGCTGAGTTCGGTCGCTTCGCCCGGGGTCAGACGGTTTTCCCGCCAGGCCTCCGTGAGGTGGCTGAAGCGGGCGGCGCTCATGCGGTCTCGCCCAGCGCCAGCCGACGATCCAGGCACTCGCGCAAAGCCTGGCGCGCCCGCGAAAGCGCGACCCGCACAGCATTGACGCTCCAGCCGACGGTCTCCGCGATTTTTTCGGGCATTTGCCCGTGGTGATAGCGCAGCATCACGAGTTGGTGGCTGCGCGGTGCCAGTTTGGCCATACAGGCCTGCAGCGCCATCAGGCGGCGCTGAAAGGCCGCCTCATCCAAGCTGGGCGCAGGATGCAGCAGCTCGACCACATCGTCGTCCAGCCGGGCTACGCGGCGCGACCGCGTCCGCTGAAAGTGCAGGGTGTGATACCGGGCGACCGTGCAGGCCCACGCCATGAAGTGGGTGCCCGGGGTCCACGCGTGCGCTTTGCGGGTGAGCGTCAGAAACACCTCCTGCACGATGTCCTGGGCATCGGCAAAACCCGGTTCCATCGCCAGGACATAGGCGAGGATCGCCGGGTGATGCCGGACATAGAGCGTTTGCACCTGCAGCGTGTGCTCCTCGGGAGATGGGGAGGGTGAACTCATCCGAGAAGGATTGCCGGGCAACGGCTGAAATTAGCAAAGAAAATGGGTTCTTCACGGTTTTCAGGGGGTCGAGGGCGCTTGGCCGGAGCCCCACAGGGGTGGGAGGCGAAAGCCCGAGCAACGCCCCTAGCATCGGGGGCCAAAGAATTCATCGCTCTGCAGGATCCATCCGAGCGCCCCTCGCCGTCGGGCCCGAAGCCCCCACGGCTGCCGCGAAAACCATCACGCTCCTTCCCGCCGCTCGTCATCGGCCGCGATTCTCGGCGAGGATCAGGCCGGCATCGAGGGGATGCGCCCCGCTGTTGCCGAGATCGCCAGTCGCCTGGGTTCCGGAACCCGTGCCAGTCGCAGCGGCGGCGCGGCCGCGTCACTGGCGCAAGGGCCGCCGGGCCGCAGGAAAGGCCACGAGGGATCGTCGGGCCCGGTTGGGCGGCAGGGCGCCGAGCGACCGATGCTCTCCCGCCGCTCCCACCAGGCTGGGGCTTCGCGACCTCGGCTTGTGCCGCGAGGCGCACGGGGTCGACACCCCAGCGGGCGACGAGCCGGGCACCGCGCGCCTTCAGCCGATTCCAGACCGATTGAGCGGACGAAACGAGGTGCGGCCGGTCAGCGCGCGAATTCGCCCCACCCGGGCGGCGGCCCGGAAACCGGGCATCGGCTCGGCGCCGACGAGCGGCTCGGCGCTGCGGGCGCAGGCGGCATGACGGCCGGTGAGTTCGCGGACGTTCTCCGGGTGCGCGGCGGCGACCTGTGGCTCGATCCCGCGCCGTGTTGGAACCGGGCCGGCAACGCGATCGCCGTGCCGGGCATCGCGCCCGACGACCCGCGGCAAATGCTCGTGATCGAGGTGGCCGCTTCCGCGCCAAAATGACGGCGCGATCGGGGATCAATCTCCACTCTTGCCGCCGGACTGGCGCGCCTTCGCGGGATCGTAGGCGGGGTTGACGGTGGGCATCTGGGCGTCGGTCGCGGCGCGGTGGGCGGCTAACAACGAGAGCAGGCTCGCCACACGCGCGGGATCGGACGAGGCCAGATTTTTCGTTTCGCCAGGATCCGTGCGGAGCTGGTAGAGCTCGGGCGGACGGCCGATTTTCGCGAGGGTGTGTTCGTAGTATTCGACGAGCTTCCAGTCGCCGGCGCGCACGGCGCCGGCCGGTCCACCCTCGCCGCTGGCGTGGTAGTGCGGATAATGCCAGAAGATCGCGGGGCGTGCCGGCGCACCGCCGCCGCGCAGGTGGGCGGCCAAGCTCACGCCGTCGATCACCGCCGAGGCCGCGGCGGGTTTTCCCGTCAGCTCGAGGAGCGTCGGGAAAAAATCCACCGTGCTTGTCGGCACGTCGCTCACGCGGCCAGCCGCGATCACACCGGGCCAGCGGATGAGGAGCGGAACGCGGATGCCGCCTTCGTGGAGTTGGGCTTTACCGCCGCGATGGGGCGACTGCCCGGCATCCTTGAGCAGGCCACCGTTGTCCCCGTTGAAGATGACGACCGTATTTTCGCGCAGGCCGAGGGCGTCGAGTTGCGCGAGCACGCGGCCGACGCTGTCGTCGAGCAGCTCCATCATCGCCCCGATCACCGGATTGTTTTCCGGGCGGTCGGAGCCGGGGCGGGCGCGATAGTTTTCAACCCGAGCGCGCGGGGCCATGACCGGCGCGTGGATGGAGTTGTGCGGCAGGTAGAGGAAAAAAGGGCTTTCGCGGTGGCGCTCGATGAAACTGAGTGCGCGCGCGGTGGTCGACTCGACGCCATGGGCGTCGTTTTCCGGATCGGCGGAGGC
>CANHJG010000113.1 GCA_947461205.1 Opitutia bacterium
CCCTGGGTGACGGCCGTGCCAAAATTCCCGATGACCTGGCGAATGCGGATGAGTTCGCCGGGGAGGTTGTTGGTGGTGTCGCTCGCGGTGGGCGCGGCGCGGTCCACGAACCCGGGGAAGAGCGTCGGGTTCGCGAGGATGATGGCGGGCGTGGCCGAGGCGCCGACGCGGTCGCTCACGTCGACCTTGTAATAATCGAGGCCCAGGGACAGGCCGGGAACGGCGCGGGGTTGGAGCTGCACGCCGTAGTTGAACGACTCAGACTTCTCGGGGCTGAGGAGCGGATTGCCGCCGGAGACGACCTGGCGCTGGCCAGTGGTCGTGTCGTTGGAATTGGAGCCGGGGCGGCCGGCGCGGAGCGGATCGGCGATGTTGAACACAACACTGGTGTTCACGGGCTGGTAGAGCTCGGCGAGCGACGGCGCACGGTAGCCCTTGCCCCAGGAGCCGCGGAAGGTCACCTGAGCGTCGAAGGGCTGCCAGCGGAGGCCGAGCTTCGGGACGGCGGTGTTGCTGAAACCGGCGTCGTTGTAGTGCTCGGCGCGACCGGCCGCGTTGAGGTCGAGGGTCGCCAAGAGCGGGATCTTCTGCGCCGGCGCCGCAAGCGGCAGGTTGAACTCGACGTAGGCCGCCGACACGCGACGGGATCCCTTGGACTGCGGCACGGGCGTCGACTGATTGAGGAGCTGGTCCTGCGTGCGGCGATCGCGGAAACGCTCATCGCGCCACTCACCGCCGGTGGCGAGTTTGAGGTCGCCGGCGGCGAGTTTATAAACGGAGCCGGTCGCCATGGCGTTGAGCGAGGTGAGCTCAGTGAAGGCGTCGCGGGTGCCGTTGGAGACGAGTTTCGCGAGGGTGGCGGGGTTGTTGGCGGGCGTGCTGCCGTTGTTAAACAAATTCAGCGCGGTGGCGCGGTTGGTGTCGGCGAGGGCGGCGTTGACGGCGGCCTGCGAAACCCAACCGGAGACGAGGGCGTTGTGCGACGTCGCGCGATTGTAGAGCACGGACGCGTCGTAGGTCCACGTGTCGGTGAGCTTGCCCTTCAGACCGCCGACGATGCGTTTGAACTCATTCGTGGTCTCGGTGGCGCGCGGCCCGAGCTCGGTGAAGCGATAGAGCAGCGTGGCGCCGACAACGGGGTCGTTGGTGACCGCGACGCCGAAGGGATTGTAGGCCGCGTTGGCGGGGATCACGACTGTGTTGAGATTCGTGATCGGGCTCGCCGAGAGATACTCGAGGTTGATGTTCTTCTGGTAGTTCACCTCGGCGTAGGCCGTGGCGGACGGCGAGAGCTCATAGCTGGCGGTGGCGAGGGCACCGGAGCGCGTGACGCGCGGCTGCGGCGTGAGCACTTCGTTGATGTTGTGGCGATTGGCGGTCGGCGTGGTGGTGGTCGTCGTGGCGACGAACGAAGGCGGGAACGCCGTCGACGTGGACGACACGGCGAAGGTGCGCCCGGCGGCGGCGGTGCCGGCGGGAATCACGGCGCCCGTGACGGGGTTGGTGCCGCCGACGGGAACGACGAACGTGCCGGGGTTCTGCGTCGTGGAGAGCGAGACGAGTTTCTGCGAGAATTCCGGGTATTGGATTTTCGCCTGATGCATGAAATTCGCGAGGGCGAAGACCTTGAGTTTGCCGCTCGTGGCGCCGGTGTAGACGCTGCCCTTGAAGGTGTTGGCGGCGATGCCACCGGGGAAGTCGCCGTAGAAGGCGCGGACGGTGGAGCCCTGGACGTTGTCCTTGAGGATGAAGTTCGCGACGCCCGCGACGGCATCCGCCCCGTAAACGGCGGAAGCCCCGTCCTTGAGGACTTCGACGCGCGCGAGGGCGTCGACCGGGATCATGTTGAGATCCACGAATTGGATGGTGCCAAGCGTGGCCGCACTGCCGCCCTGCGCGAAGGGAGCCGGGGTGAGGCGGCGGCCGTTGAGGAGGACGAGCGTCGAGTTGGCGCCGAGACCGCGGAGCGAGACGGAGGCGGTGCCGGGCGAGGACGTGTTGACGCGGTTTTCGCCGAAGCCGTTGGCGCCGGCCTCGGGGATCTTCTTGATGAAATTGTAGAGGGAGCCGGTGGCGGCCTGCTCGATCTCAGCAGTCGTGACGACGCGGAGATTGGCGCCGCCGAGGGACTCGCCGGCGCGGAGATTGGAGCCGGTGACCGTGAAGGCTTCGAGCTTCACGGCTTCGGCGGCGCCGGGCGAGGCGGATTGGGCGAGCGCGAGCGCAGGCAGCGCGGTGGCGACAAGGAGGGATCGGAGTGTGTGGTGCATGGTCGGTGGATTGGTCGGTCTAAACAATAGCGGGGGGACTGATGACTTATTTTAGCCCGGCTGCAACTGCGGCGTTGATCCGGGTCGCAATGGCGCGGAGGCGGGTGCGGACGGCGGCGGGGTCGATCGTGAGGAGTTTGCGGTCCTGCATGACGACGCGGCCGTGGATGATCGTGGTCTTCACGTCTTTGGGGCCGGCGGCGTAGACGAGCGTCGAGTAGACGTCGAAGAGCGGGACGAAGGCGGTGCTCTCGTGGTCGAGGATGATGAGGTCGGCGAGTTTGCCGGGTTCGAGGGAGCCGAGGTCTTTTTCGCGGTGCAGGGCGCGGGCCCCGCCGAGGGTGGCCAGCTCGACGACCTTGAGGGCGGGCATGACGTTGCGGTCTTTGCGGTCGAGTTTGTGGAGTTTGGCGACGTAACCGAGCTGACCGATAATATCCAGGGTGTTGCCGCTCATCGGACCGTCGGTGCCGAGGCCGACGCGAAGGCCGGCCTCGGCCATTTTCAGCGCGGGCGAGACGCCTTTGGCCGACTTGATGTTGGCGACCATATTGTGCGCGATACCGACATCGCGGGCTTTCAGGAGCGCAATGTCGGAGTCGGTGACGAAAATGCAGTGGGCGGCGACGAGGCGGCGGTTGAGGAGACCGAGGGAATCGAGGTATTCGACCGGTGTCTGGTTGCGTTCTTTGCGAAGGGTCGCGACCTCGTCGGGCATCTCGGCGACGTGCATGAGCACGGGCAGGTCGAATTCGGCGGAGAGTTGCGCGACCTGGCGGAGATGGTCGACGTCGAGCGAGTAAGGCGCATGGGGCGCGAGGGCGGGGGTGATGAGCGGATCGTTCCGGTAGGCGGCGGCGAATTTCTTGGCGTAGGCGAGGCCGCCGTAGGGCTCGGGCGAATCGGGCGTGGGAAAGTTGAGGATGCTCTCCCCGAGGACACCGCGGATACCGATCTGTTGGGCGGCGCGGGCGACCTCGTCCTCGAAGTAATACATGTCGACGGCGGTAGTGACGCCGCCCTCGACCATTTCGATGAAGCCATGGAGGGCGCCCCAGTAGACGAGCTCGCGGTCGATTAGGTTTTTCTCGAGCGGGAAAATGAGGCGGCGCAGGCGGTCGGGCACATCGTCGCCGAGGCCGCGAAAGACGGTCATCGAGGCGTGCGTGTGGGTGTTGATCATGCCCGGCATCACGATGTCGCCCCGGGCGTCGATGGTTTTCGGGGCGGTAAACTGGGCGGCGAGCGCGGCAGACCCGACGGCGATGATGCGCGCGTCCCGGATGATGACGGCGCCGTCCTCGATGAGGTCGCGGCGCTCGTTCATCGTCACGAGGTGGGCGTGCGTGATAATGAGGTCGGCCGACTGGAGCGCGACCTCGGCGGACCGCGCGGGTGGCGCCGCGAGCCCCGCGGTCAGGACAAGGCTGAGGAAGAAAGGAGAACGGAGGGTGATCACGGCACGGTCAGCAAGGGAGCGCCGGCCGTACCAGCCAAGCCCAGAAAGCGGGCGACAGCCAGTCCGGCCAGACCGGCGGGCGGGCCGCCCGGCCCGGCTTGCGCTCCGCGGCGAATGGGGCGGCTGGGCGAAAATTCTCCCGCCCGGCCCACCGAGGAACCCACCCGATCCTGTGCTAAAACGTCAGCGGCCGCTGATCGCGAAAATATTTCCGCCGCGACCCGCGCTCGACGGCGAGCGTCGCGGCCTGAGCCGGTTAGGTCCGGCGCTCGCGGGCGACCAATCGCCGGATCGCGTCAGCGCGAACAAAGCGCGACGAAGGCCGCGTAGAAGCGGGCGTCGTCGAGGCGTTTTTGGATGCGGGCGCGGCGCTCGCCGTGGCCGGGTTCGTGGCCGGCGTCCCAGCTGAGCATATCGCCGTAGTTGGCACCGCGGTGGAGGTTCACCTCGACGAAGTAATCGTCGAAGCGCGTGACGAGCGACTCGTCGAGCCACGTGGCGGCGGCGACCTCGTCCCACATGGGACGATTGCGCTGGCCGAAACGGTCGAGGTAGCGCGCGAGGGGCGTATCGGCGCGGGCGATGCGGGTGAAGAGGTCCGGCGTGGCGCGCGTGTGCTGGGAGACGTCGATCGGCGAGCACGTGACGCGCGGCCACGGGGCCCGGAGGACGGCCTGCGCCGCCTCGGCGTCGAAGCGGATGTTGAATTCGCGGCGCGGGGTGTGGCGGAATTCGCGGGCCTCGGTGAGCGGGTGGAACGAGCCGCCCATGAAGTGGAGTTCGCGCACGAGTCCGGGCAGGCGCGGCTCGAGCGCGAGGGCCTGGGCGAGGTCGGTGAGCGGCGCGGCGCACCAGAGGGTGATTTCGCCGGGATGGGCGCGGGCTTGGCGGACGATGAAGGCGGCGGCGGTTTCGACGGAGGGAAGCGTCGTGGGATTGCCCTCGACGAGGTCGGGCGTGTGCCGCGGATCGGCCCACTTGCCGGGCCGGGCGAGGTCCCAGGCGCCGTTGTAGACGAGTTTGCCGTGGACTTTTTCCCAGGCGGCGGTGGCGGCGGGCGTGGCGACGAGGGGCATCTCGGCGCCGGGGACGACAGGGATATCGGTGCGGCCGATGATTTCGAGGAAACGCAGCGCGTGGCGCACCTGTTGGTCGCGCCAGTGGTCACCGGTGGGCACACAGATCCCGAGGACCTCCACGTCGGGCGACTGGATGAGGAGCGCGACGGACTGGAGGTTGGTCGTGGCGGGGCCGAGGGTGTCCTGGTCAATGATGACTTTGCGGCGCATGATGGAGAAAGTTGGCGTTGCGTCGCGCGACAGGCGGCGGCTCAACGTTGGGCGTGGACTATCTGAGCCTCATTGACCGGAGCAAGCTGCACTACAAGCGAAGCGACGTCACGCCGATCTTCGCGGAGCCGGTGGCGTTCGCGGCACTCATCGATGATCTGCTCGCGCCGTGGCGCGGCGAAAAAATCGAGCGCGTGGTGGGGACGGATGCGCTGGGCTTCGTCGTCGGCACGGCGATCGCGTTGCGACTGGGCGTGGGTTTCGTGCCGGTGCGCAAAGGCGGCAAACTCCCGGTGGCGAAGGAGAGCACGCGGTTCAACGACTACTCGGGCGCCGAGAAAGTCTTCGAGTTGCGGGCGAATCCCTGGCCGGCGGGCACGCGCGTGCTGCTGACCGACGAGTGGATCGAGACGGGCGGGACGGCGAAGGCCGCCGTGGAGCTGATCGAGCGGGCCGACGGCCTGGTGGTGGGGATTGCGGCGATCGCGTTTCGCAAGAACGAGCGGACCGCGCCGCTTTGGGCGAAGTATCGCTGCCACGGCGTGTGGCCGGAGCAGGTGTGACGGTGAAACGGGGATGCGCTCAGCGGCGTCCATTCAGCCCGATACCACTGTCCTCGAGCAGGCAAAAACCGAACGGTGACTACGTCGGCCGACCGCTGGCGGGCGCGTTTTCGGAGCGCACGCCGGCGCGCGGCCGACGGCAGGCTGAATCGTTCCGGCTCACGCCTTCGGGCGCGGGCGCAAGTCGGCGAGACCGCCGTCGACGGACCAGATTTGGCCGGTGACCCAATCGGCGTCCTCCGAGAGGAGCCAGGCAATCAGGCTCGCGATATTAGCGGGGCGGCCGACGCGGCCCAGCGGGTGCATTTTTTCGGAGAAGGCCCGGGCTTGCTCCGAACCGAGCAAGGGCGCGGCGAGCGGCGTATCGACGAGGCCGGGCGCGACGGCGTTGATGCGGATGTTGCGGGGCGCGTAGCTCGCGGCGGCGGCCTGGACGAGACCGTTGATCCCGCCCTTCGCCGCGGCGATAGCTTCGTGGCCCGGGAGGCCGGTTTGCGCCGCGACGGAGCTGATGAGCACGATCGAGCCCCGGTTCTGCGTCTGCATCGGACCGACAGCCGCGCGGAGTCCGTAGAAGGCGGAATTGAGGTTGAGGTCGATCACGCGATGCCACTCGTCGAGTTTGGTGAGGTGCGCGGCCTTCAGCAAAATCGAGCCGACGCAGTGGACGTAAGCATCGAGGCGGCCGAACTGCGCGACGGTGGCGGCGACGACGGCTTCGACCTGAGCGGACTGCGTCGCGTCACACGTGTGCGTCACGAGCGCGGGAAGGTCCGCGCGCAAGGCCGCGAGTTTTTCGGCGGAGCGGGCGTAGCCGGCGACCTGCCAGCCGGCTGCCGTGAGCCGGCGGGCGAGATCGGAGCCAATGCCGCCGGTGACACCGGCAATGAGGACTACAGGAGAAGACGACATGGCACTGAAACGTACGAAACGGGCCGCCGGGTGCGAAAATCTGCGCCAGGCCGACCACGCCAGCCATCCTTGCGGGGGTTCAAGCGCGTCGTCGCATCGACCGCCGGCTTCCCGGGAAGCGTAGCGCCGGAGTAAAGGCAGGAAGCTTTGGTCGGTCAGAAAATTCCCCCACTCCTCTCCGCACTTCCAACCAACGCTCGTGGCGGCGCATTGGCTACAGGCCAATTCAGTTTGCTGCGCCTGAGGCCGGAAGACCGGCCCCCCGTCGGGGGAGTCGGTCGTGGTCCGAGAAATCTTTCCGCCCGCAAAATCTTCTTACGTGATTTCCGTGGTGAGGGTCGCCTCATCCCGCCGGAGGCAATTTCCTGGCGCCTTCGAGCAGCCCGATCCCGCGACGGGATCCATGGAACCGATCGGGGGCAATCATTGAGCTCCCTTCGAAATTCCGCATCAACAGATGCAAGGAGTGTGCCTACGTCGCCCAGCGCCCCACCTATTCTTCCAGCCACACGTCCTTGTAGTTGTGGAAACCGAGCGGGGAGTTTTTCCAGCCCTTCACCGCGGGCGCAACGAGCGTCGTGCGCGAGCCCCAGTAGAGCGGAGCGAGGGGCATCTGCGTGAGGAGATACGTTTCGGCGCGTTGGAGCGCGGCGAGGCGCGCGGCGGATGTCGGCGCGCGGGCGGCAGACTCGATCAGCGCGTCGTAGGTCGCGTCGGCAAAACCGGTGCCGTTAACGCCGTTGCCCGTCGTGAAAATGGAGAGATACGTGAGCGGGTCGGGATATTCCCCGATCCAGCGGCCACGGGCGATCGTGTAGTCGAGCGTGTCGAAGGCATCGAGCAGCACCTTGAATTCCTTCTGCGTGATCGTGACCTCGATCCCGAGGTCGCGCCGCCACATTTGCTGCACTGCTTCGGCGAGACGTTGATTGATCTCGGAGGAAATCGTCGTGAGCTCGAGTGGCGGCAGCCCTTTGCCATCCGGGTAACCCGCCTCGGCGAGGAGTTTTTTTGCGGTAACGAGATCGCGCACGACGACGGCCGGCGGCGTGTAGCCCGCGAGTCCGGGCGGCGTCAGCGCGGTGGCGGCGACCTGGCCGCCACGCAGGACGTTTTTCACCAGGGCCTCGCGGTCGATGGCGAGCGACAGCGCGCGGCGGAGGCGCACGTCGGAGAAGAGACGGTGCTTCGTGTTGAACCGGAAAAAATAGCTCTCGATGTAGGGCTCGACGCGCAGGAGGGCCGGCGCGTCTTTCTTGTAGGCGTCAATTTTGCTCAGCGGGACGTCCCAAGTCGTGTGCAATTGGCCGGCCCGAAAGGCGAGTTCCTGATTCTGGGTGGATTCGCTCGGGTAGAAACAGATTTCGTTGAGGCGGACGTTCGCGGCGTCCCAGTAGTGCGGATTCTTTTCCACCCGGATGTGCTGATGGTCTTTCCACTCGCGAAAACGAAACGGTCCGTTGCTCACGAGGGGCGCACCGCGGGTCCACTTCGCGGTGCGATCATCGAAACGCGCCCCACCCCGCTCCACCGACGCGGCGTGCACCGGGAAGCACACATTGGCGCGCAACACGGTGAGAAAATACGCGGTGGGACGCTCCAGCGTGATTTCCAGCGTGAAGTCATCGGGGGCGCGAAAGCCGACCGCCGCGAAGTCCGTGAGCTTGCCGCGCGCAAATGCCGCGGCGTTCTTCACCGGGTAGAGCGCGTCTTTGTATTCGGAGCCGAGCGCCGGAGTGAGCGCGCGGCGGAACGAGTAGAGAAAATCCTGCGCCGTCAGCGGGTCGCCGTTGGACCACTGCCCGTTGCGGTGCAGGTGAAAGGTGTAGACGAGCCCGTCCGGCGAAATCGCCCAACGCTCGGCGGCGCCGGGCCGCGGCTGGAGCGTCTCCTCGTCGAGCGTGATCAGGCCCTCGAAAATCGCGCCGAGGACATTGTGGTCGACGGCGCCGCCCGCGAGGTGCGGATCGAGCGACTGCACCTCGGCGCCGTTGCCGACATGGAGCACGCCCGTGCGATTGCCGAGCGCGACCGCGTTCTCGCGTTTCGCGCACGCGGCTAGCGCCACGATCACGGAGACCCAACCGGCGCAGAGGAAAAATGGCAACAGGCGCGAGGACACGGAGCCGAGCCTTGCCGGGCTCGGGCCCAAAGTGCAACGTGGACGCGCATGAAAATCCCCCCCGCGCGCGGCCTGCCTTTCCTCCTCGGCGTGTTCGCCTCGGTTTTGGTCTGCTCCGCCCGCGCCTCCGACGGCTGGCGCGATCTCTTCAACGGCCGGGATCTCACCGGCTGGAAAGCCAACGCCTATCCGGATTCGTGGACGATCGTCGACGGCGCAATCCGCGCGCACGCCACCAAGGAGAGTTCGCACCTGTTTTTTGTGGGCGACGGGAAGAGCGACTTCGTGCGCTTCAAAAACTTCGAACTCGAAGTCGTCACGCGCGGTGCGCCCGAGGCCAACAGCGGCGTGTTCATTCACACGGATCTCGCGGCGGGCGGCGCGGCCCTGCGGCTTTCCAACGGTTACGAAATCCAGCTCAACAGCACCGCCAAGGAAAAGCGCAAGACCGGCAGCCTCTACGCCGTCGTCGACCTCGCTCAATCGCCCGTCGACGAAACAAAGTGGTTCACCACGAAAATCACCGTGCAGGACCGTCGCATCGTGATCCAGATCAATGGCCAAACCACCGTCGACTACACCGAGCCGGCGAACGTGGTGCGCCCGCCCGAGCGCAAAGGCCGCAAGCTGAACCCGCTCGGCGGCGCGATCGCGCTCCAGGCCCACGATCCGAAGAGCGTGTTTTATTTCAAGAGCGTCCGCGTGCGGGCGCTCGATTGATTGACCCCGCGGGCGCTTACGTGGGCTCGCCGAATGTCGGCAAACCGATCAGCAGCAGTGCGGCCACGGCAATCAGGCCGAAGATAAAACCCAGCCGGCAGAAGCCGCGGCGACCGATATAGCCGCAGCCGTGGTAAACGGGCGCCGGTGCTGTCGCGTAGGGCGTGATCACGCCCATGATACCGATCGAAAATAGGCGGAGCAGCGCGAGTGTCCTCACCGGCAGGCCCGGGATTGCCGCGCCGGCGGCGGGCGTGAGCATCGTGGCAAACCACGCGAAGGTAAGCCACGCCATGGTAGGCGCGACGATCTCGTCCCAAGTCACGACGCGGCCCACCAACCGGAGCCAGATCGCCGCGCGAGCGCCGAGGGTCGTATCGTTCCACCGGCCGCCGAAAAGCCACAGGCCGAGCGCCACGACGACGAGGGCCGCCATCGTCCACTCGCGCCGGGTGACGGCGCCGATTTTCGCCAGCCCCTGCGCGGCCCGGGGCGGGACTTCGGCGCTCGTCCGGATTTCCGGTGGGTAGATTTTGAGGCCGAGCCACGGTAGCGCCAACAACACCGGCAGCCGGGTTGGCGCAAAGCCCGCGAACCACTGAACCCACGACACTTCGAGGCCCGTGGCTTTCTTGCCCATTTCGAGCGCGAGCAGGTGGGCGGCGAGGGCCGTGAGAAACAGTGAACTCGTCACCCACGTTGCGGCGAAGGCCGTCCACAGGAGGTTCGCGCCGATTTCCGCGCCGACTCTCCGGGTAACGAGCCATAGAGCGGCGGGATGGCCCGGACCACGGGTAAGCCGATTCCCCCGCTGCGCGCTGTTGGACGGCGTCAACGGTGCCAGCACGAGATCCGCCAGCATGACCGCGTAGCCCAAGCCCAGCGTGCTCCCCCAGCCGGCAAGCGGAAGGAGGGATCCAGCGTTTGCGCCGCGCTGAAGGGCAGGCCGAGTCCCGCAATGAGGGGCCTCCCATCAGGCCGATGGCGCCCGCGGGCAACGGTTCCGGGACGAGCCCGACCATCACCGCGGCGAGCACCGCGAACTACCTCCACGCCTGCGGCGCGAGCCCCGGCGGCACCGGCACAGCGCGCGCACCCCGCCAACCGCCACCGGCACGGACGCACGCCAAAGGGCCGACGAGACGTTGGCGGGTGCGGCGCTTCCGGTTCGGCGGTCTAAGCCACGGCGTCCGCGATCGCGCGCCCCACTTCGTCCGTCGTCGCGGAACCGCCGAGGTCGCGGGTGCGCGGGCCGCGTTGCACGACCGTTTCAATGGCGCGCACGACCGAGGCGGCGGCCTCCGGGTGGCCGAGGTGATCGAGCATCATGGCGCCGGACCAAATCTGTCCGATGGGATTGGCGATGCCTTTTCCAGCGATGTCCGGCGCGGAGCCGTGCACCGGTTCAAACATGGAGGGGAAATTCCGCTCGGGATTCAGGTTCGCCGAGGGCGCGATCGCGATCGTCCCGGTGCACGCGGGGCCAAGATCGGAGAGGATGTCGCCGAAGAGATTCGAACCGACGACGACGTCGAACCAGTCCGGATGCTGCACGAAGTGCGCGGTGAGAATGTCGATGTGATACTGGTCGGTGCGCACGTCGGGATACTCCGCGGCCATCGCCTTGAAGCGCTCGTCCCAGAACGGCATCGTCACGGTGATGCCGTTGGATTTCGTGGCGGAGGTCAGATGTTTTTTCGGCCGGCGGCGCGCCAGCTCGAACGCGTAGCGGAGAATCCGGTCGACGCCGTGGCGGGTGAACACCACCTGCTGCATCGCGATCTCGTCGTCGCTGCCGGGGTAGAGACGGCCGCCGATCTCGGTGTATTCGCCCTCGTTGTTTTCGCGAACGACGGAGAAATCGATGTCACCGGGCTGGCGGTTGCGCAGCGGCGATTCGATGCCGGGCATGAGGCGCACCGGGCGCACATTCGCATATTGCCGAAACTCGCGCCGGATGGGAATGAGCAGGCCCCATAGCGAGACGTGATCGGGCACGCCCGGAAAGCCGACCGCGCCGAGGTAGATCGCGTCGTGCTGGCGAATCTGCGCGAGTCCGTCCGTGGGCATCATGCGCCCCGTCTCTTGGTAGTAGGCGCAGCTCCAGGAAAAGTGATCCCAGGTGAGGCTGAAGCCGTGTTGCTTGGCGGCGGCTTCGAGCACGCGCATGCCCGGAGGGACCACTTCTTTGCCGATGCCGTCGCCGGGGATGGTCGCGATGCGATAATTTTTCATAGGAAATTTCGGGCGCGGCCGGGGAACGGACTCGGTTCGCCGGTCGCGCGTTCACTCTAGCGAAACCGCGCCCGGTTCACCATCAGTGGAATCGCCTGAATCGCGCCCGGCGTTCCCGTTCCACCTCAGAAAAGCAGCCGCGCCAACTCCGTCCGGCTCGCGACTCCCAATTTGCGGTAGATGGCGTTGAGCTGGAAATCGACGGTGCGCGGTGACTTGCCCAGCTGACGGGCGACGTCGTGGTTGCGCAGGCCCTCCGCCACGAGCAAAGCCACGCGGCGTTCGCTCGGCGTGAGAAACTGCAGGTGATGCACCGCCTCGGCCTTCAGCTGGGGACTCGCGCCGTCGAGGTTGCGCTCGCCGGAGAGCGTCACCCAGAAGCCGGGACGCACGAGCGAGCCTTTGTAGGGTTGGCTGACGTCGACCTTCGCCACCAGGCCGCCGATCTCGGGATGTGCGACGCGGGCGCTCTCCAACCCGACGACGGGACCGCCGTGCGCGGCCCGGTCCCAGAGGTCGGCGAGCCGGGCGCAGGCGTCGTCAATCGGTTCCGGCACCCGGAATCCCCGGCGGGTATTGATCACGCGTGACTCTGCGTAGCCGAAGTTCCAAACCGCGCAGAGATCGTAGGCCTCCTGAGTCGCAAACTGCAGCGCGCGATCCGGGCCCAAAAACATGACCGGAAGCGGCAGGCCCGAGATAAAGCGCTCCATGCTCAGGCGGCGCCCCCGTTCGCCCTCGAAGGCGCGCAGCCGGCGCAGCCCGGCGTCGATCACCGGGTGCAACGACGCCAAAAATTCGCGTTCTTCGGCCAGAAATTCCCCCTGATCTGCGCTGCGGCGAATGCTCAGCACCGCCTCGGGGTGCGCACCGTCCCAAAAGGCGAGGTGGACGAACTCATCCCAGCCGCGAAAGTGCCGCTCCCGTTCGACCCGCCGTTGCCGGGCCCGGGGATCTTCCCGCAGGATCTCCGTGTAGGTATACATTTTTACCTGGGGATGGGACGCGAGAAAGGGGCGGGAGATACTCAGGCTCGTGAGGGGTTGGTTGCGGCTGTCCTGGTCGTGCGCGACGAAGTGCCGGCCTTCCTGCGGTTCAAAATCCACGATACCCAACATCAGGCTGCAGGAGTGGTGGGGCAGGACACTCTGGAGGAGCTGTAAGTTGGCGCGCCAAAAACTCTCGAGGTCGAGCGCACTCTGCAAATCCAACAGCGGGCGAGCAGCCCCCCGACGGGCGGAGGGGACGCTGGAAGCAGGGGCTGCGGGGCGATTGCGCTGGACCGGCATGGGGCGACTAAAAATGGCTCGGTCTGCCGCCCGTGCGCAAGGCAATGCGAGGGCCACACCGCACCTGAACTCGTCCCCCTGCCCGGCCGGAACACACGTCATTCAGGTGGTTCTACCAATAGCGCCGGCCGCCCATCGCGCGTATCATAGTTGGCTATAAACAGCCGCTCAAAGAGCCCACCCAGAATCGGTCCGTGCCCTTGATTTCGAGCGAGAAACCACCACCGTCCGCGACCCAAAAATAGTCCTCATGATCTCAAAACCCACCCAAAAATCCCTCGCCTGCTCGACGGTCCTGGCGCTCTTCGCCACGACGCTCGCCGCCCAGACCGCCCCCGCGCCCTCCGCGAGCGCCAAGCCCGAAGAGACCATCAAGTTGGATGCATTCAGTGTCACGGGCTCCAACATCAAACGGATCGAACAGGAGCGAACACTGCCCATGACGACGGTCACGGCGGAGCAACTCGAGATCTTCGATCCGGGCCAACCTTCGGATCTGCTGGCCTCTTTGCCCATGGCGGCAGGCCTGCCGGGCAATGAGGCCGCGCTCGCGACGCAAAACGCGCGCGGTGACAACGCCAATATCTCGTTCCGCGGTCTCGCCTCCGGCAACACCCTCATCTTGCTCAACGGTCGCCGCGTCGCCCCCCATCCGATCAGTTGGAACGAAAACGGCATTCCGGCCTTGTCCGTCAACGTAAACCAACTCCCGAATCGCGGTATCGAGCGGGTCGACGTCCTGCGCGACGGCGCGTCGTCGATCTATGGCGCCGACGCCGTCGCAGGTGTAGTGAATTACGTGATGCACCGCCGCTTCCGCGGCACGGAACTATCCCTGCGTTACGGCATCACCGAGTACGGCGACGGCACGGAGTATCGCGCTTCGCTGACCCACGGCCTCGATTTCGCGAACAAGAAAGGCCGGCTCACTTTCACCGCCGACTGGTATGATCGCGAAGGCACGTTTCTGCGTGACCGGCCCTTTGCCGCCGATGGCGATCAGGTCGCCCGCGCCCCCGCCCCGTGGAACGTCTACACCGACACGTCGTTCTTCAAGCGGACGACCACGAGCGCCTACGGCCAGTTCAACACCGTTGTGAGCACCGGTCGGGACCAGTATGGCGCGTTCCTCGTTACCAACCAGCGTCCCTCGGGTATCCCCACCACTTTCTTCACGACGACGGGCGGCTTCTTTCTGATGCCGACCACGGGCAGCGGGCAGCCCGGTATCGCGTCGGCGGCCCCGGCCCGCGCCGCCACCGGACCGGGCAAGGAATATTATTGGAACCTCAACAACGCTCGCTCGCTGCAACCGCAATCCACCCGGAAAAATGTTTTCCTCGGTGGCGAATACGACCTGCGCCCGCGCCTCACCGCCTTCGCCGATTTCAACTACTACAGCGCCCGCTCGATCATCGATCGCGATCCCGACATCTACCAGAGCAGCGTGAACGGCTCGCTGTTCATCCCGGCGACCAATCCCTACAATCCGTTTGGCGACCGCTTCTGGAGTCCCACCGGTGCGCCCAACGCTGACGGCACCCCACGCCTCACCGGCACGCCTAGCGCGGTCAACGTCGTCAACCACCGCTTTTGGGATTTCGGCTCACGCATAGACACCGTCACCAACTCCGCCTACCGCGGCCTGCTGGGCCTGCGCGGCAAGATCGGCGAGACTTGGTCGTGGGAAAGTGCGGTGATGCACGCGGAGGGTCGCGCGAATGAAAACGAGCCCATCCAACGCACCAGCCTCACGCAGGCCGCCGCGTTGCTGACCGACCCCACCAGGGCGCTCAATGCCTTTGGTCGCAGTTACGCCATCCAAGGTGGCGCGCTCGTTGACACGGGCCCCTTCCGCAATTCGGCGAGCGTGAAGCAGTCCACCTACGGCGTCTTCGAGCGCGATGGCATGACCCGGTTGCGCAGCCTCGACTTCAACGCCAGCGGTGAGGTCTGGTCGCTGTGGGGTGGGAATAAGATCAGTCTCGCGCTCGGCGGAGAGGTCCGGCGCGAGGATTTTTCCGACGTGCGTGCGCCTTTCGCCGGACTCAATCCGGCCGGCTCCGGCCTCGATCCCACGCGCTCGGATGTCGTGAGCGCGTCTTCGGTCCCGGACACCTTTGCCCATCGCGACGCCTATTCCGGCTACGCGGAGGTCCTCCTGCCACTCGCTGGACGCGAATTCAAATTGCCCCTGGTGCAATCCTTCGAACTGAGCGCCGCTGCGCGCACCGAGCACTACAGCGATTTCGGCAACACCGTCAGCCCGAAGTTCGGACTCACGTGGAAGCCGGTCGACTGGATTATGGTACGCGCGTCCCACAGCCAGGGCTTCCGCCCGCCGTCGCTGCCCGCGCTGTATCGCGGCAGCTTTATCGGCACAGTGCTGAACAGCCAGGACACCTACCGGTCCACCGTCACCCAGTTGCTGACCGACCAAGGCCTGAACCGCATCAACCGCACCGCCGGCAACCCCGACCTGCAGCCCGAGAAATCCAACGGTATTTCGACCGGCCTCGTGGTCGACGTGCCGGGAGTTCGCGGTCTCGCGCTGACCGTCGACTACTACGAGATCCGGCACCGGGACATTCTCGGCTCCAGCGGCACGATCAACGATGACCGCGACGCCCTCGTCGCCGCCACGCAAGCCGCGCTCGCCGCCGGTCAAAACATCAACGCCATCGACCTCGGCTCCGGCACGGGCCGCTATCAGGGCGACGGCTCGGTGGTGCGCCTGCCTGTGGCGCAAGAGGACCGCAACTTCTTCGCCGCCTACAATGCCACCCGCGCCCCGAGCGCGCAGCGCGCCGTCGTGGGCTCAATCGACTACCTGCGCACCACGTATTTCAACAAGGCCGAGCAATTCGTGAACGGCTTCGACTTCGGGCTGAACTATCGCTTCCGCCCGATGACGCTCGGCACCTTCACGCTCGAGACCAACTGGACGAAACTGAACGCGTTTTACATCTACACCACACGAGGCGCGCCGCGCACGGAACTCAGGGAGACCAATCTCGCGGCCACCTCCGGCGCTTCGCCCAAGTGGCGCGGCAACGTACAACTCAACTGGCGCCGCGACAACTGGAGCGCAGGGCTCGGCATGTTTTATACCGGGAGCTTCACGCTGTCGGGTGTCACGACCAGTCGGGCGACCTACGAGGCGCTGGGCTCGCCCTCCTCCATCCGGCCGGTGTTCACCAACGGCAGCACCGTCTATCGCATGGTCCATCGCGATACGCAGACCTACAACACGTTTCTCTCCTACCGTCTCGGCCAGACCGATACCCGCAGCTGGCTGCGCGACACCAGCGTGCGCGTCGGCGTGAACAACCTCTTCAACACCGAGCCGCCCCTCTCCGACGACAACAACACCTACGAGTCCGCCCTCTTCAACACGATGGCCAAGGGCCGCAGCTACTCGTTGACGTTGACGAAGAAGTTCTGACGGTTCTCCCACCG
>CANHJG010000114.1 GCA_947461205.1 Opitutia bacterium
CTCACTCCATCGGTTTCACATCTTTCACCGGCCACTTCGAAACGGTGACGCCCTTCGCGCTGCGGGTGCTCACGGGGATGGCGCCGAGGTCGAAAGCGAGCTCACGCACGCGGGCCCCGCTCCGGCCGTCGATGAAGACTTTCACCTGCTTCGGCATTTCCTTTTCGGTCTTCGCGACGTGGAGCCAGACAATCTTCGAGCCTTCGCTCTTCACAAGCGGGTAAAGCTTGTCGCGCGAGAGGCCGCCGATCTGGAAGCGTTTCGCGAAGGCTTTTCCGCTCTCCTTGTCCTGGTAGACCATCGAGTAGAACGCCGTGTCCCCGTCCTTCGGGAAAATCGCGACATAAATAATGTCGCGGCCCATGAAGACTTTGTCCGCGACCTTCGCGACCTTGAGCGAGCCGTCGCGCATGAGGCAAAGGACCGCGTCGAGGATCGTGCAGTCCTGGACATATTCGTGCTGCCGCCAGTTGAGGCCGATAAAGCCGTCGTCCCTGTTGACGTAGAGGCGCTGGTTGGCGGACACGACCGCGGAGGCGTCGATCTGCTCGATCTCGTCGTAGCTCGTGCGGCGCTTGTGGCCCTTGCCATATTTCTCCTGCAGCAGCTCGAACCACGCGATCGCGTAGCCGGTCAGATTTTTCAGATGGGCCTTCGTTTCCTTGATGCCGTCTTCAATTTTCTTGAGTGCCTCGTCGGCCTGGAAGCGGTTGTAGGCGGAGATACGCTTGATGCGGATCTCAGTCAGGCGCGTGATATCCTCGTCGGTCACGTCGCGCCGCAGCTGCGGGAGAAACGGTTTCAGGCCGGTGCGGATTTCGTGCAGGATGCTCTCCCACGTCTTCGACTTTTCGATATTCCGGTAGATGCGTTCCTCGATGAAAATCCGCTCGAGGGAATCCCAATGCCACTGCTGCTCAAGTTCGCCGAGTTTGATTTCCAACTCGCGCTTCAGGAGTTCCCGGGTGCGTTCGACGCTGCGGCGCAGGATCTCCTTCACGCCGAGGAACTGCGGTTTGTCGTGCTCGATCACGCAGGCGGCCGGCGAGAGCTGCATCTGGCAGTTCGTGAAAACGTAGAGCTGCTGGATGACCTTGTCCGGCTCCGCGCCCTGCGGGAGGTGGACGAGTATCTCGACCGAGTCAGCCGTGTTGTCGTCGACGTGCTTGACCTTGATCTTGCCCTTGGCGTTGGCCGTTAAAATCGACTCGATCAGCGTCTCCGTCGTCGAGCCAAAGGGCAGCTCGGTGATCGCGAGGAGGTATTTCGAACGCTGTTCGATCTTGGCCCGGACCTTCACTTTTCCGCCGCGCTCGCCGTCGTTGTATTCGGAGAAATCCGCGATGCCGCCCGTGGGGAAATCGGGGAAAATGCGGAAGGTTTTTCCCTGGAGGTGATTGATCGCCGCGCGGCAGAGATCGTTGAAATTGTGCGGGAGGATCTTCGTCGCGAGACCGACCGCGATGCCTTCTGCGCCCTCGAGCAGCACGATGGGAAACTTCGCGGGCAAGGTGACCGGCTCTTTCGCCCGGCCGTCGTAGCTGAGCTGCCACTCCGTCGTCTTCGGATTGAAGAGCACATCCTTCGCGAAATTCGTGAGCCGCGCCTCGATGTAACGCGGCGCCGCCGCTTCGTCCCCCGTGAGGAGGTTGCCGTAGTTGCC
The DNA here is from genome assembly GCA_947461205.1 of Opitutia bacterium. Classification (GTDB taxonomy): domain Bacteria; phylum Verrucomicrobiota; class Verrucomicrobiia; order Opitutales; family Opitutaceae; genus GAS368. Next base: position 1,664 of record CANHJG010000114.1, read on the forward strand.
CTGCGGCTCGATGAGGAACGCGCGCTGGCCGATCGCCACGAGCGCGGCGCCGATCGACGCGTCGCCGTGCGGGTGGAGCGACATCGAACGGCCGACGACATTCGCCACCTTGTGGAAACGCCCGTCGTCCATGTCCCAGAGCGTGTGGAGAATCCGCCGCTGCACGGGCTTCAAGCCGTCGTCGATGTGCGGGACGGCGCGGTCGAGGATCACGTAGCTGGCGTATTCGAGAAACCAGCCGCGGTAGCTTTTCGCGAGCGGGGAATCCTCTTCCTGCACCGTCGCGCCACCGCGGCGCGGGCCGGGGGTGAAGACTGCGGGACCTTCCGCCGGCGCGGCAAGCGCGACGGCATCCACCGCGGCCGGCGCAAGCGGGATGCCCTCGCTTCCGGCCGCCGCGGTCGGCGCGGGCGTCGCTCCCTTCGCCGGCGAAGCGGCTGACTCAGGCACAGCGGCGCTGTCGAGCGGCAGCTCGGGTTGGGCGGAACTCGTCGGGGACTTCTTCTTGGGCATGCGGAAAGGGGAAATCAGGTAGCCAGCACGAGTCCGTGCGGCACGAACAGCCGAAAATCATCGACGTTGCACGTGGCAAAATCCGCACCCGCGACCAGCGCGGCGGCGGCGATCAGGCAATCGAACTTGAGCCGCCGCGAACGGCCTGTGCCATTGAACAGATCCGCCGCGCGGACCGCATGGACCTCCTCGAAATCCGCGAAGCCGGCGGAGAGAAATTCGCGCGCCGTGGCGATCTGCGCGGGTGAAACCGGACCGTTGAGAAACTCACTCCAGGTGATCGTGGAACAAGCGAGCGACTCGCCCCGTTGCAGCCATCGCTCGATGGCACGGGCCTCGCCGCTCGTCCGATTGACGCCGGCAATCAGAAAATTTGCGTCCAGGTGAATCACGGGACGGTGCGATCACCGAAGGCCCGCTGATCCTCGCGCAATTCCTTCAAATAAGCTTCCGAGCGCTGCTCGTAATCGGGAATCTGGCTGGTGATGTCCCAAGCTCGGTGCAGGGCCGCGAGCGCCTTGGCGTTGGCCACTTTCGGTGCCGGCGGGATCAAATCGGCAACCTTTTCTCCCCGGTAGGTCAGCTCCATCCGCTCGCCCCGTCGGAGCAATTTAACGATGCCCTCCAAATCGTTGCGCAAGTCGACGGCCGAGATCGTTCTCATGAGCCAATGGTGATGTTGAACTTCAACTTGAGGTCAAGGGTGAGCCTTGAACCTCGCGCCCATCCGCACCCTCGGGCGTGTTTTCAAAATCCAAGGAACTCGGGTGCGAGGGATTTGATCGAAGAGCGCGCATGATGATGACCAAGCGTCGGGAGTTCCCTCAGCCCCTGTGGCGAAGGGTAAAAAATTAACCGTGCGCGCGCCAAAAGCCGCAGGGGGCCTCGCCAGGGTCGGCCGCCCAAGGACGATGAAATCATGGTCGCGGCCATGTTCTACGTCTTGCGCACCGGCATTCCGTGGCGCGATCTGCCGGAGCGCTTTGGTCCGTGGGGTTCGGTCCACACGCGCTTCCGAAGTTGGTGCGCCAGGGCACTGTTCGCCCGGCTGCTCGCGGCTGTCGCGAAGGGCGCGAAAGGGGAGCTGCGCTCTATCGATTGTTCGCCCATCAAGCTGCACCAAGATGGGTCGAATCCCCGCGGCGGACAGGCGGCACAGGCCATCGGCCGAACCAAGGGAGGGATCAACCCCAAGCTGGCGGCCATCGTCAAGCGTGGTGGGCGCGCCGTCGCACTTGGATTGGCTGAGGGCCAACGCCACGATCTCCTCGCCGTCGAACCCCTGCTCGGTTGCTTGCGGCAGCGATGTGTTGTCGGCGACAAAGGCTTCGATGCCGACAACGTTCGCGCGCGACTGCGTCGCCAACTCACACGCGTCTGCATCCCGCCAAAGAGTTCGCGCCGGAGGCCGGCGGCGTTCCATCGGGGCTACGATCGGTGCCGGCACAAAATCGAAAACTTCTTCTGCCGGATCAAACGCCATTGTCGCATCAGCACCCGCTTCGAAAAACTTGCCGTCACTTTTCTCGCCTTCATCCAGTTCGCGGCCGTCCTTGCTTGGCTCACTCATCGAGTTTGAAAACACGCCCTAGCGCTGCAACCGCAGGATTTCTTAGCCCAACCGAGCCTTGCGTAGGCGAGATCGCGGTCGGCGGTGCGCGCCAAAATATTCAGAACGGCCGCATTTTTTCCAAACTGAGCCCCACGAAAGACCACGGCTTCACTCGTTCGGCCTTCCGCGGGTCATGCAGCGCGAGAGCTTCGAGCGCCTTGTTGGGCCGCAGTAATTCCGCGTCACCCATCTCCGGCGCGGCGACGTCGAATCCCGTGGCGCTGGCGCTCAGCTTTTCCAGCCCCCCCACGCCCTGGCGCGCCGCCTGCCGGCGCCGCGCGCTCTCGATCAAGATTCGTCGCATTGCCTCAGCGACCGCGGACCAAACTGCGCCGGGCTTTTCCACGATGGCTGCACTTCGCCGCGGAGCCGCAGTCACGCCTCGTACACCAGCGCCGTCGGCTGCAGCGCGTGCCCCGAGGCTTCCCGCGCCATTTTCGCCGCGGCGAGTTTGCGCTGCTCGCCATCGACGAGCGGCAAGCTCTGCTCCGGCGCCGACCCATCGCCTTCGTGGGCGCGTTGCGAAAGGACCGTGAGGTCGCCGCGGGCCGGGGTCAGTCACTGGGGTGCGTCGCTCGTGGGGTCGGGTGCCGGCACGGACCTCGACCAGTCCCGCACGGTCAACGCCCAAGTGGCCCCCGGCCTGAGCGGGCCGTTAGGCCTCCGGCCAGCACGCCCAACGCCGCCGCCAGATCCACGTCGCGCCCCGCCCGCACGTCCGCGACGGTGCGCGGCACCGGCACATCCGGCTCGAGCCCGTTGCCCTCCAGCCGCCGCCCCTTCGGCGTCACGTAGTCCTCGCGGCTCAACTGCAATTCGCCCCCGTCGGGCAAACCATGATACCAACTCGCCAGCACCGCGCCCGCCGTCTTGCGCCCGACGATCGTCGCGCGCCCGTGCTCCTGCAATACCGCCGAAAAAATCTCCGCCGCACTGCCGGTCGCCCCGTCCACCAGCACGACCACGCGCCCGCCGAAGCGCGCCGAACCGATCTGCCACGAGCTCTTCCCGCCGCGATGCCCGCCGCGCGTGATAAAGGTTCCGCACTCCACCGACCGGTCGAAAAATTCGCCGATCGTGATTCCGAGTGAAATCGTTCCGCCGCCCGGATTGCGCCGCAGATCGATCACTACGCCCGGCGCCTCGCGATTCGCCTTCAACTGATTGCTCAGCCAGCGCCGATCCGCCGGGTCGAATCCGTCGAACCGCAGGTAGACCGCCCCGCCCGGCAACGCGCGGGCCTCCTGCCGCGGCTTCGTCGAGAGCGTTCTCGCCGCGAGGTCCAGCGCCACCGGCCGGTCGTGTTCATCCAAAAACTCCCACTGCGCCACCTCGCCCTCCTTCGGCCGCGCCTCGCTGCGTTCGCCGAACGGCGTGCCGCCCCGCGCGACGACGATCCAGCCCGGCTTCACTCCCGCCGCTTCGGCCGGACTGCCCGCGACGAGCTCGCTCACGATCCACCGGCCCTCGACCCGGATCAGGTTGAACCCCGTCCGGGCCCGCATCTGCGTGCGCCGCTCCGTCGCCTGCACCGGCGGCAACGCATGCGTGTGGCTGTCCTGGAGCAGCCCGACCATCGCGTTGAGCGACGCGTAGAGCGCCTTCTCGTCCGCGGCGGTCGCCGCCTCCGGACCATACTTCCGGCCCGCCGCCGCCCAATCGACCCCGTGTAATTTCGGATCGTAGTGCCCGTCCGCCACGAGACCCCACACCCGGTCGAACACCCGCACGTTCGCCTCTGCCCGCGCCCGCTGCGCCACCGGCACCTCCGCGAGTGCAACCCGCGGCGCCGGCGTCGTCGTGCACCCGGCGAGCACCAGAGCCACCACGGCGCCGGCGATTCCTCGCCAGCGCAGCGGGCGCCGGGCGCTCGCCGCCGGGCTCATGCCTCCACCAGATCCTTCTCGATCCGCAGGTTTCCGATAATAAAATCCTGCCGCTCCGGCGTGTTCTTGCCCATGAAGAACGTGAGCAGTTCGTCGCTGTTATGGAGGTGGTTCAGCGTCAGCGGATCGAGGCGGATATTTTCCCCGATGAAATCCTTGAATTCCCCCGCCGAGATTTCCCCCAGGCCCTTGAACCGCGTGATTTCGTGGCTCGCCCCGAGTTCCCCCACCGCCGCCTGCTTCTCCTGCTCGGAGTAGCAGTAGATGGTTTTCTTTTTGTTCCGCACGCGGAAGAGCGGCGTATCCAAGATAAACAGATGCCCGTTGCGGATCAGGTCGGGGAAAAACTGCAGGAAAAACGAGATCAACAGCAGCCGGATGTGCATGCCGTCGACATCCGCATCGGTGGCGATTACCACCTGGTTGTAGCGCAGGCCGTCGAGGCCCTCCTCGACGTTGAGCGCGGACTGCAGCAAGTGAAACTCCTCGTTCTCGTAGATCACTTTCTTCGAGAGCCCGTAGGTGTTGAGCGGTTTTCCTTTGAGGGCGAAGACCGCCTGCGTCTGCACATCGCGCGTCGCCGTGAGCGAACCCGCCGCCGAATCCCCCTCGACGATGAAGAGCGTGCTCTGCTCGGCGCGCACGTGCTTGTCCCCGAGGTGGAGGCGGCAGTCGCGCAGCTTTTTGTTGTGCAGCGACGCCTTCTTCGCGCGGTCGCGGGCGAGACCGCGGATGCCGGCGAGTTCCTTTCGCTCCAGTTCGTTCTCCTCGATCTTCCGCTTCAGCGTATCGGCCGTCTCCTTGTGCTTGTGCAGGTAGACGTCGAGCGACTGCTGCATGAACTTGCCGACAAATTCCTTCAGGCTCGGGCCGCCCGGCCCCACCGCCGCGGACCCGAGTTTGGTCTTCGTCTGCGATTCGAAGACCGGCTCCATCACCCGCACGGCGACGGCCGCGTCGATCGACTGGCGGACATCGGCGGCGTCGTAGTCCTTCTTGAAAAAGTTGCGGATGGTATCGACCAGCGCCTCGCGAAACGCCGCGAGATGCGTGCCGCCCATAGTCGTGTGCTGGCCGTTGACGAACGAGTAATACTCCTCGCCATAGTGCGCGCCGTGCGTGAAGGCCACCTCGATATCCTCGCCCTCGAGATGCACGATCGGGTAAAGCGGCTCGCCGCTGAGATTCTTCTGGAGCAGGTCCTTCAGGCCGTGCTCCGAGCGGAACGCTTTTCCGTTCAACGTGAGCGTGAGGCCGCGGTTGAGAAAAGCGTAGTTCCAGAGCATGTCCTCGATGAACTCGATCCGGAATCTGAAGTCCTTCCCGAAGAGCGCCTCGTCCGGGATGAACTCCACGAGCGTGCCCGTGCGTTCGTCACTCTTCACCGCCTTGTGCTCCTTCTTCAGTTTGCCCTGAGAAAACTCCACGAGCTTCGTCTGGCCGTCCCGAAACGCCTGCGCGCGATAGTCGAACGACAGCGCATTGACGGCCTTCTGGCCGACGCCGTTCAAGCCGACGGATTTCTGGAAGGTCTCGCTATCGTATTTCGCCCCCGTGTTGATGATCGAGACGCAGTCGACGAGTTTCCCGAGCGGGATGCCGCGGCCGTAGTCGCGGATCCGCAGCGTGCGTTCGTGGAGCTCGACCTCGATTTTCTTGCCCGCGCCCATCGTGAATTCGTCGATGCAGTTGTCGATCGTCTCCTTGAGCAGGACGTAGATGCCGTCTTCCGCGTGCGAGCCGTTGCCGAGCCGGCCGATATACATGCCAGGGCGCAGCCGGATGTGCTCAAGCGAGGAGAGGGTCTTGATGGAGGCTTCGGTGTAGGCTTGGGCCATGGGAGATGGGCGAAAACAGAGGGAGGCCGCACGCGTTGACAAGCGCGATTGCAGGGCTTGCCGCCCCCCGCCCGCCCCGCCACCCTCTCGCATCCCCCTTCAGCCATGAAAAAAATTCTGTTCATCGGCGGGGGCTTGCTGGCCCTCGCACTCGTCGCGTTCGTCGCCCTGCAATTCCTCCTCGGCTCCGTCGTCACCGCCGGCGTCAATCAATTCGCCCCCCAGCTCACCCAGACCACGGTCGTCCTCGGGAGCGCGAAAATTTCCCCGCTCACCGGCAGCGGCACCCTCCGCGGGCTCGTCGTCGGCAACCCCAAAGGCTGGAGCGACGGCCACCTCTGCTCCCTCGGCCAGGTCCACGTGGACGTCGCGCCGTTTTCCCTCCTCGGCGATCACCTCATCGTCAACGAAATCGCCGTCGACGCCCCGGAGTTCAACTACGAGACGAAAATCTTCGCGAGCAACGTCGCCGACCTGCTCAAAAACATCGAAGCCACGCTGGGGGGCGGCAAGAACGCGGCGCCGACGGCCACCACCCGGAGCGGTCCACCGATCAAATGTGAGGTCAAAAAATTCCGCCTGACCAACGGTAAGGTCCGCCTCGGTCTCGCCGGCACCGGCATGACGCTCCCGATGCCCGACATCGAGCTCAACGACCTCGGCACCAAAGAGGGCGGCATCACTCCCGACCAACTCGTCCTCGCCGTCATGAAAAGCGTCACGAGCAGCGTCGTCACCGCGACCGCCCGGGCCGCCGGAGACATCGGCAAGACCGGCGGCGCCGCCGCCGCGGAGGGCGCGAAGAGGGCCGTCGAAGGCATCAAGGGCCTGTTCGGCGGGAAAAAGAGTCCTTAACCAGCACGGCCGGGAGTCCGCCCAGCGCGCCTAGGATTTTTTCTTTTTCGGCAGGCGGTCCGCCGAGAAATTGATCGGCTGGCCCGCGAGCGCCTTCCGGTAATTTTCGAGCTGGGGATCGTTCGTGCGCTCCATGTAGCCCGTCAGGAGCGCCTTCAAACGAGCGATCTCCGCGGCGAAGGCGGGATTGTCGATCTCGTTGCGCCGCTCGGATTCATCCTTGGTGAGATCGTAGAACGCGAGCACGTTGCCGTGGATGAGCTGGTCGACGCGGCCCCGGATGCGGGCGTCGGTCTGGGCGGCTTCGGCCAGTGCGGCGTAGCTGAGGCCGTTCATCGCCTCAACCTTGAACGACGCCTGCGGCGAAGCCCACGCGTGAAACATCAGCGCGTGCGTGGCCGTGCGCACGCAACGCTGGGGAAAAAAGATGCCGCTGCTCACGCTGTTGACGTGGGTGAACACGTGATCGCGGTCGGGCTGCGGCTCGCCCCGGAGGAGCGGCAGCCACGAGCGGCCGTCGAGCCCCGCGGGCGCGGGCACGCGGAGAACGTCGAGCAGCGTCGGCATGAGATCCACGCTGGAGACGAACTCGGTCCGCTGCTGCGGCGCACCCATCCCGGGCCAGCGCAGGCACACCGGCGAACGCGTGCCGTTGAAATACACCGTGGCCTTCGAGAAGGGAAACGACATGCCGTGGTCGCTCATGAAAATCACGACGGTGCGGGCGGCCTCGCCGGAGTCGTCGAGCGCCTGCAGGACCTTCGCAAAGCTGAGATCGAGGCGTTTGATGCTGCCGTAATATTGCGCGACTTCGCGCCGGAGGTTGGGCACGTCCTCCAGAAAACGCGGGATCGGCACTTCGGCGGGCGGCAGGGGCACGACCACGCCCTCGACCTCGTTGGGTTCGTCGCCGTTGACGCCGTCGTCGTCCTTCTTCGCGGCTCTCTTTTTCTGCGCGGCGGATTTGACGGCGCCGTAAAACGGCCGATGCGGATCGGTGAGGTTGCAGTTGATGAAAAAGGGCTTTTGCGCCTGCTGCGCGGCGGCGATGGCGTCGCGGGTGTGGCGGCCGAGGAGGTCCGGGTTCTTGCCGGAGCCCATGAACTTCGCATCCCACGGGAAGCTCGATTCGGGCATCATGTGCGGGAGCTTGTTGATGCCCGCGGCGAAGTAGCCGGCAGCGCGCAGCACGGTGACGAGCGACGGCGTGCCCTCGCGCATGGGTTCGAAGCCGAGCGCGCCGTTGCGATGCGGCACGCGGCCGCTCATAAACGCCGAACGCGACGGCTGGCAGATCGGCGCCGCGACGTGCTGGTTGACGAAGCGGTGCGCGGTCGCGGCAAACCGGTCGAGCGTGGGCGTGAGCTTCAGCGGGTTACCCATCCAGCCGGGCGAATCGGCGTTCATATCGTCCGCCGTGATGAACAGGACGTTGGGCGGGCGGTCGGCCGCAGCGGCAGTCGCTCCAGCCAGGCCCAGTGCAACCACGGTGAACACAAAGCGGAGAGAGAACATGGATTTTTTTTGGGGGGGGTGAACGCGGGCCCGCGTCGGGCCTCAACCCGCTTGGTCTGCGCGATCGCCCGAAACGCGTCACGCCGAATTGAATCTTCCCCGCAAAAAAACCTTCGCGCGAAATCGCTCGTCTGCGGCGCCGCGCGGCGGACGCTCGCGTGTTGCTGTCCCGCACCCGCCGCACTCCGCTGGCCGTCCATGAAAGTCACCGACGACCTCGGACTCCTGTCGTCTTCGCATACTTGGGTTGAGCCGGCCCGGGGCGGAGTTGAAAACCCGTTGCGCCGGCTGGGCGAGTTCGCGTGGCGGATCGCGCTGATGGATCCGTCCGGTTCCCCGCCGTCCCGCGCGCAGACCGATTGGTTCGACCCACGCAGCGGGGCACCGTGATGCGCTCCCCGTTGAGGCTCAATTCCGGCTGCTTCGAAGCCGAACGCCCGGGAGACTCCGCAGCGCCGAACCTCGCCGCGGAGGCCGCGCGCGCGTTTGGTTTCGCCGGCGAAGAGATCCGCCTGGCCCCCGCGCACGCCGGCGTGCGGGAAGGCCAGAAAATCGGGGCCTCGCCGGCGCCCGCTTCAAAGCCGGCACGGCGCAGGCCTTCGCGCACCCGATCAGCCAACGCCCGGCCTTCGTCCTGACCGGCGCCATCGGCGACCAAGCCGTCTTCTCCGGTCTCGTCCGCCTTGCACCGTTGGTCGCCACGCTCGACGCCATGCTCGCCGCCACCGCCGCTTACGCCGCCCACCGGGCCCACCCCGGCAGCCCGCCTGCGGCTTGGCCGCATCGCGCCCCGCCCAACGCCGCCTGCGTTGACCGCGCTGCGCGCGCCGATTTCACTCCTCCGCGATGCAACCCAAATGGCGCCTCTCCCACGTCCAAGGCTACCTCGGCCTCGGCATGGTCCGCGCGGCCGCTGCCGAGTTCGAACTCCTCTCCGCGACCGAGCGCGACACCACGCCCGCCCTCGCCTTGCGCGTCGCTCTGTGCCAGGAACAGCACGATTGGCCCGCACTCCGCGACGCCTCGATCGCCCTCGTCCGTCGGGTGCCCGGTGAAGCCGGCGGCTGGATCACGTGGGCCTACGCCGTGCGCCGCGCCGAATCGCTCGGCGCCGCCGAAGAAATCCTCCGCCTCGCCGAAACCAAGCACCCGGCCGAGCCGACGATCCAGTTCAACCTCGGTTGCTACGCGTGCCTCAACGGCGATCTCGCCGAGGCCCGTCGCCGCGTCGACCGCGCCATCGCCCTCGACCCAAGTTTCCGCGCCCTCGCCGCCACCGATCCCGACCTCGCCGCCCTCCGCTCCACCCCGCCGCCCGTTTAACCGGCCTTTTGCCCGCCAACGCTCGGCCGAGCCGGCCAACCGGACGCTCCGGCTTGCGCGGGCATTTTTCCGCTCGCGCCGCTCCATCCCGATCCCCATCACCCTCCCTTCCCACGCCCTGCATGTCATCCCCGCTGCTTGCCCTTAGCCAGCTGACGAAATCCTTCGGCGGCGCCCGTGCGCTCCGCGGCGTCAACTTCGATCTGCAGGCGGGCGAGGTCCACGCCCTCCTCGGCGAAAACGGCGCGGGCAAAAGCACGCTCATCAAAATCGTTACCGGCGCCCACCAACCGGACGGCGGCACGATCACGGTCGCCGGCCAAATCGTGGCCGGCCTCACCCCTGCGGCCGCCCACGCCCTCGGCATCGCCTGCATTTATCAACAACCCGCCTTGTTTCCCGACCTGACGGTCGCCGAAAACATCGCCCTCCGCCTCGAAGCCGGCTCTGCCCTCCGCCGCGTCGACTGGCCGGCCCGCCGCGCCCGCGCCCACGACCTCCTCGCCCGCATCGGCGCGTCCATCGCGCCCACCGCCGAAGTCCGCACGCTCTCCATGCCCGAGCAGCAGCTCGTGGAAATCGCCTGCGCCCTCGGCGCCGGCGCCCGCATCGTCATCATGGACGAGCCGACCGCCTCCCTCACGCACCAGGAGCAACACCTCCTTTACGCCGTCGTGCGCGACCTCCGCGCCCACGGCGTCGGCGTCATCTACATTTCCCACCGCCTCGAGGAAATCTTCATGCTCGCCGACCGCGTGACCGTCCTGCGCGACGGCCAGAGCGTCGGCACCCACCCGGTCGACACCCTCACGGAGGCCGCGCTCATCCGCCTGATGGTCGGTCGCGAGATGACCCAGATTTACCCGCCCGCCGAGTCGGTGCCCGGCGACACCTTGCTCACGGTGTGCGACGTAGGCTGCGCCGCCTCTGGCGTGCACCACGTGTCCTTCGACGTCCGCGCCGGCGAGATCTTCGGCCTCGGCGGACTCGTCGGAGCGGGCCGCACCGAACTCGCCCGCGTGCTCTTCGGTCTCACCCCCGCCGACTCCGGTGAAATCACCCTCGCCGGCCGGCGCCTCTCGCTCGGCTCCCCGCAGGAGGCCATCGCCCACGGCCTCGCCTATGTCCCGGAAGACCGCCGCCGGCACGGCGTCGTGCTCGATCTGCCCATCGCGCACAACGTCACGATGGCCATCCATCGCCCCCTCTTTCCGACGACGTGGCTGCGTTTCGGCGCGGAGCGTTCGCTGGCCCTCGAGTTCATCCGCGACCTCGCCGTGAAATGCGCCGGTCCCGCCGCCCCCGTCGGGAGCCTCTCAGGCGGCAACCAACAGAAAGTGGCCCTCGCCCGCTGGCTCGCGACGAAACCCCGCCTGCTCATCCTCGACGAACCCACGCAGGGCGTCGACGTCGGCGCCAAGGGCGAGATCCACCGCCTCATCCGCCGCCTCGCGAAAGAAGGCCTCGCGGTCATTCTCATTTCCAGCGATCTGCCCGAAGTCCTCGGCATGAGCGACCGTATCGGGGTGATGGCCGGCGGAACACTCACCGCCATTTTGCCCGGCCACAGCGACGCCCACACCGTCATGGCTGCGGCCTTGGGCACCCCGGAGAAAGGCGCCGCGTGAAAACCTATTTCCGCGAACTCTCCGTCGCCGCCGCCCTCGGCGTCGTCCTGCTCGCCCTCGCCGTATTTGCGCCGGCGTTCTACCAGCCGCAACCCTTGCTCTCCCTCCTCACGCGCGAGGCCCCGACCTTGGTCGTCGCCTGCGGGATGGCGCTGGTAATCATCTCGCGCCAGATCGACATTTCCGTCGGCTCGCAATTTTCCGTGTGCAGCGTGTGCGCCGGCCTCCTCGCCGCGCGCGGCTGGCCGATCTACCTCGTCCTACCCGCCTCCGCGGCCTGCGGCGCGTTCCTCGGCGCCATCAACGGCGCGCTCGTCGCCGGCCTGCGCCTCCCCTCCATCGTCGTCACACTCGCGACGATGGTCACGCTCCGCCAAGGCCTGAACCTCGTGCGCCAGGGCGAATTCGTGAATCTGCCCGACGGCATCCAATGGCTCGGCCTCGGCCAGACCGCCGGTCAATGGCTGATCGTCCTCACCGCCCTCGGCTTGCTCGTCGCCTTTGGCCTCGCCCTGCGCCACCTCGCCGCCGGCCGCTTGGTCTACGCCATCGGCTCCGACGCCGAGGCCGCCCGCCTCGCCGGCCTCCGCCCCCAACTCTCCACCTTCCTCGTCTTTGTGCTCCTCGGCGCACTCACCGGCCTCGCCGCCCTGCTGAACGTCGCCCAATCGCCGCAGGTCCAACCCCTCAGCGGCTCCGGCCTCGAACTCAAAGTCATCGCCGCCGTCGTCGTCGGCGGCGTGGCCATCTCCGGCGGGCGCGGCAACCTCTGGGGCGCTTTCGCCGGCCTGCTCCTCCTCGCCTGCGTCGCTCCCGCCCTCACCCACCTCCACGTCGAAGCCTACTGGGAAAAAGCCATCCAGGGCGCGATCATCCTCCTCGCCGTCGTCGCCGACGGCCTGCGCAGCCGAAAGGGCGGCCACCGATGAACACCGCGAAACGCGACTGGCAAGCCCTGCTCACGCGCCACGAGATGCTGCTGCTCTACGTGCTCATCGCCGAGTGGCTATTCTTCTATTTCGCCGGCACCACCACCAACCGCCGCGGCGTCGTCGTCGGCTTTGGCACGCTGGACCGGCAGTTCGACATCCTCCGGCACTCCTGCGAAATCGGCCTCCTCGCCCTCGCGCTCACGCCCGTAATCATCACCGCCGGCATCGACCTGTCCGTCGGCTCCCTCCTCGGCCTCTGCGCGATTCTCTTCGGCCAACTCTGGCACGACGGCGGCCTACCCATCCCCGTCGCCGCCGGCCTGACCCTCGCGCTCGGGGCCCTCGCCGGCGGCCTCAACGCCGCCCTCATCACCGCCCTCCGCCTCCCGCCGCTAATCGTTACCCTCGGCACCTATTCGCTTTTCCGCGGACTCGCCGAGGCCATCACCCACGGCTCCATCACCTACACCGATTTCCCCGAGACCTTCCTCTTCGTCGGCCAGGAGCGCTGGCTCGGCCTCCCGACGCAGGCGTGGATCTTCTTCGTCGTAGCGCTCGCCGTGTGGCTGCTGGTGCATCGCACGACCTTTGGCCGGACCTTCCGCACCATCGGGCTTGCCCCCGAGGGCGCCCGTTATGCCGGTCTCCCCGTTGCACGCCGCCTCGCGCTCGTCTACGTGCTCGCGGGTCTCATCGCCGCGATCGCCGCGATCATCTACACCGCGCGTCTCGGTCAGGCCAAAGCCGACGCCGGCACCGGTTACGAACTCTTTGCCATCACCGCCGTCGTCCTCGGCGGCATAAGCATTTTCGGCGGTACCGGCTCCGTCCACGGCACCCTCCTCGGCGTCGCCGCCATCGCCGTCTTGAAGAACGGCCTCGCCTGCCTCCCCGTCGTCATGGGGATGAACGCCGCCGAAGAAATGTCCGGCCTCCTCACCGGCGCGCTCCTCCTCCTCGCCCTCACCGCGAGCGTCCTCCCGAAAATCTTGTCTCACGTCCGCTCCCGCCCCCACGCTCCCGCCCCGTAGCCTACCCTTCCCCTTCCCCTTTCCCTTTCACTTTCCCTTTCACGCCCATTTCCCCACCCATGAAAAAACTCCTCCACCTCTGCGCTGCCGGCGCCGTATTGCTCGCTTCCCTCGTCACCGCCTCGGCCGCCGACGCGAAGCTCGTCGTCGCGATGCTCCCGAAGTCCAAGGGCAACGCCTACTTCATTTCCTGCAAAGCCGGCGCCGACAAAGCCGCCAAGGAACTCGGCGTCCAACTTCTTTTCGACGGCCCGACCGATTCCAACGCCGCCAAGCAAAACGAAATCGTCGAGAACTGGATCACCCTCGGTGTCGACGTCATCGCCGTCGCCGCCGAAAACAAAGAGGGCATTTCCACCGCCCTCCGCAAAGCCCAGAAGCAGGGTATCAAGGTCATCACCTACGACGCCGACGCGATGACCGATGCGCGCTCCTTTTTCGTGAACCAAGCCACCCCCGAGGGCATCGGCCAGGGCCTGATGGACGAGGCGGCGCGCCTCACCGGCGGCGAAGGGGAGTTCGCCATGATCGTCGCCTCCCTCACCGCCGCCAACCAGCGCGAGTGGCAGAAACACATCGAAGCCCGCCTCAAGGAAAAATACCCGAAGATGAAACTCGTCGCCGTGCGCCCCTGCGACGATCTCAAGGACAAGGCCCAGTCCGAAGCCACCGCGATGCTCAGCGCCAATCCCAATCTCAAGCTCATCATGGCCATCTGCTCGCCCGGCGTCCCCGGCGCCGCCGAAGCCGTCAAGCAGGCCGGCAAGACCGGCCAAGTGAAAGTCATGGGCCTCGGCCTCCCCAACGAAAACCGCCGCTACGTCAAAGACGGCGTCACCGACAGCATCATCCTCTGGAACACCGGCGACCTCGGCTATCTCACGATCTACGCCGGCGTCGCCCTCGCGAAAGACGAACTTAAGAAGGGCGCGAAGACCTTCAAAGCCGGCTCGCTCGGCACTTTCTCCATCGTCGGCGACAACATCCTCCTCGGAAAACCGTTCATCTTTAACAAGGCCAACATCGACCTGTTCGACTTCTGATCAAGTCGGGCGCGGTCACCGACCCGCCCTCCGTCGACCCGCCGGACACGTCGGAGGGAAGGTCAAAGATCTCGCGCTACCTTCCGACGGCGCCCCACACGGCGCGAAACCTCCCCCCTCCCCCGGGCGTCCTCCTCTAACCATGCGCTCCCGCTCCGCCCGCTCCCGCACTCTGGCTTGCCTGGCGGTCGCCGCACTCGGGGCGGCGAATCCGC
>CANHJG010000115.1 GCA_947461205.1 Opitutia bacterium
CATTGCCGAGCATCGCCGCGTCAAAAAACTCCTCGCCGATATGCGCCGCCTCTCCCGCCAAATCATGCGCGCCAAGTTTCCTGACACGGAACGACGCACCCCCCTGAATAAGAAAGTTTTGCGCCTTATCTAAGCGCCATTCGAGCCAAACACCTTGTCCGCTCTGTGAGCTCTGTGGCCTAGGCTCCGTGTCCTCTGTGAAATCGGTTTGGTCAAGTTGAGTGTGAAATATCCGGGCTAGGGTCGTCAGGAAAAAGGGGTGACAGCCGGGGAGCCTGAGCGGGCGGGCGCCGAACCACGACTGGAGGACGAAGGTGGGTTCGGGGCGGAGGGGCGCGGCGAGCTACGGGAGCGGGTGGTCGGGCGTGACGGCGCGCGGGCGGACGGGGGCGTCGCGGGTGGGTTTCATGGCGGGGTCAAACGCGGGCCGGCGGAACGGGGCCGGAGCGGCGATGGGGTAGGGGGAAAGGGTTGAGCAGGGCCAAAGTTCAATGACTGGGGACCCAACCGGGGGGAACGGGAACGACGGACGAGAACGATTTTTTCCCGGGTGGGTGGGGTGTTAGTTCAGTTTTTTGAGGGCGTCGGCGGCGGCGGTGAATTTCGGGTCGAGTTTGACGGCGGTTTCGTAGGCGGCGCGGGCGCCGGGCAGGTCTTGCTTCGCTTCGAGAATCGCGCCGATGCGCCAGTGGGCGGCGGCGTGGCCGAAGGCGTGGGGTGGCGGGACCGGGAGTTCGAGGCAGCGGCGGAGGGCGGTGAGGCCGCGGTCGAGGTATTCGCCGGTGAGCGCGGCGAGGCGGCCGACTTGATAGAGGGCGGCGTAGTCGTCGGGGGAGACTTGCAGGACTTCGTCGAATTGGGCGAGGGCCTCGGCGTATCGTTTCTGGCCGACGTAGAGCGTGGCGAAGGCGAGTCGGCCGCGATCGGCGTCGAGGTCTTTGATGGCGGCGGCCTGGGCGGTGGCTTTGTCGACGCCCCCGCCGGCAATGCCGGGGGCCTGGCGGTAGAACTCGAAGAGGCTCAGGCGAAAATCGAGGTTGGCGGGTTCGAGTGCGACGGCGCGCTCGTAGGCCGCGACGCACTTTTTCGCGAGGCCGAACTTGGAGAGCAGGCCGGCTTTCTGGGCGTTGCGGCCGTAGGCGTCACCAAGGCCGTGATGGTGGCGGCCCTCGGTGGGGGCGGCGGCGACCGCGGCTTCGAAATAGTTCACGGCCTTCTCGGGGTCGCTGCGGCGATTGGCGAGTTGCCCAAGGAAAAAATTGACGTCGGCGTCTTTCGGGTCGGTGGCGGCGAGGGCTTCGAACGCTTTTTGGGCTTCCGCGGATTGGCCGCGTTCGTTGAAGAGGGCGAGGGCGGCGGCGAGGGCGGCGGGATCGACGGCGGCGAGCGAGGTTGCGCAGGCGAGGAGGAGGAAGAGGCGGCGGAACATGGGCGTGGCGGGTGGCGGAAAATTCGGACGTCGGGCGCAGGGAGAGGTTCCGAGCGGGCGAAGCGGAGCAGAAAGGGGAAGAGACGGGGGAACGAGCCCGATTTTTAGTCCGCGCGGAGGGCGATCAGGGGGGCGACGCGGGTGGCGCGGCGGGCGCGGAGGAGGGCGGCGAAGAAATTTTGCGGGCCGGGGATCAGGGCGGAGCGAGCGCGAGGCGGGAAACGCCTTGGCGGGGGAGAGTGAAGCGCGGCGGGGCGGTGGCGCGGAAAACAGGCCGGGGCGGAAGCGGCGAAGGCGCGATGAGACGGCGAAACGGGGAGAACGCGGAGAACGGGGGAGGGCGCAGGGTCGGAGAGAACGCAGGGTGCCGCCGTCAGAGCTTCGGGGCGGTGGGTTTGTGCGGGGGGGCCCAGGCGTTGGCGCCGCGGACTTTCAGTTTCCGCTTGAAAACCCGGTCGTTGCAGGAGGCGTAGAGCGTATCGAAGTTTTCGCCGCCGAAGACGAGGTTGGTGATGCGGCCGTTGGGGGTCGGGAGGATGGCGTTCACGCGGCCGGCTTGGTCGCAGATCTGGATGCCGAGGCGCGTGGCGACGTAGAGGTTGCCGTCGTGGTCGACCTTGAGGCCGTCGGCGAAGCTCTCGTCGTCCTCGTCGCGGGAGTGGAGGTGGAAGTAGCGTTGTTTGTGGGCGAGCGTGCCGTCGGGTTGGATGACGTAGCTGTACACCCAGTGGGAGCGGTAGTCGGCGACGTAGAGGAGGGTCTGGTCGGGGGAGAGGGCGATGCCGTTGGCGGAGCGGAGGCCGGTGTCGACGACCTGCTTCGCGCCGTCGGGTTTGATGAGCCAAATTCTACTCGGTTCGTTGGAGCCGGCGGCGGGCGGATTCGTGACGTAGAGGCGGCCGTTGTGGGCGACGACGACGTCGTTGCCGGCGATGTCGGCGGCGATCACGGTGGGTGCGCCACCGGCGGCGGGGTAAGCGAGGATTTCGCGCGTGCCCGTGGCGACGGCGTAGAGGCGGCCGTCGG
Source organism: Opitutia bacterium (assembly GCA_947461205.1). Taxonomy (GTDB): domain Bacteria; phylum Verrucomicrobiota; class Verrucomicrobiia; order Opitutales; family Opitutaceae; genus GAS368. The sequence continues at coordinate 2,456 of CANHJG010000115.1, forward strand.
GCCCGAAGGCCTGGCCGTTGGTGCGTTGGGTGTCGGCGATGAACTCAACGGGTTGGCCGTCGGGGCCGATCTGATACGCTTTGCTCGCGGGGATGTCGGTGAAGAAGACCTCGCCCCGAGCGTTGACCGCGGTGCCTGCGGCGAGGCGGTAGCCCTGGCCGACGAGTTGCCAGCCTTCGCCGGGCAGGAGGAGCGGGCCGAGGCGCTCGAGGGGCGCGCGGCCGGCTTGGACGGGTTGGGGCCAATCGCGCCAGAGCCAGCGGATGGCGTCGGGGAAGAGCTGGGTGCCGTGTTTGCCGTTGTGGCCGCCGTCGCCCCAGACGTGGCGGTGGTCGTAGCCGGCGTAGGCGAGGGCGCGCTGCATCGTCTGGTTGGCCATCCACCAATCGCCGCCGTAGATGTTGTTATCGTTGGCGCCGTCCTGGAGAAAAATGCGGAGGGCCTTCGGCTCGGTCTTGCGGATGAGGCCGGGGTAGCGGTCGCCGCCGCGGAGGCTGACGTAGGTGCCGACGACACTGAACACGCGGGAAAATTCCGCGGGGCGTTCCCAGGCGGCGGTGAAGGCGGCGATGGCCCCGCTGCTGGAGCCGCCGATGGCGCGGTCGTTGCCGGATGGGGAGAGACGGATCGCGCGGCCGTCGGCGGTCGTTTTGGTCTGAACGGCGGGCAGGAGTTCCTCGAGGAGGAAGCGGGCGTAGGCGTCGCCGAGGCCGTCGAATTCGTAGCTGCGGTTGAAGCGGTCGAGGGCGGTGGCGGGGGTGGCGGACTTGACGACGCCGGGGCGGACGAAGACGCCGATGAGGACGGGGATTTCGCCGCGGGCGATGAGGTTGTCGAAGACGGTGGGCGCGCTCCACTGGACGCCGTCCTGGTTGATGTAGACGCAGGCGGGTTGGGTGGCGGTGTATTGGCGCGGGACGTAGAGCGTGACCTCGCGAGTGGTGCCGGGGAAAATCTTGGACGAGGCGAAGTCGAATTTGATCAACTCGCCCTGCGGCACGCCGGGTTGGACTTTGGAGTCGGGGCCGGGCGGGTAGTCGTCGGCGGCGCGGAGGGCAGGGGGGACGAGGAGCAGCAGGAGCGACAGGGAGACGGTGAGACGGGAAGACGCGGAAGACTTGGGAGACTTGGGAGACGCGGGAGACGGGGAAGACGCGGGAGACGGGGAACACGCGGGAGACGGGGAAGACATGGGGGTGGGGTTAGAAGCGGACGAGGGTTTCGAGTTGGAAGCGTTTGGCGCTGGTGTCGGCGGGGTTGCCGGGCGGACGGAGGGCGAGGTCGTTGAGGAAAAGGTTGGCGGAGAAGAGGAGGTAGTCGCGGGGGGAGTAGCTCGTGCGGAAAACGTGGCTGCGGGTGTTGGAGCCGTTGCCGGGGCCGCCGGCGAGGGAGGCGGGGTCGGTGTTCCAGCCGGGCGGGACAGTGCGGTAGTAGGCGGCGTAGTCGCCCTCGAGCATCTCTTCGAACCAGGCGTCGGCCTCGACCCGGACGTAGCGGTAGCCGAACTCCCATTGGCCGGCTTTGCCGGAGCGGCCGAGGGTGAGCGCGGCGGTCCAGGCGTCGCGTTGCGCGGGGGCGCCGGGGTTGTGGAGGAATTCGGCGCCGACGGTGACGGGGAATTTTCCGGGGTAGCCGGGTGCGTGGGCGAGGAGGCGGGTGACGGCGGCCTCGGCGACCAATGGGCGGTAGTCGTGCACGAGAACGCCGGCGGCGGTGCGGGTGTTGCCGCGTTCGTTGTTCGCGATGTTCGCCGCGGTGAGCGTGGCGGGGTGGGTGATGACGAGGTGGGCGAGGCCGAGGGTCGTGGACCAGACGGGTTGCCATTGGGCGTCCCAACGCGCGCGGGCGGCGAGGAGGAACGGGTCGCGGGCGGAGGACGGGAGTTCGTCGAGGATGTATTGGCCGGCGGCGAGGGTCACGCGGTGGTCGGGGGCGGGGGCGAAGGAAAATTCCTCGGTGGCACCCTCGGGCTGGTAGTCGTTGTCGAAGAGCAGGCGCGACGGGGAGTAGAACGGGTTGGCGGCTTTGCCGACGGTGACGGCGGCGGTGGTATCGGGGCCGAGGGACGGCTTCCAGCGGATGAAGAGCTGGTCGAGGTAGGCCGGTTTACGCGAGGCGTTGTCGCCGGCAGTGAATTGGGCGGAGAGCGGCGAGCCGCCGAAGGTGGAATTGAGTTCTCCGGCGGTGAAACGGATGCCACCCGCCCAGGTGTCGCCGAGGGAGGCGACGAAGCCGGCATGCAGTTGAAAGAGGAATTGGTCGCGGGTAGCGGCTTCGCGCGCGGCGTAGGCGAGGCTGGAGAAACGGGTGCGGAGATCGGCGGCGAAGCGCAGGGCGGACAGGGAAGACGCGGAAGACGCGGAAGACGGGGAGACGGCGGTCGCGGGCGGGCGGCCGAGTTCGCGGCGGAGGGCGGTGTTTTCCTCCTCGAGGCGGGTGAGGCGTGCTTCAAGGGCGCGGAAGCGGTCGTCGACGGCGGTGGGCTCGGCGGCGGTCGCCCGGACGGCGAGCGTGGCGAGGCAGACCGAAAGGGGAGAGAGGGCGGCGAGGAGAGTTCGGCGCGGACGAAGGATCATGGGAGCGTTGGCGAGTGGGACGTGGCGCACGCGGTGGGGGCAAGCGGGAAACGGCGGGGCGTCAGGCGGCGAGGGCGCGCAGGGCCCAGGCGACGAGGGTGGCGCGGCGGTCGAGGACGGCGGCAGGGACCTCGCGGTAGGTTTTCAGGGCCTGCTGGGCGTTGGGCTGAAACCACCCGGCGTCGGCGGCATCGTAGTCGGCGACGGTGGCGGGCGAGGTGCGGAAATAAAGCGTGCCGTGCCAGACGAGGCCAAAAAACGTCTCACCGGAGTAGAGGCCGTGGGCGCCGAACATCGGGCGGGATTTGAGCGCGGGGAGGTCGGCGAGCTGTTCGCAGACCCAGGCGGGGAAGGCGGGGTCGGGGCGAGGGCGAGGTTTCAAGCGGCCAGTCAACCGACGGGCGCCGTGGGCGGCAAATCTTCCCCGCGGGGAAAAGAGGCGGGAAAGAGGAACAGGCAGGCGTTGGCCGGCGGCGTGGGGGGGCGGAGAACGAGAAGGAGAACGAGGAGGAGAATGAGGGCGAGGCGCACCGCGAATTCGCGGGCGCGGGCCGAGCTCCGGGCGAGGAGCCGATTGGCGAGGTTAAGACCGGCGATCACGCCACTCGCTGCGTCCGCCAGCCATTACCTTGAAAAAGGGGCCATCGATGATCGAGGTCGCGGCCCTGGATCCGGGCGCCTCCGGCGCCGGCGGTATCGGCCACCATCGCGCGAAGGACCCGGCCCACGTTTTCATCGCGAGCACCCGCGCGACGAATTCGCTCCATGATCACGGTTGGCCGTTTACGGTCCTCCCGTTTTACGGCACAGCCTATCGCCCCCCTGCCCATCGGACGGTCGCGTCCAACAACCTTCCCGTCTGCGGGGCGATTGCAGCGAAGGCCGTGAACTCCCCTCGGTCGCGAACGTCGAGGGTAATACCGCGTGGCCGACCAAGGGGGCGGTCGGCACGTTTAGCGGGGGCCCGGATAAGGGGGTCGAGGGGCGCGGACTCACCGATGCGACCGAAAAAATCACGGGGTCCTCAGCCGCGTCCATTCAGCCCGATGCCCGGGTCCTCGAGCCCGTAAAAACCGAACACTGACTGCGTCGGCCTCCTGCTGGGGGCGCGTTTTCGGAGCGCGCGCAAGCGCGTGGCCCCGGGGCACACGGAATCGTTACGGCTACGCGAAACCCCCCAGTGCTTCCGACGTGGGTCGGATTGACATGCTCCCGGTGTCTTCACCCTAGTCTGAAGCAACTTACTGTGATGGCTGCCTTCTCGATGATCACGCGCAACCAGCGCAGTGGCGTTCTGTTCAATCAGAACGACCACGGGGTGCAGCTTGCGCGGCTCGCCCGGCTCGAGGAAAAACCGCTCGAAGTGGATCTGTTCACCGAGTTGCCGGCGACGGCCGACGACGACGCGATCACGCAGTGGGTGCGGTCGGCCTTTCCGGAGCGCGGTCCCGGCTACCTCGTGGGGTTCACCGGTTTTCACCCGGTCGAGCGCGTGCTCCAGCGCGAGGTGATCAACACGCGCCGCTTCGCCGAACCGGGGTTTCTCCCTACGCTACTCGCCGAATCCGCCAAGGTCCCTTCCGTCAAGGACTGGCACGTCGCCGCGCTGAGCCCGCTCGACGGCGACGAGGTCACGGCCGCGACGCCGACGCGTCCCGGGCTGTTGCTCGGTCTGCCGCTGGTCGGCATCCGCGACCTCCAGCAGCGGCTGCGCAAGCTCAGTATCCGGCCGCGCCGACTCGAAGTTGGCAGCGTGCCCCTGCTCGGTGCGCTCACCCGCTACCTGCGCGACACGGCGTATCCCCATGCCGTCGTCGTCTGCGAAATCGGCCTCGGGCAGACCCGGGTTTATTTTCTCGCGAAGGACGGCGTGCACACGCCCGCCACGCTGCCGCACGGTCTCCTTTCGATCATGGAAGCGGCGATGAAGGAAATTGCTGCCCCCGGCATCGGCGTCGCCCGCGATGCGTTGTTGTCGCCGACGGAAGAGCTGCGGTCCCACAGCCGCCGGATCGTGCGCATGCTCACGCGCCACCTGCGGCCGGCGATCGACTATTTCGAAATGCAGACGGGCCAGCCCATCGGTGCGCTCTACTGCGCCCACCTGCCCGCGCGCCTCGGCTGGCTGGAGGAGGCGCTCTGCGCCGCGGTCGATCTGAAATTTTTGGTGCCCGATTACGCCGCCTGGCTTCCGTCGGTCGGCCTCAAGCTTCCCGCGGGCACCGCCGCCCCCGCCCGGTCCTGGTTTCAACCGCTGAGCCTGATCGCCCAGCTCGCCCCCGTTCCCCATGAGCCGCGAGCGTGATCTCCTCGGCCTGGGTCCCCACTGGCACGTGGATCTCCGCATCGTGGCGGAACTCCCCGAGGATAATGTCGTCGGTAAACGTTTCCTGACCAACGTCGTGTTCAGCGCGGTGACCGTCGGGGTGATGTTGTTCACGGGCTGGATCGGCTACCAGAACTGGACGCTCCGTCATCTGATCGCCGATTGGGAAAAGCGCATGGCCGACAACCGGCCCGAGGTGGCCGATATCAAACACATGCAGCAGGCCTACGCCGTCGAATCGGCCAAGATCGACCAGGCCTACGCCCTCGTGAAACCCCAGCTCTTTGTGTCGGGTTTTGTGCTCGATCTCGGGCGCACCCGCCCCGAGCAGATGGTGATCAACACCATCGAATGGACCGAGGCCGGCATCATGGTCCGCGGCAACGTCCGGGAAAACTCCCAGCGCGCCGCGACGCTCCTGAGCCACTACACCAAACAGCTCGTGCAGGACAAAAAAATCGGGCCGCTCTTCCGCGAGATTGCGCTGACGAACCTCGACCGTGGCACCGGCAGCGGAGAGTTGCTGAACTTCGAACTCGCCTTCCGGCTCAAAGCCCCGAAGCCATGAACCCGTGGCTCGCCGAGCTCAGCGGGCTGATCCGCCGCCACTCGTGCGGCGCGGCTTGCACGGTCCTCACGCTCCTGCTCGCCGGGGCTGCCTGGTTTCTGATCGGGCAAAACGAGGACCTGGAACGGGTCCGCGTGGACCGCGCCAGAGAGGGCGAAGCGATGCTCGCGCTGCTGGTGGGCGGTTCCACGCAACGCCAGGAACTCGCCGCCGCCCGCGAAGCCGTCCGCCGGATCGAGGATAACCTCGTCGTCGAGACCAACCTCGCGGAAAATGCTTTTTACTTCTACAAATTTGAGGAGCAGTCCAAGGCCCGCCTCCCGGAACTCCACCCGCTCACCGCGCCCGCCAGCGACACGAATATGCTGTATCGGCGCGTGCCCTACACCCTGCGGGTCTCCGGTACCTACGAACAGGTCTGGGCCTTCCTCTCCGCGGTCGAGACCGGCCCGCGCCTCGCCCACCTCACCGCCTTCGGTTTCAGCCGCCGGGAGGCCGACGACGCCGGGGTCACGCTCGACCTGAGCTTGGAACTCCTCGGCAAGAAATGAACCCGTTTCGCCCCTTTGCGCTCCTCCTGGTGTTTCCCGTCATCGCGGGCGGACTCTGCGCCCAAGCCCCCCGCCCGCCCTTGCCGGCGAGTGACCAGCCGGCGGAGACGGCGGGGGAAGACGTCTCCACGCCCGCGCCCGCCCCGGTCCTAGCAACGGGGACGAAAAACATCGTCCCAGCAGCGCGGCCCGCGGCCGGTACCAAGCTGCTCGCGGGGGGTACGCCGCCGCCGCTGTCGCCGCGATTTCAGCAGGTCCGCGACCGGATCGACGTCCTCTTTCAGCATCGCGGCGAAGCGCCGCTCGCGCCCGATCCGCGCCAAAGCCCCTTCCGTCCCGCCGGCGCCCCGTCGGTTGCTGCGCCGAAAGTCGGCCCGGCCGCAAATTTTCCGCCGTCCACCGCGTCGGCCGCCGACCTCCAGTTGCTGCAGCAGGCCGCGGTCGCGCTCAAGGTGGCCGGCACCATTCAAATCAACGGCGTCGCCCACCTCATCATCAACCAGGTGCCCTATAAAGAGAGCGATGTGATTAATGTCCGGATGAAGGGGCAGCCGGTGTTTTTGCGGGTGAAACACATCTCCCGTTATAGCTACACCCTCTCGCTCAACGCCGCCGAGTTGAGCGTGAAATATTGAAACGAAGGCGCGCGCCCCATGGGGGTGAGCGACGCGGCGAACGGTGGCCGGGTTGGGCCCATCCCGATGGACCGGCTACCGGGAAAATCTGCTCCAATTTCTGGGGCCAAACTCTCTCCGCAGAAACGCCACGGCCGGGTCGTCGGTGACGCCGTGGGTCGCGGCATCCGCGGGAACGAACGGAGGTAACGAATGTTCGTCGCCGCCCGGGCCGACGCGGAAAAACTCGTTTAGGCCCACGGGGCCGATCGGCGATCCGCGACCGGTGGGGGAGTGGCGCAACCGCCAGGCCGGCGGGCTTTGCGCCGGGGAGCAATTCCGGCCTCTCCGAGGCACGGCCGATCTTTTCACGCCCGTGAAATCGGGCCCTGCGTCGTCACCCGGATTTTCCAGAGTCCCCGTTTTCTGCGAAGCTGCGGCAGAAGGCGATGCCGCCGAAGACCCAGGCATGGGGCATCGGGTAAGGGTAATCCCCTGCGACCCGGTACCTCGATCGTCCTTCACGTCGTTCACTTTTCCCTCCACGACGATCATCCGGCAGGTTTCATCTGTCGGGCAGTGGATCCAACCCGCACCCCGGCTTTTACTTTCGTTATAATGACGAGGTTCCATCGGGAAATCCCTAGCCGAGGCTCGGAAGGAAAAATATTGATACAACATTAATCCGCCCAGTAGATGCATTATAGGCTCCTATAGAGAGTGTCTCGCGGGCATAACAGGGGCACTGCTGCCGGTTTTCCGTCCCCCTTTTTTAGGGTAGCTCAATCCGGCTACTAAACTCACGCAAGCGCACCAACCATTTGCCCGTCAAGCGGACGATCGACCCGATGGTCGCTGCCCAGCCGGAGGGCCCGCCGTCCGGGGGCGAAAGTGCTGCCTCGTGTGCGATCGCCGCGAGGGCGGGCGCCGGTCAATAGGCGAAGAACATCGCCTGCAACGTCCGGACGTCCCGCGTGCGCGTCAGGCCGAGCAACAACAACACGCGCGCCTTTTGCGGATTGAGTTCGTCGGCCGCGATGAACCCGAGCGCATCGTCGTCCACCTCGATGTTGCGCTCCACCACGCCGCCGCCCGCGCGCGAACTGCGCACGACGGCGACGCCGGCCTTAGCCGCCTCGGCTGCGGCCGCGAGCGCGGCCGCGCCGAGATTGCCGTCGCCCATGCCCGCGATCACCAGCCCGCGCGCGCCGGCTTGGACCGCGGCGTCGATCAGCTCCCGGCCCATGCCCGCGTGGGCGTAGACGATATCGACGCGCGGGAGCCGCGGCGCGCCGGCGCCCGCGGCGGCGAGTGGAGAGAATTCGCTCGCGGCCGTGTGCCGCCGCACCGGCGGCGCGTAGAGGTGGAGACGCCCGGCGTTGACGAGGCCCGCGAGGCCGCGGTGACCGCTGTCGAAGGTGCCGACCTGCGTCGTATTAGTTTTCGCGATCTCGCGGGCGAAATGGATCTCGTCGTTCGCCACCACGAGGACGCCGCGCCCGCGGGTGGCGGGGTGCGCGGCGACGGCGAGTGCGTTGTAGAGATTCATCGGGCCGTCGGCGCTGATGGCGGTGGCCGGGCGCATCGCGCCGACGAGGACGATGGGCTTCTCGGAGCGCACGACGAGGTTCAGGAAAAACGCCGTTTCCTCCATCGTGTCGGTGCCGTGCGTGATGACGACGCCGGCGATCGTCGGCGAATCGAGGGCCGCTTGCGTGCGGGCGGCTAGCCGGAGCCAGGTCGCGTCATCCATATCTTGACTGCCGATGGCCGCGACCTGTTCGACCTCGATGTGCGCCAGCGCCGCGAGCTGGGGTACGGCCGCGATCAACGCGTCGACGGAGAAGGCTGCGGCCCGGTAGCCCCGTTCCCCGTCGGTCTGCGCGCCCGCGATGGTGCCGCCCGTGGCGAGCACGCGGATGAGAGGAAGCGGAACGGAATGGCCCATGGGTGGCACCGTAGCGGGTGCCGAGCCTACCTCAACGCCCATCCGGCCGCGTCCGTCAGATCCGACTCGCGCCCCGACCAATTCCGCCGGGCCTGCGCCCGTCCGCTTTCTCGCATGGGTCTCCGTTTCCCGATGATCGCCGCCGTGCAGATGATTCTTTCCGCATCAGGGCAGCGGGGCATGACCGCGCAACCCAGCCGAAAACAGTCGCGCCCTTTCCGAAGCCTTGGGCCTTAGCCGCCGCCCTTCCGCTCGATGCCAGGGTCCTCGAGCATTCCAAAATCGAAGGGCGGCCGGAATATCGGTCCTGCGGTGCAGGCCGGTGCGGTGACCGCGGGCGCACGGGGCGAGGCGATTCGCGTCGGCCGCCGCGCGGCGTAGGGCTGTCCGGAGGACGCATTTCCAGGGTTGCCCCGGGCGAGGTGCTAGGGTTAAATGCGGAGGCCGCTATGATGCTTCCGACGCCGAAGCCCCCGCCGCTGGTTTGCGTCCGAAACGAGACGTTCGTGGCGGCGGTCGGCGCCCCGCTCGCGCTCACCGACGTGAGCCGGATCGTCATCGCGAAATGGGACGGACTGTATGCCGAGGCGTTGCGCGCCGCCTGTGGGCAGGCGTTCGACGGCACGCCGGTGGAGGTCTGCCGGCTTGGGGGCGAGGCTCTGAGCGTGCTCCGTGCGCGGCCGGCCGGCCTCGTGTTGATGGGCCTGACGTTTACGGATCTGGATGGCGTCGACGTGCTCGAAACCATCGCGGCCGAACACCTCGCTGCGCGCGTGATGCTGGTTTCGGGGCGCAAAGACGAGCACTCGCTCCAAACGCTCCGCACGGCGCGCTTCGATGGTTTTTTCGATTCGTGGGCCGAGAATTTTGACGCGCTTGTGGCGGCGTTGCGCGTGGTGGCGGCCGGCCGCGGTTACATCAGCCCGTCGCTGCACCGGCAGCTGCTCGGGCGGCAGGGGGCGGGCGCGATCGGTTTGTGGCTCACCCCCTCGGAGCATCAGGTGTTGGCCGTGATCGGCGACGGCAGCGACAACTCGGAAGCGGCGGAACGCCTCTGCCTCGGTGAGGGGACCGTGCAGATGCACCGGCGCAGCATCATGCGGAAACTCGGGGTGCACTCGAGCGCCAAGCTCGTGCGCGAGGCCGTGCGCCTGGGCGTGGTGCGCATCACGCCCGAGGGCCGGATTTTGCGACCTGGGTTCGAGCGACTCCTCTCCGAGCGGAAGTCCAATGGCTCGGGGCGCAGCAAAGACCTGCCATCGGCCGCGCCCGGCGCGCTCGCGCCGCCGCCGCACTCCGGATGAGGCTGCGGCCGGTCGCGCCGGTGATCGGGGAAAACCTCACCCACGGCATTGACCGCGCCGCGCCCTCGTTTCTGCTGGTGACCTTGCAAAATCCTTTGAACTCCCGCGACCGTCGCGGCCCCGTCGCGCCCGGTCCCTCCCGTTCCCCGTCGCCCGGTCGCGGGCCCGGTCCCAACCGAGGTCCCGGCCCGGCCTCCGGTCCCTCCCGCGGGCCCGGCCAGAGCCCGAACCAGGGCCCCGGCCGTGATCGCGACCGTGCGCCGGCCCAAGTGCGCCCGGTCGTGCCTGCGCCGGCCCCGGCGCCCAAGGTTCCCGTCGCCCCGCGCGAACTTGGCTGGCTCCCCGATTGTGTTTATACCGGAGATAAATTTGAAAGCGGCCTCGCGTTCTTCGTCGATGCGGCGGGGCGCATCACGCGTTTTTCCCGCGAGCCGGCCGATCTCGAAATGGCGAAACGCCTGCCCGGTCAGGCGGCGCTCCCGGGGCTCGTCAACGCGCACTCCCATGGGTGGCACCGGATTTTCCGCGGGCGCTTCGATCTGAAACCCCAGGCCGACCGTGCGGCGCTCGGCAACTGGCGCGAGCTGCACGACCAGGTGCTCGCGCGTCTCAGCGACGAGGATGTCTACGACGCCGCGCGCGAGGCATTCATGGAAATGCTGCTCGCCGGCATCACGACGGTCGGCGAGTGCCACTTTCTCCATCACCAACCCGACGGCACGCCGCTGCCCGAAGCGGGCGGGATGGCCCATGCCGTCCTCCGGGCCGCGCAGGACGTCGGCATCCGCATCGCGTTGCTGAACGGCGCCACGCTGCGCGCGGGTTTCGGCCAGCCGGTCGGCTCGGCTTCGCCGCGGGTCCTCAGTGCCTCGGTCGACGCCTTTACGCGCTCGACCGACCTCCTGTTTGCCCACGTGGAAAAAAACTTTCCCGGTGACGATGTGTGGGTCGGCGTCGCGCCCCACAGCCTTGGCGCCGTGCCGATCGATGCGCTCAAAGCCATCTCGGCTTACGCGCACGCGAAGCGCTGCCGCGTCCACCTCCAACTCGGCGAAACCGCCGCGGAGCACGCAGCCTGCGTCGCCGAATACGGCCGCTCGCCCGCCGCGCTCCTCGCCGAGCACGGTCTCCTCGACAAGCGCTTCACTGCCATCCACGGCGCCCATCTGAGCGACGACGACATTCGCGCCCTCGGCGCCGCGCGCGTGACGGTCTGCGCCTGCCCGGCCTCGGAGCTGGCCGCCGGCGAGGGCGCGTTTCCCACGACGAAGTTCCTCGCCGCGGGCGTCGCGCTCGCCCTCGGCACCGACGGACAGCAGCAGACCAACCTGCTCGACGACGCCCGCCTGCTGGAGTTTCAGCTGCGCGGCGATCGCAAACGCCCTGGGGCCTTCCCCACCGACCTCGGCGCCGCGTTTTTCCAGGCCGCGACCGTCACCGGCGCTCGCAGTCTCGGCGCGCCCGGCGGTGTGCTCGAAGTCGGCCGGCCCGCGGATTTCTTCACCGTCAACGTCTACGATCCGTCCATCGTCGGCGCCTCGCCCGAGGGATTGCTCGGCGCGGTGGTGTTCGCCTCCAACCCGCGCGCGATCCGCGAAGTGTGGGTCGGCGCGCGCCAGCGCGTGAGCGGTTGGGCGCATCCGCTCCAAAGCCCCGTCGTCGGCCGCTTCGCGGATCTGCAGAAGAAATTGTGGTCGAGTTGAGGCGTTGACCGCGCCGCGCAAACGCTTCTCCTCCCCGGATGTCTTCTCCCGCTCTCCTCGTACTCGCCGCCGGCATGGGCTCGCGCTACGGCGGCTTGAAACAGATCGACCCGGTCGGCCCGTCCGGCGAGACGGTGCTCGATTACGCGGTGTTCGATGCGATCCGCGCCGGTTTTGGCCGCGTGGTGTTCGTGATCCGGCGCGATTTCGAGGACCTGTTTCGCACGCAGATCGGCGCGCGCTACGCGGGCAAAATCGCCGTCGACTATGTTTTCCAGTCGCTGGACGCGCTCCCGCCCGGGCACACGCCGCCCGCCGGCCGCGAGAAACCCTGGGGCACCGGCCATGCCGTCTGGTGCGCGCGCGATGCGGTGAAAGAGAATTTTGCGGTCATCAACGCCGACGATTTTTACGGTGCCGATTCGTTCAACCGCCTCGCGGCGTTTCTCCAGGCGACGCCCGCCCCGCGGATGGCCCGGGGCTATGATCCGATGTCGGGGCACAAGGCTCCGCCGCCGGCGCCCCCGAGCGCGCCCGCAGAATTTGCCATCGTGGGCTTCCGCCTCTCCAACACGCTCTCGGAACACGGCGCGGTTTCCCGCGGTATCTGTGCCACCGACGCCGCGGGCCGCCTCGCGAGCATCGTCGAAACCCACGGTATCACGGCAGCCGATGTCGGCCCCGAGCCCGGCAAGAAATACTCGGGCAACACCCTCGGCTCGATGAACTGCTGGGGGTTCACGCCGGCACTTTTCGCGGGACTCGACGGACAATTCCGCGAGTTCCTGGCGGCGCGCGGCACCGAGCCGAAATCCGAATTTTATCTGCCCGGCTCGGTCTCGACGATGATCGCGCGCGGTGAGGCGATGGTGCGCGTGCTGCCGACGGACAGCGCGTGGTTCGGCATCACGTTTCGCGAGGACAAGCCGCGCGTGCAGGCCGCGCTCGCGGCGCTCGTGCAGGCCGGGCGTTATCCGGCGCGGCTCTGGTCGTGAACCGGAGCGGGCCTCAGGCGGCCGGGGCCGGCGGCTTGCTCAGCTGGTCTTTCACGAGATCGCGATGCACGCGGTTGCTAAGGCCGGCGAGATGGAGGCGCATCGCTTCGACGATCCCGTTGGTATCGCGTTTCTCGAGGAGTTTGCCGATTTTCCGGTGCGCATCGACGATGCCGTGCACCAGCGTCGCGAGCAGCGGATGGTCGCGGCTGGTCGCGGCGATGCGCGTCTCGGGCAGCCGGTAGAACACGTAGTTGCACTCGATCATCAGCAGGTCGAAATCATTGATGAACCTCTCGTTCCCGCTCGCCTCGACCATCGTCTGGTGAAACTGCCAGTCGAGTTCCAGCCAGCGCGGTGACGGTGCGTTCGGCGCCTCGCGCTCCATCTCGTCACAGATCAAATCGAGCTGCACGAGGTCTGTGGCCGTGCGGTTGTGACAAGCGACCCGCGCCGCCGCGAGTTCGATGGCCTCGCGGTATTCGTGCAGGTGGGCGACCTCCGCCGGACCGTAGTCGCGCAGCCGGAGTCCGCGGTTCACTTGGTCTTTCAACAGAATCCCCTTGGAAACGAGCTTCTGCAGATCTTCGCGCACCGGGATGCGGCTGAGCGCCAGTTTGGCGGCGAGGTCGCGCTCTACGAGCCGGTGGCCCGGCAAAAACTCTTCGGAGAAAATCAGCCGGACCAGTTTCTGCAGGTTGGGCGGGGTGCGGTCGATCTTCGGTTCAAAAACCCGGCGGCGTTTCGGCATGGCGCGAGATCCAACACGGCCGGCCGGCCGGTGAGAAGCCCGGAATCGCGGGATCGCCTCTTTGGTATGCCATTGTTGTTTCGGCCGCCGCCGCGCCGCGCTCCGTGGCGAACAGAGCGTCCACCGGCGAAAGGAACATTGACAGGCGAGTTGGGAAAAATGTTTGGTATACCTAAATTAACAGGCTCGGTCCCGGTCGGCCGGGGCTCCCGCCACGAATCCACCTTCGCCGCGACTTTCCCCGCCCATGCAAA
>CANHJG010000116.1 GCA_947461205.1 Opitutia bacterium
CCCAGCGCCGCGACCCCGCCGATCAGGCGGCGACGCGACCACGCATGGCTGTTCTTCTCCGGCTCAGGTGCGATTTTCATCAACCCACTCGACGCCCAAAACCCCGCCCGGTTCAAGCCTTCCTCGACACCACCCTCGTCCCAACCACCCACCACACAGCACCGCCCCCTCCGCTCTAGAGTTGCGCATCTTCTGCTTTCGATTCTCGTCTTCCGTCCGTCTACCCCACCCTCCTTCCTCCGCCATGCTCACCCCCCTCCGTACCCTCACCGCCCTGCTCGCGTTCTCCACGCTCTCCCTGTCCGCCTCCGCCGCCGGCTCCGATTGGCCCCAATGGCGCGGCCCGGACCGCTCCGATGTCTCCAAGGAAACCGGACTCCTCAAAGCGTGGCCTGCCGCCGGCCCGAAACGTCTCTGGCTGTTCGAAAACGCCGGCCAGGGTTATTCCGGCCCGGCCATCGCGAAGGGAAAATATTACACCATCGGCACCCGCGACGGCTCCGAAATCCTGCTCGTTCTCGACGCCAACACCGGCCGGGAACTCTGGACCGCCAAGCTCGGCTCGATCCTCGACAACGGCTGGGGCGACGGCCCGCGCGGCACCCCCACCGTCGACGGCGACCGCGTTTACGCCCTCAGCGGTCCCGGCAATCTCGTCTGCATCAGCACGAACGACGGAAAAATCCTCTGGCAGACCACCATGAAAAGTCTCGGCGGGCAGATCCCCAAATGGGGCTACACCGAATCCGTTCTGGTCGATGGCCCCCATGTCCTCTGCACCCCCGGCGACGCCCGGGGCACCGTCGCCGCCCTCGACAAACTGACCGGCAAAGTCGTGTGGCAGTCCAAGGACATCACCGAACCCGCGCACTACTCCTCAATCGTCCCCGCCCTGATCAACGGCCAACCCCAGCTCGTCCAGCGCAACGAAAAATCCGTCTTCGGCCTCTCGCCCAAAGACGGAAAACTCCTCTGGCAAACGTCCTTCGCCGGCCGCACCGCCGTCATCCCCACGCCCATCGTCCGCGGCAACGAAGTCTACGTCACCGCCGGCTACGGCTCCGGTTCAAAACTTGTCCGCATCGGCAGCGACAACCAGGTCACCGAGGTCTACGAAAATAAGGTCATGAAAAATCACCACGGCGGCGTGGTTCTGGTCGGCAACCACGTTTACGGCCACAACGACAACGGTTGGGTCTGCCAAGACTTCGCCACCGGCGCCGAAGTCTGGATGGATAAAAAACTCGGCAAGGGCGCGGTCACTTCCGCCGACGGCATGCTCTACTGCCTCGACGAACGCTCCGGCACCCTCGTCCTCGCCGAGGCGTCACCCGAAGCATGGAAAGAAGTCAGCCGCTTCACCCTTTCGCCCCAGTCCAAAATCCGCAGCGAGAAGGGCAAAATCTGGACGCACCCCGTCATCAGCCACGGCAAACTCTACCTTCGCGACCAAGACGTGATCGCCTGCTTCGATCTCAAGGCCCCCTGACCCGCGCCCGGCGACGCTCCCGTCTCCGGCCGCGCCCGTCGCTCCATGCCCCCGCCCGCCCGCGAGGTCCGTCCCGCGTCCCTCGCCCGCCACGTCCTCAACGAACACGGTCTCCTCGAAGCCGTGCCCACCCACTGGGCGCTGCTCCCGCCCGGTGACGCCGCGCTCAGCCGCCGCATCAAGCAGGACGGCCCCACGCTGACCGTCATCGAACTCAAGGGCCGGAAACGTTTTTCCCGCGGCATCTGGGCCCCCGCCGACCGGATCGCCGCCCTGCGGGCTGCCCGGCTCGTCGAACGCGCCGACCCGGCGTATCAGCGCAAACTTGACGCCAGCCGCCGCCGGGCCGCCGCCGCCGAGGAGGACTACGCCGTGGATTTCCGCGAGGCCATCGTCCGCTTCCTCGGTTTCCATCCGCAGGCCCGTCTCGAAGCCGCCACGCTCGCCAACCTTATCACCGAGCACGCCACCCCCGTCGGCAGCGGCACCGTCGCCCGCACCGAGCGTATCCCCATTGCGGAGCGCGCCGAGGCCGCCACCATCGCGTGGCTCCGGCACCAGACGACCGGCTACGACACCATGGCGATCCCGCGCGAAAAAGGCCGCCGCCGCGAAATCCGCCGACTACTCGCGCAGCGCTCCGTGCAACTCCTCGCGAAATACCGCGCCGGCTTGCCCATCGACCGAGCGCAATGCCCCCTCCACCGCGCCCTCCAACCGTGGCTCCCGACTCGCACCCTCGGCTGACGCCACGGGTCCATCCAAGCCAAGAACGCCACGACGACTCCCTCCATGGCTCCCGATCCGAACGGAGCGGCGGTTTCCAACCGCCGTCACGCCCACGCCACGCCGTCACGCCCACGCCACGCCGCCACGCCCACGCCACGCCGCTGCCCTGCCATGACGCCCCCGCTCCGCCGCACACCTTCGGTACTTGTTTCACTTCTCGCCTGCCTTCTCTGCGCCGGCGGCGTCACCCGACCCGCTCTCGCCGCCGAGCCCCCGTTCCCCGCCGCCGAACGCACCGCCATGCTGGCGGAGTTTCGCACGCAACGCTCCGCCCTGGATCGCGCGCTGGCCGACTCACCGCGCGACCCGTCGCTCTACTCGCGCCGCGGCGACCGCCACCTTTTTCTCGGTGAGTTCGCCGCCGCCGTCGCCGACTTCGAGAAAATGATCGGGCTTGATCCCGCCCTCGACGCCCCCCACTGGCGCCTCGGCATCGCCTATTATTTCACCGGCCAATTCGCCCAGTCGGCCCGGCAGTTCGAAAAATACCACGCCTACGAAAATCGCGACCGCGAAAACGGCCTCTGGAAATTTCTCGCCGACGTCCCGACCCTCGGCCTCACCCGCGCGCGCGCCGGGATGCTCGGCTACACCCGCTTCGACCGTGAACCCTTTCCCTCCCTCTATGCGCTGTTCGCGGGCCGGCAAACCACCGCCGATTTCCTCGCGGATCTGAAAGCCCGGGGCGTCGCCGCCGATCCCGCCGTCCTGTTTTTCGCGCACTATTACGCGGGTTTGAACGAGGCCGTCCTCGGCCGCCGCTCCGAAGCTCTCGCGCTGCTCCGCGCCGCCGTCGCCAGCCCGTGGGGTCGCACCGCCGAGGGCGGCCCTGCCTACATGTGGCAGGTCGCACGCCTGCACTACGAGACCTTGTCCGCCTCCGCCCCCGAAAAATAACGCCCGCCCCGCCCCGCCCCGCCACCCCCACCCCGCCCCCCCGCCCACCGCTGCCCGGCCCGATTGTCTCGTCACACGTGCCCCACGCTCTCAGGCGCTTTTCCGGCGCACCGCACCGCGCAACACCCGCCCGCCACCCCCCGCGCCTCCGCACCCGTGGCACCGCGACGCCTGATCCGCATGACCAAGGTTGCAGCCCCGCCGATCTTTAGTCTCACTCGACGCCGGCCCGATTTACCCCTTCTTCGCATGAAAACTCTGCCGCGTTCGTTTGCCCTCCTCGCTCTCGCCGCCTGCGCCCTGTCCGCCCGGGCCGATGTGACGCTCCCCGCCGTCTTCTCCGATCACATGGTTCTGCAGCGCGGCACTCGCGTCCCCGTGTGGGGCGTCGCCACCCCCGGCGAAAAAATCTCCGTCGCCTTCGCCGGCCAGACCCTGTCCACCGCCGCCAACCCCGAGGGCAAATGGCAGGTCGCCCTCCTCAACCTCGCCGTCTCCGCCACCCCGCAAACCCTCACCATCAAGGGGAACAACACCGTCACCCTCCAGGACGTCCTCGTCGGCGAAGTCTGGCTCGGCTCCGGCCAGTCGAACATGGCGATGACCGTGAACCGCGCCCAGAATTTCGAGGCGGAAAAATCCGCCGCCGACTTCCCCCTCCTCCGCCACTACAAGGAAGAGTCCGCCAACGCCGACTCGCCGCAGACCGTGGGCCGCGGGCGCTGGGTCGTGTGCAGCCCCGACACCGTCGCGGGATTTTCCGCCGCCCTCTATTTCTTCGGCCGCGAACTCCACCAAACCCTCCGCGTGCCCGTCGGCCTGATCAACTCCTCCGTCGGCGGCACCCCCATCGAAGCGTGGATCGCCGCCGACGTGCAGCTCGCCAGTAAGGAGCTGCAGGCCGCCATCGCCGCAGCACCCACGGCCGCCGCCGCCGTTCCGGTTCCCGCCGCCCCGGTTCCCACCAGCCCCAAGCCGGCCGCTCCCGAGAAACAAAAAGCCGTCAAGAAAACCACCAAGGCCGCCAAAGCGACGCCCACCGCGCGCACCACCACCCCGGGCGGCCTCTTCAACGGCAAGATTGCCCCGCTCATCCCCTACGCCCTCCGCGGCGCCCTCTGGTATCAGGGCGAGGCCAACTCCACCCCCAGCAAAGCCCCGCTCTACGAGTACCAACTCCCGCTCCTCATCCGCGACTGGCGGGCGCGCTGGGGCGACGATTTCCCCTTCGCCTGGGTCCAACTCCCGAACTTCCTCGGCGCCGGCCGCGACTGGCCCCTCGTGCGCGAAGCCATGCTCAAGACCCTCGCCCTGCCCCACACCGGCATGGCCATCGCCATCGACGTCGGCGAGGTCAACGACATCCATCCCAAAAACAAACAGGCCGTCGGCCATCGCCTCGCCCAATGGGCCCTCGGCACCGTCTACGCCCAAAACGTCGCCGCCACCTCCGGCCCGCTGCCCGCCGGCCATACCCTCCGCGGCGCTGAAATGACCCTGCGTTTCACCCACACCGCCGGCGGCCTCGTCGCGAAGGACGGCCCCCTCACCGGCTTCGCCGTCGCCGGGGCCGACCGCGTCTGGCTGCCCGCGCAAGCGCGCATCGCGGGCGATACCGTCATCCTCTCCGCGCCCGGCCTCACCGCGCCGGTCGCCGCCCGCTACGCCTGGGAAAACCTCCCGATCTGCAATCTCTTCAACACCGCAGGCCTCCCCGCCTCCCCTTTCCGTACCGACAATTGGAAATAGTTTCCCTCCCCTGGCCCGTCGCTTCTGTCCCCCAATTGCCATGCCCATTGCCGCCTGGCCCCGCCTAACATGAACCGCCCTCCCCTCCCCTTCACCGCCGCCGCCTGCCTCGCCCTCCTCCTCGCGTCACCCGTCTGCTCTGCCGCCGACGCCTCCGCTCCCGCCGCGACCCAGTCCACCGGCGCCATCTCCGGCCGCGTCCAAAACGTCGCCACCGGCCAATATCTCAACAACGCCCGCGTCACCGTCAAAGGCACCGACCGGGTCGTCTTCACCGATCAGACCGGCAGCTATCGCCTCACCGGTCTGCCCACCGGCCCAACCGTCCTCGAGGTCTTCTTCACCGGCCTCGACCCCCTCCAACTGCCCGTCACGCTCCGCGCCGGCGACGTCGTCGAGCAGGATATCAGCCTCACCTCTGCCGCGCGTTACGGCACCGACGCCTCCGGCGCCGTGAAACTCGACGCCTTCGTGGTCGCCACCGGCCGCGAGACCGACGGCGCCGCCATCGCCATCAACGAGCAGCGCTTCGCCCCCAACATCAAGAACGTCGTCTCCGCCGATGCGCTCGGCGACGTCATGGACGGCAATGTCGGCGAGTTCCTCAAATTTATGCCGGGCATCACCGCCGAGTATGACCGCGAGTCCGGCGGCTCCGTCGCCTCCGTCTCGGTGCGCGGCTTCCCCACGGCGCAGGCCGTGGTCTCGGGCGACGGTCTCCAAATGGCCAACACCGGCAACCCCCAGGGCTCGTCCCGCGTGTTTCAGTTCACCCAGGTTTCCATCAACAACATCTCCCGCCTCGAAGTGACCAAGGTCCCCACGCCTTCGACCCCCGCCGACTCCATGGCCGGCTCGATCGACATGGTGAGCAAGAGCGCCTTCGAACGCAAAAACGCGCAGCTCCGCTACAGCGTGGGCCTCTCGGGCAATCACCGCACGGCGAGTTTCAAGCAAGTCCCGCACACCACCGACGAGCGCGTCTACAAAGTGCTCCCGAGTTTTACCTTCGACTACACCCTGCCCGTCACGAAAACCTTCGGCCTCGTCGTCACCGGCCAGAGCCAGAATCGCTTCATTGAGATGGAGTGGGTACCGCGCGGCTTCAGCACCACCGCCACCGGCGTCACCGGCGCCTCGATCAGCCGGCCCTACCTGCAATCCTTCCAGCTCAACAGCGTCCCGCGCGCCAACACCCGCGTCGCCCTCGGCCTCAAAGCCGACTGGCGCGCCACCCCCAACGGCGTCCTCTCGCTCAACGTCGAGCGCAGCCGCTTCGTCTCCGACCGCTCCAACGCCTCCATCTCCCTCACGACCGGCACCAACGGTGTGCCCACCCCAGCCACCGGCGTGCCGCTCACCTTCGGCGACGACTTCACCTCCGGCGCCACCGGCCGCGGCGCCATCACCATCGGCAACGGCGGCGCCGGCGTCCGCCAACAGCTCGACACCGAAGCCATCGGCCTG
Organism: Opitutia bacterium; assembly: GCA_947461205.1. Classification (GTDB taxonomy): domain Bacteria; phylum Verrucomicrobiota; class Verrucomicrobiia; order Opitutales; family Opitutaceae; genus GAS368. The sequence continues at coordinate 6,392 of CANHJG010000116.1, forward strand.
CGCTACCGCTTCGACAACGGCGACTGGCGCATCGTCTCCGCCCTCGGAAAATCAAATTCCTCCGGCGGATACCAAGACACGATTCACGGCCGCTTCCGCGCCCTCGTCATCGCCAACCGCGTCCCCGTCCGCGTTAGCTTCGCCCAAATCGACGACGTCCGCCCGCAGTCCCTCCAAGTCTTCGACAACGCCGGGCGCCCCTTCGACCTCGCCGATCTCAACAACTACCAGGTCAACTCCGCCACCTCCACGCCGCGCGTGATCCGCGACGGCCTCACCAACGGCAAACTCGACGTGCGCAAAACCCTCCCCTCGCTCTCGTTTCCCGCCGCGATCCAGGTCGGCGGACTCCGTCGCGTGCAGATCCGCGACGTGCGCCGCGAGAGCATCAACTGGAACTACAACGGCCCCGACGGCAATCCTGCGACCCCCGACTCCCCTGCTCTCTTCGGCAACAAGGTCTACGTGAACCAGAGTGAGAACTTCGGCTTCCGCAATCTGCCCTTCGTCTCCACCGCCAACGCCCTCCGCGCCTTCCAAGCCAACCCCACCCTCTTCGCCAAGACCACCGCCCAAGTCACCGCCGAGGAACTTTTCCGCCTGAACAATTCCGAGTGGCTACAAGAGGCCGTGACGGCCGGCTATATTCAGGGCGAGTTCGGCCTCTTCCACAACCGCCTCAAAGTCCTCACCGGCGTCCGCTACGAACGCACCGACGCCGACGGCCAGGGCATCCGCAACGACCCCAACGCCGTCTGGCGGCGCAACGCCGACGGCACCTTTGTCCGCAACGCGGCCGGCGTCCGCGACCGCCGCCCTGAGGCCGGCGCCATCGGCTCGTTGCCGGAGCTCGCCGTCACCCGCCAGGAACGCGGCACCAAGGCCTCGCGCACCTACGACGGCAACTACCCCAGCCTCCACCTCACCTATCAGATCAAAGAAAATTTCCTCGCCCGCGCCGCCTACGCCAAAACCTACGGCCGCCCCGATTTCTCCGCGATCGTCCCCAACACCACCGTCGACGAAACGGATTTCGGCAACGCCACGCCCGACCCCGCGCAAATCCCCGGCCGTATCACCACCCGCAACACCGGGCTGCGCCCCTGGACCGGCGACAACTACGATCTCTCCGTCGAATACTACACGCCGCAGGGGGGCATTTTCAGCGCCGGCGCCTTCCGCAAAGAGATCCGCGACTTCTTCGGCGACGCCGTGAGGGTCGCCACCGCCGCCGACCTCGAGCTCCTCGAACTCGACCCGCGCTACGTCGGCTGGCAGATCACCACCGCGTACAACGTCCCCGGCACCGCCCGCGTCGACGGCGTCGAGTTTAACGCCCGCCACTCCCTCCGCGCACTCGGCGCTTGGGGCCGCTCCTTCAGCGTTTTCGCCAACGGCACGAAACTCAAATTGCAGGGCGGCCGCGACGCCGACTTCAGCGGTTTCATTCCCGAGAGCGCCAACTGGGGCCTCGATTTCACGAGGAAGCCTTTCAGCGTAATGCTCAAGTGGAACTACCGCGGACAACAGCGCAGCGGTGCCGTCGTCGCCCTCGGTCCCGATGCCTACGAATACTCCCAGGCCCGCACCCGCCTCGACGTGAACGTCGACTACCAACTCCGCAAAGATCTCTTCCTCTATGCGAGCGCCCAGAACGTCTTTGATATCCCGGAAACCCTGCTGCGCTTCGGCTCGCAAACCCCCGGCTACGCCCGCGTCTCCCAGGTCCTGACAACCGGCGTCCAGCTCACCCTCGGCATCAAGGGGACGTTCTAAGGCTAGCGGCGCCGCCGCCCCCCCGCTCGCCGCGATGGCTTTGGCGGCGAAAGCCGTCGCGCCACGCCGCTGAAACCGATGCCCCGGATCCCGTCATTTCTCCTCCTCGCCGCGGCCCCCCTCACCGGCGCGGCCTTGCTCGGCCTCGCCGCGTGCACCCTTGAACCCACGGCGAAAATCACCTCCGGCGAACACCTCTACCGGCAAAAATGCGCCGACTGCCACGGCGCGCGCGGCGAAGGCGTTGCCGACAAATACAAGGAGTCGCTCGTCGGCGACTGGTCGCTGCCCCGCCTCGCCCGCTACATCGAGAAAAACATGCCCGACGATCATCCGGGCACGCTCGCGCCCCGTGAGTCCGAGGCCGTCGCCGCCTACGTCTTCGAGACATTCTACTCGCCTGCCGCCCAAGCCCGGTTGCACCCGGCGCGCGTCGAGCTCGCGCACCTCACCAACCGCCAGTACGCCGTGACCGTCGCCGACCTTATCCGCTCGCTCGCGCCGCCCACCGCAGAGGAGGGGCCGTCCGACGCGCCGCCCGGACTCACCGCTACCTATTTTTCCGTCGCCCAGCGCGGCCGTTTCGACCCCGCGAAAGTCACCCACCGTGGCACCGCTGCCGCCGTCGATTTTGTCTTCCCCGAAAACGGCGAACTCCGCGCGCGCCTCGCACTCCCGCCTCTGGACCGCCCGCCCACGCCCAACTCGCGGGAGCCCGCCGGCTTCTCCGCCCAATGGCGGGGCACCGTCTTCGCCGACGAAACCGGTGATCACGAATTCATCATCCGCACGCCGAACAGCGTTCGCGTTTGGATCAACGCCGAGCCCGACCTGCGCTCAGGCAGCGAGCCCACGCTCGACATCAACGTCTCCACGCCGAAAGACCCCGACCACCGCGTCACGCTCCGCCTCCTCGGCGGCCGCGCCTACCCCATCGCCATCGATTACTGGGCCTTGCCCGAAAAAACCGGCTCGCCCGTCGTGCCCGCCATCGCCCTCCGCTGGAAACCACCGCACGGCAGCGAGCGCCCAATCCCGACGCGCAATCTCTCGGGCGGGCAAGCCACCCCGACCTTTGTCGTCTCCACCCGCTTCCCCGCCGACGACAGCAGCCAAGGCTACGAGCGCAGCATCTCCGTTTCCAAGGCCTGGGACGAGGCCACGACGAGCGCCGCCTTTGAGATCGTCAATCACGTCATCAAACGCCTCGACCGCCTCGCCGGCATCCGCCCCAACGATCCCGCGCGCGCCCAAAAGCTCGCAGCCTTCGCCGAAAAATTCGCCGGCGCCGCGTTTCGCCGCCCGCTCACTCCGGAGGAGACGCAACGGAACGTCACCGACCTCCTGCGCGACGCGCCCGACGCCGAGACCGGCGTGCGCCGCGTCATGCTGCTCGCGCTGAAATCTCCGCACTTTATTTACACCGAGCTGCCCGCGCGCGAGTCGGACGCCACTCGCACCGCCACCCGTCTCGCCCTCGCTCTCTGGGACTCCGCGCCCGACGCCGAGCTGGCCCGCGCCGCCACCACGGGCCGACTCCGCACCCGCGAGGAAGTCTCGGCGCAGGCCGCCCGCCTCCTCTCCGATCCGCGCGCGCGGGCCAAGGTCCGGGAGTTTTTCCAGCACTGGCTCCAACTCCGCTACCTCGAGGATCTCGGCAAGGATACGCAGCTCTTCCCCGATTTCACCCCCGCGATCATCGACGATCTGCGTGCGTCACTTGGCGTGTTCGTCGACACTGCGGTGTGGAGCGAGCGCTCCGATTTCCGCGAACTGCTGCGCGCCGATTATCTCTTCGCCAACGCTCGCCTCGCGAAATTCTACGGCCTGCCTGCGCCGACCGGCGTGGCGACACCCGACGAGTTCGCCCGCATCACTGCCCCCGCCGGCCAGCGCTCTGGCGTGCTCACTCATCCCTACCTCCTCGCCGCGCTCTCCTACAAGGCCACCAGCTCCCCGATCCATCGCGGCGTTTTTCTCACCCGCAGCATCGTCGGCCGCGCCCTCAAACCACCGCCGGAAGCGCAGGCGTTCGACGAGACCTCGTTCGAGCACGGCATGACGATGCGCGAGAAAGTCACTAAACTCACCCGCTCCGAAAATTGCCAGGGCTGCCACGCCGTCATCAACCCCCTCGGCTTCAGTCTCGAAAATTTCGACGCCGTCGGCCGCTACCGTACCGAGGACGCCGGCCGCGCCATCGACGCCGCGAGCGACTACGCCGACGACGACCACGCGTCCGTCCGCCTCGCTGGCGCGCGCGACGTCGCGGAATTCGCCATCGCGAGCGAGCACGCCAACCGCGCCTTCATCGAGCAGCTCTTCCACCACCTCATCAAGCAATCCCCCCGCGCCTACGGCCCCGACACGCTCGCCCGCCTGCGCGATTCTTTCATCGCCTCCGGCTACAATTTACGATCGCTGATGGCCGACATCGCCACTCTCGCCGCGCTGCCCGGCACCGCCCCCACGACACTCGCCGTTACATCCCCACCCCACTCGCCATGACCCCGCTCCTCCGCCGCGAATTTCTCCGCCAGGCCGGTCTGTCCGCCGCCGTGCTGCCCTTCATCTCCGGCCTGCCGAGTCTCGCCCTCGCCGCGCCTGCGCGCCCGCGCCAGCGGCTCATCGTCGTCTTCTCGCCCAACGGCACCATTCCACCCGCGTTCTGGCCCGACCAAGTCGGCCGCGACTTTCAGTTGAAGGAAATCCTGAGCCCGCTCACGCCCTACCGCGACCGCCTGCTCACTTTGCAGGGTCTCTCCAACAAAGTGCGCGGCGATGGCGATGGCCACATGCGCGGCATGAGTTGCCTGCTCACCGGCATCGAACTCCTCCCGGGAAATATCATGGGCGGTTCCGGCGTGCCGGCCGGCTGGGCCAGCGGCATCTCGATCGACCAGGAGATCAAAACCTTTTTCCAAAGCCAGGCCTCAACCCGCACGCGGTTCGGTTCGCTCGAGTTCGGCGTCGGCGTGCAGGACCGCGCCGATCCGTGGACGCGCATGTCCTACGCCGGCTCCGGCCAGCCCGTCGCGCCGATCTCCGATCCGTATCAGATGCACGCGAAACTCTACGGCCAGATGAAGGACCGCGAGAATCTGCGCAGCGTGCTCGATCCCCTGAAGGCTGATCTCGCCAAAGTCCGCTCGATCATCAGTGCCGAGGATCGCCGCACACTCGAGCAACACGAGGTGCTCGTCCGCCAGCTCGAACGCGAAATCACCCAGGGCCCCGGTCAGACCCTCCGCGTCACCCCACCGGACCTCGAGCGCGGCATCGCCGACCAAAACGACAACGTCCCGCGCCTCTCCCGCATGCAGATTGATCTGCTCGTAAACTCGTTCGTCAACGACATGGCCCGCGTCGCCACGCTCCAATACACCAAGTCCGTCGGCGGCGCGCGGATGAACTGGCTCGACATCACCGACGGCCACCACGGCCTCTCCCACGAGCCCGACACCGACGAAGCCGCGCAGAAAAAACTCATCAAGATCAACACCTGGTTCGCCGGCGAAGTCCGCTACCTCGCCGACAAACTCGCGGCCACGCCGGAACCCGGCGGCGAGGGCACGTCGATGCTCGATCACACGCTGATCGTCTGGACCAACGAACTCGGCAAAGGCAACAGCCACACCCTCGATAACATCCCCTTCGTCCTCCTCGGCGGCGGCTTCGGCTTCGAAATGGGCCGCGCGCTGAAGTTCGACAAAGTCCCGCACAATCGACTGCACCTCGCCCTCGCCCACGGCGCCGGCCACCGCCTCGAGACCTTCGGCAAGCGCGACCTTTGCAGCGGCGGCCCCCTCGCTCTGAGCTGACGTCCCCTCCGGAGCGGCGGTTGCCCCACCGCCGATGTCTTTTCCTCCGCCCCTCCGCCTGCGTCCTCCCCCCCCCATGCCCCCGCCCCGCCCCACCCCCACCCGCCGCGCGTTCCTGAAAAAGTCCTTCGCCGCCACCGGCGCCGCGCTCTTCCCCCTCATCGTCCCCGCGCACGTCCTCGGCCGCGGCGGCGGCGTGGCCCCGAGCAACCGTATCACCCTCGGCGGCATCGGCATCGGCCCGCGCGGAAATCGGGTCCTCGCCACGATGCTGCCCGCCCCGGATCTGCGGTTCATCGCCACCTGCGACATCCAGTCCCGCCTGCGCGAGTCCGTCAAAGCCTCCATCGACGAACGCTACGGCGACAAGGCCTGCACCCCGTATCGCGATCTCCGTGACCTCCTCGCCCGCCCCGACCTCGACGCCGTCCTCATCGCCACCGGCGACCGTTGGCACGCCCTCGCCTCCATCCTCGCCGCCAAAGCCGGCAAAGACGTCTACTCCGAAAAACCCTGCGGCCTCACCATCGGCCAGTGCCAGTCCCTCGCCGACACCATGCACCGCACCGGCCGCGTCTTCCAGGCCGGCACCCAACGCCGCAACGTCCCCAACTTCCAGTTCGCCGCCCATCTCGCCCGCTCCGGCAAACTCGGCCGTCTCCACACTCTCCACGCCTCGATCTACAAACTGGGCCAAAACTACGACTGGCTCCCCGCCGAACCCGAACCGCCGCGCGACGAAATCGACTGGGACCTCTGGCTCGGCCCGTCACCGTGGAGGCCCTACAACAAATCCTACGTCGTCGACCGCCGCTGGCGCGGCTACTACGACTTTGATTCCGGCGCCAAACTCCTCGACTGGGGCGCCCACACCGTCGACCTCTGCCAATGGGCCAACCGCGCCGACGACACGACGCCCGTCGCCTACGAACCCGACGGCGAGACCGTCCACGCCCGCTACGCCAACGGCGTCAAACTCGTCCTGCGCCCCACCGGCTGGATCGGCCAGCCCGCCGGCATGAACAAAGCCGGCAACTACGCCGTCGGCTCCACCGGCACGTGTCCGGTGCGCTTTGAAGGAGACGAAGGCTGGATCGAAACCGGCGACAACGGCGCGATCGAAGTTTTCCCCGCCTCCCTCCGCGGCGAACTCCGCGCCTTCAAAATGGCCGGCACCGATCCCACCAACCACACGCGCGAATTCCTCGACTGCGTGAAATCCCGCGCGCTACCCGCCGCCAATTACCAGGTCATGCGCCGCACCCACGTCGCCTGCCACGCCGCCGCCATCGCTTGGCAACTCGGCCGCAAGCTGGCCTTCGATCCCGCCACCGAAGCCTTCACCGGCGACGACCAAGCCAACCGCATGCGCACCCGCGCCCTCCGCGAACCCTGGCACCTCTGACCAAAAGTGGGAGGGGCTTTACGCCCCGATTCCCGCGGCCCGCCACTTGAGAGCGGGACGCCCACCCCATCCGCCCCGTTCGCCTCCTTCGTCCCGAAGCTGCGAACGCCAGCCAGCAGTCACTCACTCTTCTTCCCTCCCTCCCTTTTTTGCGCCGCCTGCGCCTCTTTGCGGCGATCAAATCACCTCCGCCCCCATGCGCCCCCGCCTCCCCTTCTCTCCGTCTCTCGGTCTCCCCCTCTTCCTCCTCCTCTCCGCCCTCGCGCCTGCCGCCACTCCCGACCCAACGGCCACGCCACGCACCCTCCTCGCCACCGCCGAATCCCCCACCGCTCCCCTCGCCGCCCGCGCCCGCGCCCTCCAACAACTCGCCCTCGTCGCCTCCGCCGACGCCGTCCCCACTCTCGCCGCCCTCCTCGCCGACGAAAAACTCGGCCACTACGCCCGCGACGTCCTCGAGCAAATCTCCCATGTCGACGCCGACACCGCGCTCCTCTCCGCCCTCCCACGCCTCACCGGCGACGCCCAGCTCGGCGTGATCAACTCCCTCGGTCTCCGCCGCACCGCCCGCGCGGTCGATCCCCTCAATCTTCTCACGATTTCCGACAACGCGCCCACCACCGCGCCCGCCCTCTTCGCCCTCGGCCGCATCGCCACACCCTCCGCCCTCGCCTCGCTCCCACCCGCGCTCACCCGCAAGTCCCCCGCCGTCCGCGCCGCCGCCGCCGAAGGCCTCCTCCTCGCCGCCGAGCGTCTCATCCTCGAAGGCAACCGCTCCGCCGCCCTTCCGCTCTATCACGCCGTCCGCCGGGCCGACCTCCCCGCCCCGCTCCGCCTCACTGCCACCCGCGGAGCCATTCTCGCCGACGTGACCGCCGGCCTCCCGCTGCTCCTCGAACTCCTCCGCTCAGCCGACCTCGACGCCCGCGACCTCGCCCTCGTCACGCTCCGCAACGTCCGCGGTCCGAAAATCACTCCTGCCTTCCTCGCCGAAATCAACGGCCTCCCCGCGCCCACCCAAACGCTCGCCCTCGCCGCCCTCGCCCCGGCTGCGACCGAACCACCCGTTCCCACCGTGCCCGTCTCACTCTTCAACGGCCGCGACCTCGCCCACTGGGACGGCGACCCCGCGGTCTGGCGCGTCGTCGACGGCGTGATCGTCGGCGGCTCCCTCGCCGGCAACCCGCGTAACGAATTCCTCACGACCCTCCGCCCCTATAAAAATTTCATCCTCCGCCTCGACTACCGCCTCGTCGGCACCAAAGGCTTCGTCAACGGCGGCGTGCAATTCCGCAGCGTCCGCATTGACCAACCGCCGAATGAAATGTCCGGCTACCAGGCCGACATCGGCGCCGGTCACTCGGGCTGTCTCTACGACGAATCCCGCCGCAAGAAATTCCTGGCCCGCGCCACCGACGAGCAGATCAAACGCCTCGAAAAACCGGGCGAGTGGAACGCCTACGAAATCCGCTGCGAAGGCCCGAAAATCACGCTCACCCTGAACGGCGAAACCACCGTCACCTACACCGAGGAAAACAAGACGATCGAGCCCGACGGCCTCATCGCCCTCCAAATCCACGGCAACTGTTCCGCCGAAATCTCCTTCCGCCACCTCACCCTCGAAGCCCTGCCTTAGCCCAAGCGGAGCGGCGGCTTGCAACCGCCGAGGCCACGCCCCACGCCTCCAACGCCGAATCGCCCGACCGCTCAAACTCCCGTCGCCCGCTTCGTCAGAAGCGGGACCTCCAAGGCACAGCCTCACCCCACGCGACACTTGGTCGGACCGCTACCCCACCCACCTTTGGGTCGTTCCAAACCTGCGACTCTCCACAAAGCAACGTCTGCCGCCGATGCGAATCTTGGGCTCATGTCGCAGGTCTCCCGGACGGAAATTTGGCGAACGATCCTTGCGGTTGGGCCAGGGCGCATTTGCTCAGTTGGACGGGCGGTTGATCCGTTCTTTGGTGCGTCCGATGGCCTAGTTCGCCGGTCAGCCGGGGGGATCGATCGGCCCTGGTGCAGCGTGATGGGGGAACCATCCGTCGGGCGCCGCTTCCCTCCCGCGCCCTGCGGGACCCCCGCGAGCCGGCGGAAGCAACGTCCCCGGGCGCACCCCGCCGACCGCGCGTGCCGCCCAAACCCCACCGCCCAAAAGCGCCCGGGCAAATCGCGCCACAGCCTCCCGGTACCCACGACGTCGCCCCTGGCCGCGACCATGATGTCTTCGCCCTTGGCCAGCAAAACCCGGCGAGATTCCTCCGACTTTTGGCGCGCACCCGGCTGATTTTTCACGCTTCGCCATGCCCGCTGGGGGAACTCCCGGCGCCTGGTCATCCTCCTGCGCACTCTCCGATCCGCTCGCTCGTGGGCACTGACAAAATGATTGGCGGCGTTTTACCAAAAGGATCGGCCCCGATCATCGGCCGCTGCGAGGGGGGCGAAATGCCGTTCGAGCGACAAATCAGCCGCGAGAAAAATCGTGACCTGAAAGAGCCGCCACGATTTCTGTGTCAGTTGGGGTCAGACTCGTGAAATCCCCTGTTTCTAAAAGGGGTTTGGTTGGGGATGAACGCCCCGGCTCTGTCGCACCAACGGCGGCGTGTTGCTCCTGAACCGGTGGCTATTGGCACGCGCCGGAATGAC
>CANHJG010000117.1 GCA_947461205.1 Opitutia bacterium
GCAACCTCCCGCAGACTGGCCAAGGGTCGAGGGGATTCGGGCCGCCCGGGGAGCGGTTTATGGAGTGGTCGGCCGGCCCGGCCCGGGCGCGGTCGTTCAAGGCCGCTGGCCCGGACCCGATCATTTCCCCGGCGTCGGCGGTGCCGCGAGCAGGAAGGCCTGCAAGCCGGCGAGATTGTCCGTGTTGAGGAGGTCCACCCCAGCGTCGAACAGCACGCGCCAGGCCTCCAGCTTGTCCGGCGTATTCCAAAACCGGATCCGCCGTCCCTGCGCATGGGCCTGCTCGACGCAGCGCTGCAACTTGACCCGGTCCGCCTCGGGCATCGGGCCAGTCCAGCGCCACGTGAAAACTTTCTGCCAGTTGTCGCTGATCCACGGCACGAGCGCGCTGGTCGTCGGGCCGCCGAGATCGTCGATCCGCCCGTCCATCGCGGCATAACGCACCGGCTGCGCCGCCATGACGGCCGGGGCGCGGTTCCCCGAGACAATCACCGTGATCGCGCCCGGCGCGGCCACCCCGTCGCGAAACACGGTCAGCATCGCGGCGTAGGTCTGCAGGGCGGCATGCAGCGCCGCATAAGTCGCCGCGGCTTCGGACTTCACGTCCACCAGTAGCGTGATGGCCGGACCGCCCCGGTAAACGCGCCCGGCATTTTGGGTCGCGCGTTCGCGCAGCGGATCGAGGTAGAGCGCCTCCAGCGTGCGCTCGGGCTTCACGTCCTTCAGGTTGTGGGCCACGAGCAACTTGCCGCCCACGAGGTAGACATCAGCCTCGATGCTGGCGAAGCCGTGATCCAGCGCATCGAGCAGCGGACGCACGTGCTCATAGTCGTTGTGCGCATGGGCCCGGACGAGCGGGGCCGGATCGGCGACCAGGGCGGCAGCACCGGGAAAAAGAGTAAGGGCCAGCAGGCGGATTAAATTCATGGGGCGGGTGCGATCGGACCAGCGCCTGTCTTCTTCGCCGCGGGCCCGGCGACGGCAACCTCCAAACGCACCGCGCGGACCGCCCCCGCCCGCGCCCAGCCGTCGCTCCCGCGGCCGCCCCACGGCGGCTAGAGCGCCGCGAGGAGACCGCCGTCCACGGAGACAATCTGGCCGTTCACAAAATCAGACGCCCGGGACGCGAGAAACACCGCGGCGCCGACGAGTTCGCCCGATTCGCCCCAGCGACCGGCCGGCGTCCGCGCCCGGATGGTGCGGTCGAACGCCGGGTCTACCGTGAGCGCACCCGTCATGGCGGTGCGGATATAGCCGGGACCGAGGCCGTTGGTCTGGAGGTTGTGCGGCCCCCACTCCACCGCCATCGCCCGCGTGAGCATCTTGAGTCCGCCCTTGGCGGCGGCGTAGTTCGCGATCGTCGGGCGCGAGATTTCGCTGTTGAGCGAACAAAGATTGATGATCTTGCCCGCGCCGCGGCGGATCATGCCGGGGGCGATCGCGCGGGAGACGAGGAACGCGCTGGTCAGATTTACCTCGAGGACGGACTGCCACGCTTCGCGCGACATGGATTCGAGCGGGGCCCGCGCGTGAATACCGGCATTGTTGACGAGGATATCAACGGGGCCGACCTCGGTCTCCAGTCCCGCCAAGCCGGCCTCGACCGCGTCAGCCCGCGCCACGTCAAAACACCGGCCGACGGCGGAAAACCCCTCGCCCTGCAACTGCACCACGGCTTGAGCGAGCCGCGCGGGATCGCGATCGTTCAACACGAGCGAAGCCCCGGCGATGGCGAAACCGCGCGCCAGGGTGAGCCCGATACCCTGGCCGGAGCCCGTGATCAGAGCTCGGCGACCCTCCAGGGAAAACAGCACGGAACCTGCGGCAGTGGTCGGCGGGTGAGGCATAAAGCGAGGAAAGTCGGCGGCTGGCGAGACACCGGAACGGCGCAGCGCAGCACGGGAGTTACTTTACGGCTACGAAAAAATGAATCCCGTGGGCCAGACGATCATGGGGGCCGTCCCTCGCCGCCGGGCGACAAGCGCCGCCTTCGCCCGACTTCAACCGCCCGACGCCCCCCCCGCAACGCGTCCCGAACTTCACGACGGCGGCAAGGACCGGCCCGGCGGCGGTCCCCGCCTCCTTCGCCGCGCGGCCGACCATCCCCGCACCCGTTTCGCGTTTGCCCACGGAGACACCGGGAGCCTTGATTCCGCGCAGCCGGGTCGCCCACCGGCGCCCCACCCCCTTCTCCCCTATCCCCATGAGCAAAACCGTCCCCCTCAGCATGGCCGCCGCGCTGGTGAAATTTCTCCCGCAACAATACATCCGCCGCGACGGCACCGAACATCGGCTGATCAACGGCGTCTTCGGCATTTTCGGCCACGGCAACGTCACCGGTTTCGGCCAGGCCCTCGAAGAATTCGGCGGCGCCAAACTCCCCTATTTTCAGGCGAAGAATGAGCAGGCCATGGTCCACTCCGCCGTGGCGTTCGCCAAAGCCCGGCAACGCCTGGGCACCTACGCGTGCACCAGTTCCGTCGGCCCCGGCGCGACGAACATGATCACCGGCGCCGCCGTCGCCTCGGTCAACCGTCTGCCCGTTCTCCTGCTGCCCGGCGACATCTTCGCCAACCGGCGCCCCGCGCCCGTGCTGCAGCAACTCGAATTCCCCGGCAGTCAGGACGTGAGCGTCAACGACTGCTTCCGCCCCGTGTCGAAATATTGGGACCGGATCAACCGTCCCGAACAACTCCTCACCGCCCTGCCCGAGGCGATGCGTATCCTCGCCGATCCGGCCGAAACCGGCGCCGTGACCCTCGCGATGCCCGAAGACGTGCAGGCCGAGACCTGCCGCTATCCCCTGCATTTTTTCGAGAAACGCGTCTACACCGTCGAGCGCCCGTCCTGCTCCACCGAAAGACTCCGCGCCGCCGTCGCGTTGTTCCGCGCCGCGAAGCGCCCGCTCCTCGTCGCCGGCGGCGGCGTGCACTATAGCGACGCCCCGGCCGCGCTTGCCCAATTCGCCGAGGCCACCGGTATCCCAGTCGCCGTCACGCAGGCCGGTAAAGGCGCGATCCTCGACGCGCACGCCTCCTGCCTCGGCGCCATCGGCGTGACCGGCACCGCCGCCGCCAACGCCCTCGCCCTCGAGGCCGACCTCGTCATTAACCTCGGCACTCGTCTCAGCGATTTCACGACCGCCTCGAAGAGCCAGTTTCAACATCCGCGCGTGCGCTTCATCGGGATCAACATCCACGCCGCCGATGCCCATAAACACGGCGCGCTTCCCCTCGTGGGCGACGCCCGCACCCTCCTCACGCAGCTCACGCGCGCCCTCGCCGGCTGGTCCATCTCCGCCACTTACCGCGCGAAAATCGCCCGCGTGCGCACGGCGTGGTCCGCGACGCGCGCCGCCCTCGTGGCTCCGCGCCGCGACGCGCCCGGCCTCACGCAGGCGCAAGTCATCGACGCCGTCAACACCGCCTGCGGCACCACCGGCACCGCCGTCCACGCGTCCGGCGGCATCCCCGGCGACATCCATAAACTCTGGCGCTCGCAGGCGCCGAACGACTACCACTCCGAATACGGTTATTCGTGCATGGGCTACGAAATCGCCGGCGCCCTCGGCGTAAAACTCGCCGATCCTCGCCGTGAGGTCTTCGCCTTCCTCGGCGACGGCAGCTATCTCATGTTGCACACCGAGATCGTCAGCGCCGTGCAAGAGGGCCTGAAACTCATCATCGTGGTCAACGACAACCACGGCTTCGGCTGTATCCATAACCTCCAGCGCGGCAGCGGCGGCAAAAGCTTCGGCAACGAATTCCGCCAACGGCTCGGCCCGCCCGGCCGGCTCGAGGGTAAACCGGTCGAGGTCGATTTCGCCCAAAACGCCGAGAGCCTTGGCGCCACTGGCCTCCGCGCCGAGACGCTCTCCGCCCTCACCGCCGCCCTCGCCACCGCGAAAGCCGCCAAAGGCACCGTCGTCATCCATGTGCCCATCCGCGCCGACGTCGGCCTGCCGGGCACCTCGTGGTGGGACGTGCCGGTGTCGGCCACGTCGAAACTCCCCGGCGTGCGTGCCGCCAGCCAGGCCTACGGTCGCGCAATCAAGCAACAAAACTTCTACTACTGATCTCCGTCTCATGCCTCCCACCACCCTCCACCGCGACTGTCTCGTCGGCGCCAATCCTATCCTCTGGAGCAACGACGATTTCAACGAACTCGCCGGTGACGTCCCGCTCGACACGATCCTCCGTGAAATGCGCGCCGCCGGATACGCCGGCAGCGAACTCGGTCACGCCTACCCGCGTACGCCCGCCGCCCTCGCTGAGCCGCTCGCGCGTCACCACCTTCGCCTCGTGAGCGGCTGGCACTCCACGTTTCTCGCGACTGCCGACCTCGCGACCGAAGAGAAAAAATTCCGCGCGCACCTCAACCTCCTGAAAACGCTCGGTGCCCGCGTCGCCATCGTCGCCGAATGCAGCCACTGCATCCACGGCACACGCGAGGCTGCCCTCGGTTTTGGCACCGCCGACCGTCGCGCCCTCGACGCCGCCGAATGGGTGCGCCTCGTCGCCGGCCTAAAGCATCTTTGCACCGTCGCCGCGTCCGAGGAGATGCACGTCGCCTATCATCACCACATGGGCACGGTCGTCCAAACCGAAGCCGAACTCGATCGCCTCCTCGCCGATGTGCCCACCCTGTTTCTCCTGCTCGACCCCGGCCACCTCGCCTTCGCCGGCATCAACCCCGTCGCCGTCGCGCAACGTCACGCCACTCGCATCGCTCACGTCCACCTAAAGAGCGTGCGTCCCGCCATCGCCGAACGCGTGCGCCGCGAAGGCTGGTCCTTCTGCCGCGCTGTGACCGAGGGCGTATTCACGATTCCCGGCGACGGCTGCGTCGATTTCCCCGCCATTTTCGCGATTCTCGCCGCCGCTGACTACCGCGGCTGGCTCGTCGCCGAAGCCGAGGAGGATCCGGTCAAAGTTCCCGCTCTCGCTAAAGCCCGCGCCGCCCGCAACTATGTTCGGGCCCACGCCGGCGTGTAGGAGCGATTCAAAACGCTCGTCGTCTTCCCGCTTCAACCGCGCCCGCCAGCAGGCTCCTATCCCCGATCCATCTCCCCCTCTCCCCTTCTCTCGGTCTTCCCATGATCCCTTCCCGCATGTCCCAAATGACGGCGCTCGGCGCCGATTGGTGGAACGACTCCGGCGTCCCGGCGGAGCTGTCCGAAGCCGTTGCGCTCGGCGCGGTCGGCGGCACCTCCAATCCCGTGATCGTCGCGCAAGCGGTGAAAGCGCAGCCGGCGCTCTGCCATCCGATCATCGACCGTCTCCTCGTCGACCACCCCGCCGACACGGAAGACGACATTGCGTGGAAACTCATCCACACCCTCGCGATCGAGGCGGCTTCCCGTCTCATGCCGGTCTATACGGCGACCCGCGGCGTGAAAGGTTTTCTCTCCGCGCAGGTGAATCCGAAGTATTATGCGAGCTACGACCGGATGGTCGCACAGGCGACCCAGCTCGCCGCGCTCGCGCCCAACATCGCGATCAAAGCGCCCTCCACCGCGGTCGGCATCGCCGCGATCGAGGAAATGACCGCCCGAGGCATCCGCGTAAATGCCACCGTCAGCTTCACCGTGCCGCAGGCCCTCGCCGTCGCCGCCGCCCTTGAGCGCGGCCTCAAGCGCGCCCGTACCGCGGGCCGCGATGCGGACGCCATCCGCCCCTACATCACGCTTATGATCGGCCGCGTCGACGACCAGTTGAAGCGCGTGGCCGAGGCCCAAAAACTTTCCGTCACGCCCGGCACGATCGAATGGTCGGGCATCGCGGTCTTCAAGCACGCGCACCGCCTGTTTCAGCAACGGGGTCTCCCCGGCACCCTGCTCGCCGCCGCCTATCGTCACGAGCACCACTGGTCGCAGATCATCGGGCGCGACGTGTTGCAAACCGTGCCCTACACTTGGTGGACGAAGTTCAACGTCTCCAGCACCGCGCCCTCCCTCACCCTCGAACAGCCCGTGGACCCTGCGATTCTCGCCGAACTCCGGGCGAAGTTCCCCGACTTCATCCGCGCCCACGACGAAGACGGTCTCAAGCCCTCCGAGTTCCTCGGCTACGGCGCGACCCAGCACACCCTCAGCCAATTTCTCGGCGGTTACGACGATTTGATTGCGTCGGTCCGTTCGCGGATGTTGAGCGTCTAAAATACGACGGACTTTAGTCCGCCTTAGAACCACACTCAGCCTCCCCATGGGCGGACTGATGTCCGCCCTACCCTTCATGAATACCACGCCCCTCGTCCCCCATTACATCGCCGGCGAATGGCTGCGCTCGACGCAACTCGCCACGACGTCCGTCTTCAATCCATCCACCGGCGACGTCATCGCGCAGTGCCCGGTCGGCGGTACGGCGGAGGTCAACGCCGCCGTCGCGGCGGCGCACGCCGCCTTTCCAGCGTGGAGCGAGACGCCCGCCGTCGACCGGGCCCGCGTTTTTTTCCGCTACCGCCAGCTGATCGAGCAAAACTACGAGGTGCTTTGCGCGACGGTCTCGCGCGAGCACGGCAAGACGCTCGCCGAGGCGCGCGGCGACGTGCATCGCGGCATGGAGAATATCGAATACGCCTGCGGCGTCCCCACCCTGCTCTTGGGCGACACCCTCTCGAACCTCGCGCGCAGCGTCGATTGCGAGACGCTCAACCAGCCGCTCGGCGTCTGCGTCGGCATCACGCCGTTTAACTTCCCCGCGATGGTACCGCTCTGGATGTTCCCGCTGGCGATCGCCTGCGGCAATACCTTCGTCCTGAAACCGAGCGAAAAAGTCCCACTCACCGCAGTCCTGCTCGCCGAACTCCTCGAAAAAGCCGGCCTGCCAAAGGGGGTATTCAACATCGTTCACGGCGGACGCGAAGCGGTCGACACCTTGCTCACTCATCCGAAAGTGCGCGCAATTTCCTTCGTCGGCTCCACGCCCATCGCGAAATACATTTACGAAACCGGCACCCGCCACGGCAAACGCGTCCAAGCCAACGGTGGCGCGAAAAACTATATCGTGATCATGCCCGATGCCGACATGGGCAAAACCGTCGAGGCGCTCTCCACCGCTGCGTTCGGCTGCGCCGGCGAGCGCTGCATGGCAGGCTCGACCGCCGTCACCGTCGGCGCTGCCGCCGAGCGGCTCCTGCCCGACCTCGTCGCCGCCGCCCGCGCGATCAAGCTCGGCCGCACCGATCAGCCCGCCCCCGCCGCCCAGCCCGACATGGGCCCGGTGATTACCGCCGCCCACCGCGACCGCGTGCTCCGCCTCGTCGCGAGCGGCGAAAGCGAAGGGGCGAAGGTCATCGCCGACGGCCGCGGCCTCACCGTCGCCGGTGCCCCGCGCGGTTTCTACCTCGGTGCCACCATCGTCGACGGCGTGCAGGCCCATATGACCCTCGCCCGCGAAGAAGTATTCGGCCCCGTGCTCAACGTGATGCGCATGGACGATCTCGACGCCGCCATCGCGCAGGCCAACGCCTCCGCGTTCGGCAATGGCGCGGCCATTTTCACCGCGAGCGGACGCGCCGCGCGCGAGTTCAAACACCGCGTGAAGGCCGGCATGGTCGGCGTCAACGTCGGCGTGCCCGCGACGATGGCGATGTTTCCCTTCACCGGCTGGGACGATTCCTTCTACGGCGATCTCCACATCCAGGGCAAAGAAGCCGTGCAGTTCTACACGCAGCAAAAAGTCGTCACGACGCGCTGGTTCGGCGGCGAAGTCGGCGACGTGTGGAAGAAATAAACGCGCCGTCGGCGGCGCCCGGCAGCCCGTGAGCCGGCCCGGGCACGCGGCGCCGGCGGGACGACCGGCCCTGGCGGCGGCCTCCACCCCCCGATCCACGGCGCCGGCCAAGGCACCTCACCCGCTCCGGTCTACCCTCACTTAATTTCCCGTCCCACCTGTCCAACAGATGGGGGCCACTGCAGTGCGCGGGGGCGCCGGCGGCGGTAACCCGGGGCCGCACCGGACGCGGCCGGACGGGTTTCGCCGCCTCATCGCAGCAGCGTCGCGCCGCCGTCGATATCGTAGGCCGAACCCGTGATAAACTTCGCCTCGTCCGAACAGAGAAACGCCACCAGCGCGGCGATTTCCGCCGGCTCGCCCATGCGTCCGATCGGCTGCGCTGCCGAGAGTCGGGCAAACGTCTCGGCTTCCTTGCCGGGATAATTTTTTGCGATGAACCCGTCGACGAACGGGGTGTGTACGCGGGCCGGGCAGACGCAATTGCAGCGGATGCCACGACTCACAAAATCCCGCGCGACCGAGAGCGTCATCGTGTAGACGGCGCCCTTGCTCATCCCGTAGGCGAACCGGTCGGCCAAGCCCACCTTCGACGCGAGCGAAGCCAGGTTCACGACCGCCCCGCCGCCCGACGCGAGGAGTTTTTGCACGCCGAAATGCAGCCCGTGGTAGACGCCCTTCACATTCACCGCGTAGATCCGGTCGAGGTCTTCCGCCGTCGTGGAGACGACGTCACCCACGTGCGCGATGCCCGCGTTGTTCACCAGCACATCGAGTTTTCCCAGCGAGGCGAACGCCGCCCGCATCGACTCCGTCACGGAAACATCCGCCGTCAGCACGTGCGCCGTGCCGCCCGCCGCCCGGATTTCCGCCACCGTCTCCGCCCCGGCCTCGGCGTTCCGCTCGAGCACGGCCACCGCCGCACCCTCGGCCGCCAGACGCACGCCGATCGCGCGGCCGATGCCCGAGCCGCCACCGGTGACGAGCGCCTGTTTGCCGGCGAAACGTTGGGGCAATGAAGTCATGCGCCCAAGGTAGGAGCCCGCTTGCGGGCAATTCGAGACATTTCCTTCGCCGGCGTTTCCTTCCTCGCCCGACGGACGCCCCTTCACCACCGCGTCGCTTTGAATTTCCAGCCCGGCACCTTTTTTTGCATTTCCGGCTCGTCGTTGCGCTCAGTGAAACCGCAGCGCCGGTAATTGTCCGCCGCGTGCGCGAGCGCCGCGCGATCCAGCTCCACGCCCAGGCCTGGGCCCGTCGGGAGCGTGACGCAGCCGCCTTCGATTTTCATGCGTCCGCCGACGATGATGTCCTCCCATTGCCACGGATAGTGGGTATCGAGCGCGTAGCTCAGGTTCGGCATCGCCGCGCCGAGGTGCGTCATCGCCGCGAGCGAAATCCCGCCGTGGTTATTCGAATGCATCGAGACGCCGCGGCTGAAAATCCGGCAGTGCGCCGCCAGCTCCATCGAGGCGCGCAGCCCGCCCCAATAATGGTGATCGGTCAAAATGATGTCCTCCGACGCGTGCTTCACGCTGCCCGGCAGATCGTCGAACGAGGTGGTACACATGTTCGTCGCGAGCGGTGTCTTCAACGCCCGCCGCACTGCCGCCATGCCCTCCTGCGTGCGGCACGGATCTTCGAGGTATTCGAGAATCCCCTCCATCTCGCGGCCGAACTTGATCGAGGTCTCGACCGTCCAGAGCGCGTTCGGATCGAGCCGCAGCGGCACGTCGGGACCAAACGCCGCGTGCAACGCCTTCATCGCGGCCACTTCCTGCGCCGGCTCGAACACACCGCCCTTGAGCTTGATCGATGCGAAACCAAATTCCTGCACCATCGCCTGCGCCTGCGCGACGACCCCCGCCGGATCCAGCGCCGCGGCCTGCCGCGCCGCCGCCCAGCCAGTCGCGGCCGGGTCGGTGCCGAAGGCCCGCTCGCCGCCGGCGCCCTCGTATTTGTAGAACAAGTAAGCTGAATACGGCACCCGCTCCCGCACGACACCGCCGAGCAACGCCGCCACCGGCACGCCGTAGGCCTTGCCCTGCAGATCGAGACAGGCGACGTCGAGCGCGCTGTAGACCTGCACCCGCGTGCGTCCGTCCCACGGCTTGTCGCCGCGCGACACCGAGGTCTCGGGCGAGCAGCGCTCCGCGAGTTTCGCCCGCAGCGCGTGCCAGTTGCGCGGATCGGCCCCGATGACCACATCGCGCACCGCCGCGAGCGCCGCGTCGACCGCCACGCTGCCCGGCACCTCGGCGAGCCCGGTCAGCCCGTCGGCCGTGACCAACTCGACGACGGTCCGCAGGCAGTAGGGCGCGTGCAGCCCGGCGGCGTTGAGGAGCGGCGGATCGCCGAGCGCGATCGGCGTGATGTGCATTGCGGCGATTTTCATGGAGCGGGATCGGTTTTATTTCGCCCGCAGCGTGGTCAAAATCGACATCAGGCCCGCGCGCACGCTGCCGCCGTCGCTGCCGAGTGCGACAAACGTATAGCCGAGGTCGCGCAGTTTCGCGACGAGCGCGGGATTGTGCACCAGGATGCCCGCCGCTTTACCGTGTTTCTTCGCCGCCGCGCTCACCTTCTCCAGCGCCTCGATGAAGCGCGGATGGTCGAGCTGGTCGCGGATGCCCATGTTGTAACTGAGATCGGTCGGACCGACGAACAGCACGTCCACGCCCTCGACCGCCGCGATTTCCTCGCAGTTGGCCACCGCCTCCGGCGTCTCGATCTGCGTGACGGTCAGCAGCCACTGGTGCGCGTTGAGATAGTAGTCCTCGAAGCCGCCGCCGAAGCCCGCGGCGCGCTGCATCTTCGCGACGCCGCGCACGCCGAGCGGCGGGTAGCGCATCGCGGACACCGCCGCCCGCGCCTCGGCCGCCGTGCTGACCCACGGGGCCATCACGCCGTGGGCGCCCATGTCGAGCGCGCGCTTGAAGCGCGGCGTCTCGTTGGCGGCGATCCGCACGATCGGCACCGCGCAGGTGCCACCCACCGCCTGCAACTGGTGCAACAGGGTATCCTCGCCGCCCGGCCCGTGTTCGTGGTCGAGCAGTAGCCAGTCGAAGCCGCAATCGCCGGCCATTTCCGCCGTGATCGGCGACCCGAGGTTGATGAACGTGCCGACGACCCATTCGCGGGCGAGGACCCGGGCGCGAAAATTTCCAGTGAGTTTCATGGTGAAATTAGAGCGAGAGGTAGAGCCGATACAGCGCCTGCGTGCCGCAGTCTTCCCAGCCTTTCGCGGCGACCTGTTCGTAGAGCTTCCGCGCGACGGCGAGCCCCGGCAGGTCGAGCTTCAGCTCGGCGGCGCTCTCGAGGGCGATCTTCATATCCTTGATGATATGTTTGACGTAAAAACCGGGAGCAAAATTGTCCGCGAGCGCCCGCGGCGCGAGATTCGTCATCGCCCAGCCACCTGCCGCGCCGCCGCTGATGCTGGCGTGCACGGCGGCCGGATCGAGCCCAGCCTTCTTGGCGTAGGCGAGCGCCTCGACCCACGCGACCATGCCGACAGCGACCGCGATCTGGTTGGCCATCTTGCAATACTGGCCGGCACCGGCCGCCCCGAGCAGCGCGATATTCTTGCCCATGATTTCGAACAGCGGCTTCGCCCGCGCAAACGCCGCCGCGTCGCCTCCAACCATAATCACGAGTCGCGCCTCCTTCGCGCCGAGGTCGCCGCCCGACACCGGCGCATCGAGCGACGCCAGCCCGCGGGCGGCCGCCGCATCGGCAATCTTCCGCGCGAGCACGGGACTCGACGTCGTCATGTCGATCAGCAACGCGCCGGGCCGGGCGCGGGCGATGATTCCGCCGGCCCCGAGATAACTCGTTTCCACATCGACGGGAAAACCGAGCATCGTGATCACGACGTCGGCCGCGGCGGCCGCGCTGCCGGCGCTGTCGTGCCAGGTCGCCCCGGCCTCGAGCAGCGCGGCGGCTTTGTCCTTGGTGCGATTGTAGACGTGCAGCGAGTGGCCGGCCTTTTGAAGATGGCCGGCCATGCTGCGGCCCATGACGCCGGTGCCGATAAATGCGAGAGAGAGCGAAGCGGACATAGTGCGAGGATGCGGGGTGAGATTGAAAACGCACCGCTAGCGAAAGACGTCGGCGCAGCCCGCGCGAACCATTTCTCGCCGAATAGCGCGGGGCCGCTGTTCCGCGATTGCGAGGCCCCGGCGTTCGCGCCGTAGTCACGCCCGTAGTCGGCCTCCGCCTCCTCCTCCCTTGCAGCGTGCTGGCCGGCGTCGTCGCGGTGCGCGCCGCCGACGGCTGGGCCGTCTTTGCCTCCCCCTGCACCCGTGGCCACGGACTCCACGGCAAGGCCCGCACCCCAGCCGGGAAAAAACTCGGGGCCAAAGATCTTTCCTAAAGTAAAATTGCCGACGACGCTATCGTGCACCCGATCGCCGAAGGCCTGCAGGACCAGAAGGGCACCGAACGGATGCCCTCCTGCAAAGCCCGCCTCGCCAAGGAAGAGATTGCCGCGCTCGTCGCCGTCCTGAAAGCTTCTCGCCGCTAAACCCAGTCCTCCCCTCCTCATGAACACCACCCGCCGCAATTTCCTCAAATCCTCCCTGGCCGCCACCGCGACCACCGCCGCGCTCGCCGCCGGCACCAAAGCCTCCGCCGGCGAAAAACCCGCCGCGTCCGCCCGCGACTATTACGAGCTCCGCGCCTACCGCCTCAAGCCCGGCGCCCCGACCGCCCTCCTCGACGGCTACCTCGAAAAAGCCCTGATCCCCGCCCTCAACGCCCGGGGCATCGCCTCCGTCGGCGTCTTCACCGAGGTCGCCGTCGACAAGAAGACCGTCACCTCCACCCCCAAGGTCGGCACGGCCGAGGACCCCGCGATCGTGTGGGTCCTGATCGCCCACCCGACCCTCGAGTCCTTCGTGAGTGTCAGCGCCGACCTGAATGCCGATCCCAAGGTCCAGGCCGCCGGCGCCGCCTACCTCACGACGCCGAAGTCCGCCCCGGCCTATGATCGCGTCGACACGTGGGTGCTGCGCTCTTTCGCCGGCTATCCCCGCACCGTCGTCCCCGCTTTCTCCAAGTCCAAAACGCCCACCCGCATCTTCGAAATGCGCGACTACCAGAGCCACAGCGAGGAACGCGCGCTCAGCAAGATGGCGATGTTCAACAACGGCGAAATCGAGGTCATGCAAGAGCTCGGCATGTCGCCGGTGTTTTTCGGGCAGGCGGTCGCCGGCCCGAATCTCCCGCACTTGCGCTATATCACGTGCGGACCCGACCTCGCCACCCATCTCAACAACTGGAAAGCCTTCGGCACGCACCCGACCTGGAACAAGCTGAAGAACGACCCGCAGTACAAAGACAACACGTCGAAGAACACCGCCCGCTTCCTCGTGCCGACCGCCTATTCGCAGCTCTAAGAACAGAAAAAGGGCGGGCCCGGCCTTCGCGACCTCGGCCCGCCCCCACCCAACCCCAAAGAGCACTCAGATATATTCCCGGTAGATCGGCTGGAACATCCGGCTCTGGATGTCCGCCGAGATATCCGCCGGGCGCGGTAACCGCGCGAGCCCCGCGGCGTGCGCACATTCGGCTACCGCGGTGGCAATCCGCAGCGACACGTCGCGGATCTTGGTGAGCGGCGGGTAAACCCGCCCGACGGCCAGGTCCGCCGGCTCCACGAGGCTCGCGAGCGTCTGCGCCGCCGCGAGAAACATCGTATCAGTGACTTCGGTGGCCTCGCACACGAGGGCGCCCAAGCCGACGCCCGGAAAGATGTAAACGTTGTTGCCCTGCCCGGGCACATGCCGCTGGCCGTTCAACGTCATCTCCGGGAACGGGCTGCCGCTCGCAAAGATGGCGCGGCCGTCCGACCACGTGTAAGCCTGCTCGGCGGTGCATTCGGCTTTCGACGTCGGATTCGAGAGCGCAAAGATGATCGGCCGCGGGTGGTTGCGCGCCATGGCTGCGACAATCTCCTGCGTGAACGTCGCCGGCTGGCCCGACACGCCGATGAGGGCCGTGGGCTTGAGCGTTTCGACCGCCTCCGCGAGCGTGGCGACAAGTGGGTGGTCGTGCGCGTAGGGCGCCTTGTGCGCCGGAAACGGGTCGCCCCGGTGCTTCACCAGCAGGCCCTTCGAGTCGACGAACCAGCACCGCGCCCGCGCGTCGGCTTCGCTCAGGCCCGCGGCCTTGGCCGCCGCGACATAGAGATCGGCGATGCCCGTGCCGGCTTCGCCGGCGCCGAGGAAAAGCAGCTTCTGCTGCACCAGCGTGCTCCCGGTAAGCCGTAGCGCGCCAAGGAAGCCGGCGAGCGCCACCGAGGCCGTGCCCTGGATGTCATCGTTGAAACTCAGGATGCGGCGGCGATAGGTGCTGAGCATGCGGAACGCATTCGTGTTGCCGAAATCCTCCCATTGCAGGAGCGCTTTCGGAAACACCGTTTTCACCGCGGTAACGAACTCCTCGATGAACTCGTCGTAGACCGCGCCGCGGACGCGTTTTTCCTTGAGCCCGATGTAGGCCTCGCCCGCGTGCAGCGCGAGGTTGTCGGTACCCACGTCGAGCGTGATCGGCAGGCAGTAACCGGGATGCACGCCGGCACACGCCGTATAGAGCGACAATTTTCCGACGGGAATACCCATTCCGAGCGCACCGAGGTCGCCGAGCCCGAGGATTCGTTCCCCGTCGGTCACGACGATCAGGCGCACGCCCGGCTGCGGCCAGTGCCGCAGGATCTCCGCGATCCGGCCGCGTTCGCGCAGACTGATAAACATCCCGCGCGGCCGGCGATAGATGGAGCCGTATTCGAGACACGCCTGACCGACGGTCGGCGTGTAGATCAGCGGCACCGTCTCCTCGATGTGATCGAGGACGAGGCGGTAAAACAGCACCTCGTTGCGGTTCTGGAGAGTGGTCAGGTAAATGTATTTCTCGATGTTGTCCGGTTTGCGGCGCAGCGAGTTGAGCGTGCGCTTCAACTGCTCCTCGATCGTGAACACCCGCGGCGGCAACAGACCGCGCAAGCCGAGCGCGTCCCGTTCGGTTTCAGTAAACGCCGTGCCCTTGTTGAGCAGCGGGTTCGTCAAGACTTGCGAACCGGTGATCTGGGGTGGCTCACCCCAAGCGGACAAACCTTTCGAAGGAAACGGGGGGAGCATGTTCCACCCTACTGGAGCGCACGTCCGAGGCCTCCGCATTTCTTGCGAAACCCTGTGCTCATTTTAAAAAAATCGCGTCTCTGGATCGCACCGATCCAGCGGCGGCGACCGGTCCGACACCGCTGCCGACCGAGCAACTCCTGGCGCAGGACCAGCGGGTGTGCCTTCGCCCGGGACTCGAATGTCCACCGGTCAAAACGCGGAAACACGTCCTGCCGCGGCGGTCGCGACGACGGTGTCGCCGCCATGGCCCACCCGATCGCTGCAGGCACCCAGGCCGCGCGAGTGATCCGACGACCGTGATCATCGGGTCGGTAGGGGCCTGATCGGGCGCATCGGCCCAACGGATCACGGATCGCACGCCCTGCCGGTCGAAAAACCGTGAAACAGGGTCTCGGCCGTCGCGAACGCCACCGCCTTCGCCTCCTCGGCCTAGATCAGGCGCTCGTGGTCGGGTGGGAGAAGGCAGTTCCGGGTCTTGAGCGCCACCGTCCACCACCCGAGCATCCGCTCGTAGGTGTTGGCATAGACCAAGCCCCAAGTCGCCCGGAAAAAACAATCGCCGCGCAGCCACCGGACGAAATCGAGTCTGCGGCCGCTCGCGAGCCGCGCCTCGACAATCACGAGGTCGAACCGCACCGCAGCGCGCAGCAGCGTCCACGCCTCCGCGCCGCTCGAGGCCACCGCGCACCGGTGGTGTCCCCGGGTCTGGATGTCCTGCATGGCACACGGCGCGAAGGCGTGTTCGTCGATGAGCAGCGCGTTGGCCACCGTGACCACGCGGCAGAATGAGGATGGAGAGGCCGGTGCAGAGAAAGAAGAGAGGCGGCGGGACACCGCTCCACGTCACTCATTCGATCCAAACCGCACCGAC
>CANHJG010000118.1 GCA_947461205.1 Opitutia bacterium
CCCCTTTTCCCCTTGCGACTGACGGCCGTTCGCCCGCATCAACGACCCTTTTTTCCCATGCAAGCCCAAGAACTTTCCCTCGACCTGATCAACCTTTACGGCGGCACGCAGGCGCGCGTCCAGACCACCGACGAAGCCGTCGAGAGCTACGCCGAGGAGATGACCCAGGGCACCGTCTTCCCGCCCATCGACGTCTATTTTGACGGCGCGACCTACTGGCTCGCCGACGGTTTTCACCGTTACCTCGCCACCAAGCGCAACCAACTCCCGACCATCCAAGCCACCGTCCAGCCCGGCGGTCGCACCGACGCCCTACGCCACGCCCTCGGCGCCAACGCCACCAACGGCGTCTACCGCACCAACGCCGACAAGCGCAACGCGGCCGAGATCGCGCTCGAAGAGTGGCCCGACAAAGCCAACCCCGTCCTCGCCGAACTCTGCCGCGTCTCCGTCGACCTCGTGCGCCGTTGCCGCAACGAAATGGCCAAGGCCGGCAAACTCGACCACCCCGAGACTGTCACCGGCCGCGACGGCAAAGACTATCCCGCGCAACTCCAACGCCAGCCCCGCGGCAAAACCGAAGGCCAGTCGAGCGACGCCTCCGCGGGCGGCGGGGGCGGCGGTTTTTCCAAGGGCAAATCCGACCCCGGCGCCGTCGGCGGCAGCACGATGGAGCTCGAACGCGAGGCCCGCGCCATGATCCGCAAGGGCGAGATCAACCCATTCGAACTGCCGACGCTCCTCACGGCCAACGCCCTCGATTACTCGGAGACCGTGATCAATCTGCTCGGCACCATGAAACGCGACGACCCGCGCCGCAACGAGGGCCTCACCCGCATCAAACGCTGGGTCGACCGGGCGCTCGCCGGCGAAATCGAGGCGTTCGTTCCGGCCCACTCCGACGCGGACGACGCCGAGCCCGCGCCGACCGCGTGATCGGTCACGCCCGCACGGCCCAGCGCAGTTTCGCCGAGGAACTGCGCGGATTGGCCCGCCGCTCCTCCGGGCCGGCCCGCACGACCTCGTCGTTCGTCACGGCATAAACCCCCGCGCCCACGCCAGCGCGAAACGCGTGCTTCACCCGTCGGTCCTCCCCGGAGTGAAACGTCAAAATCGCCACGCGTCCGCCCGGCTTTAAACAAAACGGCACGTTGCGCAGAAACAGGTCGAGCACGCCGAACTCGTCGTTCACCGCGATGCGGATCGCCTGAAACACGCGGCGCACCGCGTCGTCATCGGGCTCCGGATCGTGCCGCCGCTTGTGCTCCTGCAAAATCGCGCGGATCGCGTCCGCCAGCGGCCGCGTGCGCGTGAACGGCGTGCGCGCCCGGCGCGCTACCAGCTCCCGCGCGAGCAATTCGGCCTGCGGCTCGTCGGCGTTTTCCGTGAGCGCCACCGCCAGCTCGAGCGCCGATACCCGCGCGAGCCACTCCGCCGCAGACGGCGCGCGGTGCGGATTGAGCCGCAGATCGAGCGGACCATCCGTCTTGAACGTGAACCCGCGCGCCGGATCGTCGATCTGCATCGAGGAAACGCCGAGGTCGGCCAAGATCGCGTCCGCGCCGCCCACGCCGAGGTCCGCGAGCACCTTCGGTAGGCCAGCGAAATTCGAGCGGACCGCCGTGAACACGTCCTCGCCCCACCCCGCTGCGCGCAACCGCGCCGTCGTTTTCGGATGTTCGACCGGATCGACATCGAGGCCGACAAGCCGGCCGCCCGGCGCGAGCTGCGGCAACATCTCCCGCGCGTGCCCACCGAAACCCAGCGTGCAATCCACCACGACCTCGCCCGGCTGCAACGCGAGGACTTCGAGGATTTCCGTCACCATAATCGGCCGGTGGCTACCCGCGGGCGTCTTGCCCGACGCGATCACCTTCGCCACGTCGGCGGCATAACGCGCGGGATCGTGCTCCTTGTATTTGTCCTCGAAGCGCCGCGGGTTCTTGCCCGCGTAGCGCGGTCGCCGCCGGTGCGGCACAGGTTCACTCGCGGGCGGCGTGGGTTCGGAGTCGGGCATGGATGACGTGATCCCACGCATGAAACCGCTTTCACCCGGAAAGACCACCCGAGATAAACCGGGCCACGCGCCCTCCGGCCACCCGGGTTTCCGCTCCCTCATTTCCCCGTGAACCAGGGTTTCGCCAGCGGATCGGTCGTGCAAAAATTCAACAGCAACTCGGCGACTTTCTGCCGCCCGGCCGCGCTCGGATGGACGCCGTCGTCGCCGAAATCGCCGCGCTCCCACACGAGCGCATCGAGCTTTCGCCCCCGCGGGCCGTCAGCCCAGAGGTACGGCCCCCAGAGGAGCAACGGCGCTTTCGCGGGCGCGAGTTCCGCGTCGCCTTTCATCTGCCGCTCGATGAGCCAGCGCACCGCAAACGCGCCCTCAAACGCGTACGGCTCGGGATTGAGCCCGCCGACCGCGTAGCCGCCGTAGGTGCGGCTGCCGAGATAAGCGATGCGCAGGTTGGGAAACACCGCGCGCGCCTGCTGCAGCACGGCGAGGGTGTCGCGCTCCAGCTTCCGCCCATGCTCCTGCAGCGAGCCCGACGGGCCCACGTTCGCGAGCTTGACCCACGCGACCTGCACTTGCCGCGGAGAAACCTGCGCCGCCGCGAGCCGGCGCTTCGCCTCTGCCCACGGCCGCCCGTCGACCGGCACCCACTGTGCCATCGCCTGTCCGCCCTGCGCGCAATCCACGATGGTCACGCGCGGTGACTTCAACGGCGAGGCATCGGCGAGCTGTTTGAAGCGGGCAAACTCCTGCGTCGCATTCGACATGCTGATCGCCACGAAACCAATCGTCCCGTCCTCCGCCGCCTCCCCGGCCGCCGTGAGCGGACGGATTTTCGCGAGCTGGTCCACGGCCGCGCGCCGGTGCGGCTCGGGCGGCGGGTTGCGCCCGCCGCCGTAAAGCCCGCCCGCCTCGCCCTCGTAGCGCTCGGTCGCCCCCAGATCGGTGAGCGGCGTGAGGCGCTCCGGGGCCGGGCGCTGGTTCGCGGGTCGCGCCCCGCCGCTCCCGCCGGCGTTGCGCGCGGCGACCGCCCGGTCAACATAGGCCTTTTCGTCGGCCGACAGCGTCGCCCCGCCCCGCTGGCGCTCCCTAAGCTGGCGGGCGCGGTTGAAATCGATGGGTTCGTTGCTCGCCTGGGCCAAGAGCGACCCGCCGCCCACAAACAGGAGCCAGGCGAGCCGGAGAGAATTTTTCATGGGAAGGGGATCTGCCGTTGGGCCGAAGGGACAACCGAAGCCCATAGCCAATCTTCCGCGGGGCGCAAAGGTCTTTCACCTGCTCCCGCCCTCGATTCCCCGCCTGGCGCCGCTCCGTCGGTAACCCCTGGCGTGATCAGCCGTCCTGCGGGCGTGCCCCCCTTCCCGCCCACGCGCACCCCCACCGGCCCCCGCCCCGCGGCGCAAACCCCGTCGCGCCCTGGATTTGATCGCGCCCACCATCATCCCGCTTGTCACCGCCCGATCCGGGAAGTCTCATGAACCGCCCTTCACGACCCATGACCACCGGAAACTCTTTTCCCAGGATCCCGCCCGAGAAGGAGTCCCTTCCGCGGGCCCGCGCCCATCGGGATTTCGTCGCATCGCCGACCGGAGGCGTGTGCTAGCCCATGGGGATGGTCCGCCTCGCCCTCCGTCGGCCCTACACCTTCGTGGTGGCCTCACTGGTGCTCATTCTCATGACGCCGTTCGTGTTGCTGCGGACGCCGACGGATATTTTTCCGGCGATCAACATCCCGGTCATCAGCGTCGTCTGGCAATACGCGGGACTGAGCGCGCAGGAGATTGAGCAGCGCATCATCTACACTCACGAGCGCTCGCTCAGTGCCACGGTCAACGACATCGAGCACATCGAATCCAACTCCTACAACGGCGTCGGCGTCATCAAGGTGTTTCTCCAGCCCGGCGCCTCCGTCGATGCGGGCGTCGCGCAGATCACGGCCATCGCGCAGACCATCCTCCGCCAGTTGCCGCCCGGCCAGACGCCGCCGCTGGTCATCCGCTACAACGCGTCCTCGGTCCCCATCCTCCAATACGCGATCAGCAGCCGCCAACTCTCCGAGCAAGAACTCTACGACGTCAGCCAAAACCAAATCCGCGTCGGACTCGCCACCGTGCAGGGCGCCGCCGTGCCCTGGCCCTACGGCGGCAAAACCCGGCTGATCGCCGTCGACCTCGATCTCCCGGCTCTCCAGGCGAAGGGCCTCGTCGCCCAGGACGTGGTCAATGCGATCAACGCCCAAAATTTTATCCTGCCGAGCGGCACCGCGAAGATCGGCGCCACGGAATTCGAGGTCGAACTCAACACGAGCCCCCGGGTGCTGGATGAACTGAACCAGCTGCCGATTCGGACCGTGAACGGCGCCACCCTCTACGTGCGCGATGTGGCGCAGGTCCGCGACGGCTACCAGCCCCAGTCCAATATCGTGCGCCAGGACGGCGTGCGCGGAGCCCTGCTCACCATTTTGAAAAGCGGCTCGGCCTCGACGCTCGATGTCGTCGCGCGCGTGAAGGCGGCGATGCCGCGTATTCTCAAGTCCCTGCCCTCCGAAATCGAGGTCAAGGAATTCGCCGACCAGTCGCTGTTCGTCCGCGCGGCCATCCGCGACGTGGTGAAGGAGGGCGTCATCGCCGCCGCGCTCACCGCGCTGATGATCCTCCTCTTTCTCGGCTCCTGGCGGAGCACGGTGATCATCGCACTCTCCATCCCCCTCTCCGTGCTGGCCTCGCTCGCGGTACTCTGCGCCCTCGGCGAAACGATCAATCTCATGACGCTCGGCGGCCTCGCGCTCGCGGTGGGCATCCTCGTCGACGACGCCACCGTCGCGATCGAGAACATCCACCGCCACATGGCGACGGGCAAACCCCTCGAGGCCGCCATCCTCGAAGGCGCCGAAGAAATCGCGCTCCCCGCCTTCGTTTCCACGCTGTGCATCTGCATCGTGTTCGTGCCGATGTTTTTTCTCAGCGGCGTGGCGCGCTACCTGTTTGTGCCGCTCGCCGAGGCCGTCGTATTTGCGATGCTCGCGAGCTACCTCCTGTCGCGAACGCTCGTGCCGACCCTCGTGATGTGGTTTTATCGCCATGCCGACCACTACGGGGAAACCGACGCACCCGCGACGGGACTGCTGCGGCCGTTTACGGCGATTCACCGCGGCTTCGAACGGGGTTTCGCGCGGTTTCGGGAAAGCTACCGGAACGCGCTCGCCGGCTTGCTGGAGCAACCCCGCGCGTTCGCCGCACTCTTCCTCGCCTTTTGCCTCGGCTCGCTGCTGTTGATTCCCCAGCTCGGGCAGGATTTCTTCCCGGCCGTGGATGCGGGGCAAATCCGGCTCCATCTGCGCGCCCGCTCGGGCACGCGCATCGAGGAAACCGCGAAACTGGTCGACGAGGTCGAGCAGGCGATCCGCGACGAAATCCCCGCGCGCGAATTCGCCGGCCTCCTCGACAACATCGGCATCCCCTCCTCCGGCATCGCGCTCAGCTACAGCAACAGCGGCCTCATCGGCACGGGCGACGCCGACATCCTCGTCGCGCTGCGCCCCGACCACGCGCCGACGTCCGACTACGTCCGCCGGCTGCGAGTGCGTCTGAATCGCGATTTTCCCGGCACGACCTTTTATTTTCTCCCGGCGGATATTGTCAGCCAGACGTTGAATTTCGGCCTGCCGGCGCCGTTCAATATCCAGATCGCCGGACGCGATCAGGCCAAGAACCGCGAGATCGCCGCGCGCCTGGCCGCGGAAGTGAAGAAGATCCCCGGGGCCGTCGATGTGCGCGTGCAGCAACCGGCGGATCAACCCAAGCTGCGGTTTGCGGTCGACCGGCAGAAAGCGGGCGAAATGGGGCTCACCGAGCGCGATGTGGCGAATTCCGTTTTGCTCGCGCTCAGCGGCAGCAGCCAGGTACAGCCGGGCTTCTGGCTCAACCCTCAGGTCGGTATCCAATATTCCATCAACGTCCGCGCGCCGGAGCGCGATCTCAACACGCTCGAGGCGCTCAACTCGATTCCGATCAACGCCGGCCGCCCCGGCGAGGGCGACGGCCAGGTGCTCGCCAACCTCTCCACCGTCCAGCGCGCCCAGGGTCCGCCAGTGATCTCCCACTTCAACGTGACGCCGGTGATCGACGTCTTCGGCGGCGTGAGCGGACGCGATCTCGGCGGAGTGTTGCGCGACCTGCAGCCGTTGATCGCCCAGGCCGAAAAGGAACTGCCACGCGGAAGTTTCATCCTGCTGCGGGGCCAGGCGGAGACCATGCGATCCAGTTTCACCGGGCTGAGCGTGGGCCTGTTGGTCGCGATTGCGCTGATCTACTTTCTGCTCGTCGTTAATTTCCAGAGCTGGCTCGACCCGTTCATCATCATCACGGCTCTGCCGGGCGCGCTCGCCGGCGTCGTCTGGGCGCTCCACCTGAGCGTGACCACCGTGAGCGTGCCGGCGATGATGGGCGCGATCATGAGCCTCGGCGTCGCCACCGCGAACTCCGTGCTCGTGGTCAGTTTCGCCCGCGACCGCCTGCGGGAAAATTCCGATTCGCTCGCGGCCGCGCTGGAGGCCGGCGCCAGCCGCCTCCGGCCGGTCTTGATGACCGCCCTCGCGATGATCGTCGGCATGCTGCCGATGTCGCTGGGCCTCGGCGAAGGCGGCGAGCAAAACGCCCCGCTCGGACGCGCCGTCATCGGCGGACTGGTCGTCGCGACCGTGGCGACCCTCTTCTTTGTGCCCGTCGTGTTCCGGCTGATGCACCGCCGGTTCGCGGCGAACGCGTCCGCCATCCCGGCGGTTTCGCCGGCCAGCCCCTGAGACCATGCCCATGAATCCTCCCGCTCTCCCGCCGGCCGCGCCGGCCCCTCTCCCGCGCCGGGTGCCGCTCGGACGGATCACCGTCGTGGCGGTGGTGCTGGTGGCCCTGGCCGCCGTGGCCGGAATGCTGCCCCGTGGGCGAGACCGCGCGGCCCTCGCCCTCGAGACGCGCGAGCTCGCCGTGCCCACCGTGTTGGTGACGACGCCCGTCGCGGGCAAAGCCAGCGCGCCGGCGTCGTTCGCCGCCGAGGTGAAGCCGCTGCTGGAGGCGCCGATCTACGCGCGGGCCAGCGGCTACCTCAAGCGCTGGCTCGTGGACCTCGGTGGCACCGTCGAGGCCGGCCAGCTGCTGGCCGAAATCGATTCGCCCGAACTCAATCAGGAACTCGCCCGCGCCCGCGCGGAGCTCGCCCAAGCGGAAGCGGCACTCGCCTTGTCGCGCGTCACGGCTTCGCGCTGGGCCGACCTGCTCCGGGAGTCGACCGTCAGCGCGCAGGAGGCCGCGGAAAAACAATCCGACCTCGCGCTCAAGTCCGCCACGGTCGACGCCGTCCGCGCGAACGTCCGCCGCCTCGAAGAACTCCAGTCGTTCGAGCGCGTCACCGCCCCCTTCGCCGGCGTCGTCACCGCCCGGCGGACCGATGTCGGCGAACTCGTCAGCGCGACCGGCGGAAAGGAACTTTTCCGTCTCGCGCAGTCGCGCACGCTCCGGGTGTTCGTGCGCGTGCCGCAGACCGTCGCGCGCGCCGTGGCGGTGGGGCAAACGGCCGAACTTTCCCTGCCCGATCTCCCGGGCCGCAGCTTCCCGGTGAAAGTGGTGCGCACGGCCGGCACCCTGGACCCGGCGTCGCGCACGTTGCTGACCGAGCTGGAGGCGGATAACGCCCGGGGGGAGATCTTGGCCGGCAGCTACGCGCAAATCCGCTTTTCGCAGGCCAAGGTCGATGCCGCGCTCACGCTGCCCTCGAACACGCTGCTGTTCCGCGCGGAAGGCCCGCAGGTCGGCGTCGTCGGGACCGACGGTAAGGTGACGCTGCGTGGCGTGACCTTGGGCCGCGATTTTGGCGCGACGTTGGAGGTGGTCGCCGGCGTCGTGCCCACCGACCGAGTCATCGTGAACCCGTCCGATTCGCTGGTGAACGGCGCCACGGTCCGCGTCGCAAGCCCGCCGGCGGGGCCCGCTTTAAAATGATTGGGACGCGCCGCGCGACGGCGCGGAATGTCCTACGGAAGAGCGCCGCCCGGTTCCCCGCCGGACGCCCGCACCGGCCTTTACACCGCCTTAACACAAAAGGGCTTCCCCCCTCCCCGAGGCGTGCGTGATGCTGCGCGCTTTGGACGGCCAAAGCCAAATCAGCAACCATGCCACCGCCCGTTTCAGCACCCCCGACACGCTCGCGGAAAATCGTTCGCCCCGGTTTGACGTCGGCCCGGTGCGGACTCGTCGCCGCCCTCCTCCTGCTCTGCGTCGGGGCCGACCTGCGCGCCCAAGGTCCAGCCGTTCCGGTGCTACCGGCACCGCTCGCCTCCTATACCACCGTCCTGCCGCCCCAGTTTCTGGCCCCCGCCGTCGTGCAACAGGACAACACCCCCGCGGACAACCCGATCACCGATGCGGGCGCGACCCTTGGCCGGGTGCTGTTTTACGACAAACGCCTCTCCGACAACCAATCCGTTTCCTGCAGTTCGTGCCACCGCCAGGAAAGCGGCTTCAGCGATCCGCGCCGGCTCAGCGTCGGTCTGGACGGCGGCCTCACGAACCGCAATTCGATGGGCCTCACCAATGCCCGCTGGTATCAACGCCGCACGTTCTTCTGGGATGAACGCGCCGCCACGCTGGAAGCCCAAGTCCTCCAGCCTATCCAAGAACCCGTCGAGATGGACCTGGCGTTGCCGACGCTGATCAGCCGGCTCGGCAGCGAGGCCTTCTACGCGACGCTTTTCACCGCTGCCTTCGGCTCGCCAACGGTCACCACCGACCGGATCAGCCGCGCTCTCGCGCAATTCGTCCGCGCCTTGGCTTCGACGCGCACCAAATACGATGCCGGCGTGGGCGTAAATTTCAGCAATTTCACCGCGGAGGAAAACCTCGGCCGGCGCCTGTTCAATGGGGAGATCGGCGCGGCGACGTGCGCGCAGTGCCACGGCACCGACAACTTTTCCTCCGGCCCGCGGATCAACAACAACGGGCTGGAAAACCCCTCCGTCGACAAGGGCATTGGGGCGGTTACCGGGCGCGCCCTAGATGAGGGATTATTTAAGGTGCCCTCGTTGCGCAACGTCGCCCTGACGGCCCCCTACATGCACGACGGCCGCTTTGCGACGCTGGAGGAGGTGGTGGAGTTCTACAATTCGGGCGTCGTCGCCCACCCGAACCTCTCACCGCCGCTGCGCGCCCGCCCGCCGGCCCAGGGCGCCTTGCGCCTCAATCTCACGGCGGCCGAAAAGGCCGCCTTGGTCGCGTTCATGAAGACGCTCACCGACACCGCGCTGGCCGCCGATGCACGCTTTGCCGACCCGTTCCCCCCAATCAATTTTCACGACGCCGATCTGAATCGCGACAGCCGGATCACCCTCGCCGAGCTGACCCGGATGATCGAGCTGTTCAACACCCGCTACGGCACGGTCCGGACGGGCAGCTACGCGGTCGCCGCCGAGGCCACCGAGGACGGTTTCGCCGTCGATCGCGGCCGCGCCACCGACCGACTGGTCAGGCTCGCGCGCTATCATGCGGCCGATTCCGACCGGGACGGAAAGATCAGCCTGACCGAGCTCACGCGGGTGATGGAGTTTTACCATGCCCGCTCCGGCACGATCCGCACCGGCGCCTACCATGCCGCCGCGGGCACCGACGACGGCTTCGCTCCGGGGCCGTGATGCCTGCCGCGCCCAGCAGCCCGCCCCACCGTCAGCTCCGCCCCTGCGCCCCGCGTCGTTTCGATTCGTAGAGGTCGGCGTCGGCCGCCGCCACGAGCGCGGCCAGGGTGTCGGCGTGGTCCGGCCAGGCCGCCACGCCGACACTGATCGCGACCTCAACGCCCAACGGTTTGGTCGCGAGCTCGCACGGCGTGGCCGCCACCAACGCCCGCAAGCGGGCCCCAACGGCCTCGGCGCTCCTCCGGTCCGTCTCGACGAGGAGCAAGGCAAACTCATCGCCGCCAAAACGCGCCAGACAGTCGACCTGCCGGATTTGACCCGCGAGCAGCCGGGCCACATGGCGCAACACCTCGTCCCCGGCGGGATGGCCATGGGTGTCGTTGATGACTTTGAAGCGGTCGAGGTCCAACATGATCAGCGCGAGCGGCCGCTGGAACCGGAGACTCCACTGCCATTCCTCCCGCAACCGCCGGTCGAACTCCCGGCGGTTGGGAATGCCCGTCAACTCATCGTGCGCGGCCTGCTCCCGCAACCGCGCCAGGGCCGCGGCCATTTTCAACGCATACCGCACCGCTCGCTCCAGCATCCGAGCGGTCAGGTCGATTTTTTCCAGAAAATCGACCGCGCCCCCTTCCATCGCGGCCAAGTCGGTCTCCTCATTGCTGTCGCCCGTGAGCAAAATGATGGGGGTCGGGCAGTGCTGGGCCTTGGCCTCCCGCAGCAGCTGCAGTCCGTTGCGCTCGCCCAGATTATAGTCCAGCAGGCAGAGCGCAAAGTCGCCGCTCACCAGGCTCTGCAGCCCGCCCGCGTAGTCGGCCCGATGCTCCAACCCAAAGCGCTCGCGGCGAAAGACACCCAGCATGAATCCGACCAACTCCGCGATCGCGGGATCGTCGTCAATCAGGAGGATTTTGCGGGGAGGTGGCATGACCAGGCTCACCCGAGGACGAACGCTCGGGGAACTTTGGTCAACGATTACCCCGGTCGGGCCCCGCCCCCCTCGGCCGGACCGCGAGTTCGATCCCCACCACCGTGATCGTCCGGTCGCCCCCGTTTTCGACGGTGATTTCGTTCCACCCTTCCCGCACCAGCGAAACCGGAAAAATGATATCATAACCGCGGTTCGCCGCCGCGTGGTGCGTAAAGGCGCCGCAGGGAAACAGCAGCCGGTCCGACGCCGTGTGCTCCCGCCGCGGCCAGCCGCCATTGAACGCCACCGGCAGCTCGCCCACCGCGTCTTCCGCCTTCAGCACGATTTGGATCACCAGCTCCAGCCCGCCGTCGGCCGGCTCCGCGCACATCGGCAACGTGAACGCTTTGATCCAGCCGCGTTCCAGCACGACCGGAAGCTGCGGCACGCGCTCGAACGGAATCTGCACAAACGGGGTGCCCTGGTCGGAGAACGTATAGTGCTTCGGTTTCCCGCGCAGCACTTCCAGCCGGTGGAGGTCGCGCAGCGTCGTGTAATCCGAAATCACCCCGGGGATCTTCGCCTGGTCCGTGCAGGGGAAATTATAGCATTCGATCCCGTCCGCCCCGAGCGCGAGTTTGCCCGCCGCGTTGCCGCGCATCAGTTCGTGGCTCGCCGAGATATAGCGCATGTCGCGCGTGAGCGGGATCGCCGGCGCCGCCGCCGCCATCCGGTTCACCCCGTCCTCGATCACACCGTAAATCGCGACGCGTTCGCCCACCTGCCGGCGCAGCTCGTCGTGCGGCATGTCCCACGACGTCCGCCAAAAATTCGACGGACAGATGAAATCGAGCGTGCCCTCGCGGCAGAGCGTCACGACATCGATCCCGATCGACTTGAGCGCGGCCAACCGCCCCGGCATCCGGAACCCCAGCGGAAAAGGCCGCCCCGTCTGGCGCGCGCGCCGCTCCGTCAGCGCCCGGACTTCGCGAAACCACCCGTTCATCATCTCCACGGTCTCCGACGTGGCGTTCGGCTCGCAGCAGAGCGGGTTGCGCCACCAGTCCAGTTCCAGCCCTTCGTAGTCGTAGTCCTCCACCACCTCCTTGATCTGAGTCAACAGGAAGTCGCGCACTTCGCGCCGCGCGTAGTTCAGCCCTTCCCGATAATCGGGTATCCACATCGTCGGCGAATACGCGCTGTGCTGCAGCCGCATCTCTTTTTTGCGCAGCAGCGGGGCGTTGAAATAGCTGCCTTCGAAATTTCTCTGCCCATGCATGTCGTTCATACGGATGCTCACCCACGGCGAGATCCCCCGTTGCCGACACGCCTTCGCCGCCTCGGCCAGCCAATCGACCCCCGCATCGAGGAGATCCTGATAGCGGTTCATAAACACCATCGATTCGTCGATAAACTTCTCCACCGCCGCCGGCTCGGTCGCCCCGGCACAAATCGCATGGCCGCGGAAAAACTCCCGGTCGCCGCGCCGGTAGCCGTCGAGAATCGTCGGGACCACCTTGCTGGGATACCACGCCGTCGAGGCATTGGCGTTCACGAGAAACGTATCGACGCCGTTGTCCGCCAACACATCCACATAGCGGTAAATCGCCTTCGCCGTGTAGGGCCCGCTCTCCGGGTGCCAGATCTCCGGATTATAGAAAAACGTGCACGTATCGCCGTTAAACAGATTGCGATGCCGCGCCGTGACCGCGTTGCCCGCCGCCCGCCCGGGAGCGTCCGCCTTCGCCCTCGTGGCCGCGCGGGCCGGTCCGTCCGCGCCCGCCATCAGGCCGGGCAAACCGGTCGCCGCAGTGGCGCCGACCGCGGTCGCGCGCAGGAATTCTCGCCGGGTTTTCATGGGGAATAATTGGTTCGCTCCAGCCTTAGACCGGGACCGACACCGTTGGCGAGGAGGATGACGCGGCGAAACCGTTTGCCGCGTCCCGTGCGATGCACGATAGCTGGGCATGCACGCCTCCGTCGCCCGCTCCGCCAAGATCGCCCGCCCGCGACGCCCTACCGCCTCCCGGTGGATCACCGCCGGCCCATCCGCGATCCACGGCCGCGGGGTCTATGCCCGCGAACCCATTCCCGACGGCACGCCGGTGATCGAATACACGGGCGAACGCATCACCAAGGCGGAGGCCGCCCGGCGTGAGACCCAGCGCCTCGCCCGCCAACGCCGCGGCGGCGACGACTCCGTCTATATTTTTAATCTCACCAACCGCCACGACCTCGACGGCCGTACCCGCCGCAACGTCGCGCGCCTCATCAACCATTCGTGCGCCCCGAACTGCCGGATCGAGGTGGTCCGCGGCCGCGTGTGGATCACCGCCCGGCGCGACATCCCCGCCGGCGCCGAACTTACCTTCGACTACGGCTTCGCCTTCCCCGACTGGGCGCTCCATCCGTGCCGCTGCGGCAGCCCCCGCTGCCCCGGCTTCATCGTCGCCAGCGCCCAACGCTGGCGCCTGCGCCGCATCCCCCGCGCCGAGCGCACGCAGCGCTCGGCCCTCGGCCGAGCCCGCTAACGCATTGCCCCGGCTCATCGGCACACCGCCCCTAACCGGAATATTTCACCCTCCACCTGACCAAACTTATTTCACGGAGGGCACGGAGCCCAGCCCACAGAGCCCACAGAGCCGACACGGGGTTTGGCTCCGTGACCTCGCTTCTGAACTCTGTGGGCTCTGTGCCACAAAATTTGTCGAGGAAAGGGTGATGGATGCGGGCTAAGACGATCGTCGCGGCGCGGAACCGGGCGCTCATCCCTCGGTCGGTGCTCAGGCGGCTACCCCGGAAATTTTCCGAACGCCGCCCGCGATCCCGCCACGCCCGACCATGAAAACGAATCCACCCTCCCGCGACGCCATCGCCCGGCGCGCCTATGAAATCTGGACCTCGAACGGCCAGCCCCACGGCTACGACGTCGGCCATTGGCTGGAGGCCGAACGTCAGCTGACCGCCGCCGCGGCCGACCCCACGACCGGCGGCGCCCCGGCGACCGAGCCCGCCACCGCCCGGTCCGCCGTCGAACCGGCCCATGCCACCGGCGCGGCCGGTCCGAGCCCCGACGCCCTCGCCGCGCAGGCCGCATCCCAAAAGCATGCCGCCCGCGCGCCCCAACCGCTGCACGGGAAAAATGCTCCGAAACCAGCGCCCCCCGAATCGGGCAAGCCGCTGTGGGACCAACCGCACTCGTCCTGACCCAGGACCAGGGCGGCCGGCGCACCCCCGGCGCCGGCCTACGCGAACAGCTCGCGCACGGGTTTCCCCTTGCCGTCGCTCGTCACGTAAAACGGCCGCTTCTCCACGTCGTAACCGTGGTTGGCCGGTATCCCCATCGCGCGGTAGATCGTCGCGTGCAGATCGGAAATAGTCACCGGATCCTTGATCGTCCGGCACGGCCGCTCGTCGGCCGTCACCCCGTGGACGTGCCCGCGTTTCATCCCGCCGCCAAACAGCAGCACGCTGCCCGCCGCCGTGAAATGCCGGTGCATGCCGTAGAATTTTTCGTCATTGATCACCGTCGGCACGACCACCTGGTCCTTCACCGCTTTCTCCGGTTTACCCTCGAGCATCATGTCGCGGCTAAACTCGCTCGCCACTACGACCAGCGTGCGGTCGAGCAACCCGCGCTCGTCCAGATCGCGCACCAGCTGCGCGATCGGCGCATCGATCATCTGCTTCATGCCGACCAGGCGCGCGTGGCCGTTCTCGTGCGTGTCCCAGTTGAGAAACGGAATGTATTCCGTCGTCACCTCGATGAAGCGCGCGCCGGCTTCGCACAACCGCCGCGCGAGGAGGCAGCCGAGCCCGAAGCGACCGACCATGCTCTCCTCATACTTCGCACCAAAACGGTCCCGCGGCGCGTCGAAGCGCATCCCCGGCTCAAACGCGGGAAAATATTTCCGCGTGCGCTCGAGCGGTTCCAACGCGAGGTCGAACGCCTTCGCCGCCGGCGAGCTCAGCAGCCGGTGCGCGTTGTCCATCGCCCGCAACAGCGACTCTTTTTGGTAACCGCTCCCGTCGCGCCCGAGCGGACTCGCCTCGAGAAGCTTCCGGTAAAACGCGTCGCGGTTCTCGAACCGCCCCGGGCTCATCCCGGCCGGCGGCCGCACGGCGTCGGCCGCCTGCTCCGGAAACGCGACATTGAACGGACCGTATTCGCTGCCGAGAAATCCCGCC
>CANHJG010000119.1 GCA_947461205.1 Opitutia bacterium
CCACCCGTTCCCATCCCGAACACGGCCGTTAAGCCCTCAGCCGCCAATGGTAGTAGGACGTTAGGTCCCGCGAGAGTAGGTCGTTGCCAAGTTATGGCCCAGTTCTTCGAAAGAAGGGCTGGGCCTCTTTTTTTGCGCCTCTCGAGGTGACGCGCGCGCCCGAACCATGGAACGGGCCGGGCGAGATCCTGCTCGGGAGCTCTCGCAGCGAACCATTACGCGGTCCCCGCTCAGGAACGGAAGCGGGTCATCGCGGCGAGGGCTACCCGGCCGGCCGGGGACCACCGCGGCGAGAAGGGATCAGTCGTATAGGATGTCGCAATGGCCACCATTACGACGGAGTGATACCAACGGCCCGTATGTTTCAGACTTTGTCATTGTAGGCCCGCCCGTTGGGCGGGCAACCCGGCCAACGGCCGGGCCTACAGCGGGCAACCCGGCCTACAGTCTAGAAACCAAAGGACGTTGGTATGACTGGAGACGAAACGAGCTGGAGCGAGTTTTTCGCTATCGCGCTGGCACGACGAGTGGGCGGAGTACCGCGCGACCCTTAGGTCGGATACTCCCAGCCTTTGCGATACGCCCGGCGCATAAGTTGGGTCGCGGCGGGATCGCCGACGATCGTTTCCCGGGCTCCATCCCAGTGGATGCTGCGGCCCAGTTTCAGGCTGATCATGCCGAGCAGCGAACAGTTCGTCGCGTGGTGGCCTTCCTCGATGTCAGAGATCGGGCGACGTCCGGTCTGAATCGCAGCAAGAAAATCGGCCCAGAGCTCCTGAATGTTTTGGCTGTCGGGTGCGTGCACCTGGGCATCCTCGTGCAGCAGCGGGTCTTTTTCGTTTGCGGGGTAGAACGTCCAGCCACCGCGCCAGCCGAGACGAAACACGCCCTTGGTGCCGTAGAAATAGCAGCCCACGCCCTCGCCTTTGTCGACGGGGTTGCCGCCGAAGGCCCGGGATTCCCACGCGACCGAGAATTTCTCGAATTCAAAATTCACGAGCTGATGATCTGGGGCGTCGGTGGTCTGTTCGTTCGCCGTGAGTACCGGGGGCCCTTTGACCGGCCGGCCGCCCGTGGAGAAGATCCGCTTCGGCCACTTCTCGTCGGTGATCCAGAGGACCTGGTCGAACCAGTGGATGCCCCAATCGCCGAGCGTGCCATTCGCGTAGTCGAGGTAGTTCCGGAAGCCGCGCGGGTGGATGCCGCGGTTGTTCGCGGTGCCGTTGAACGGGCGCAGCGGCGCCGGGCCGCACCACAGGTCCCAATCCAGTCCGGGCGGCGTCGGGACGGTGGGCAGCGGTTGCTCGGGGCCGGAGCCCAGGGAGTTCACGAAGCAGCGCATCATCCCGATCTCGCCGACCTTCCCCGAGCGAATGAACTCCCGGGCCGTCTGGGAGTGCGGGGACACGCGACGATGCGTGCCGACTTGGACGACGCGGTTCGCGTGGCGGGCGGCGCGGACCATGGCGCGGCCTTCGTCGATGGTGTGCGCGATCGGCTTTTCCACATAGACGTGCGCTCCAGCCTTCACCGCCGCGATCGTGGGCAACGCGTGCCAGTGGTCGGGGGTGGCGACGATGACGATCTCGGGTTTTTCCTTCGCGAGGAGTTCGCGGTAATCCCGGTATTTCCGCGGTTGGTCGGCGGTGATTTTTGAAATTTTCTCCACGGTGGAGGCGACCTGGCGATCATCGACGTCGCACAAGCCGACGACTTCGCACTGCCGGCTCGCAATGGCTTCGCCGAGGATGTTGCCGCCCCACCAGCCGCAGCCGACGAGAGCAGTGCGATACTTGCGGCCGGATTTCTCTGCGCCGGAAGACTTGATGGAAAACGCCGCGAGCGAGCTGGCAGCGGCGGCGGAGTGGAGGAAGGAGCGCCGATTCATGGGGATCGCGCAGTGTGCCACCTGCGCGGCCAGGTGCAATGCGCGGGTTGCGGCGGAGTCCGACGGCGGGTCGGTCCCCGCTGCGCCGCCCTACCCATGGCGAATCCGTGTAATACCAACGCCCTTTGAACTCTGGACTTTCCGGTCGCCGCGCGCGCGAGCGAGTGAACGGCTCACGTTTGATACTTGGCGATCAAGGCGGCCCGCATCTTCCCGTACTCTTCCGGGGTCACTTTCTTGTCCACCAGCAGGGTATCCAGTTTGTTGAGCTCATCGATGAACTCCTTGGTCTTGTTGGCCGCGGCGCTGGCCGCAGTCGGTTGATCGGCTTTGGTCGCGAGCCGCACGCTGATGGTGTTGGGCGCGAGGTTGTATTGAGCCCCGGTCATCGCATCCACGCCCCAGCCAATCAGGCCGCCGGCGATGATGTTCCCGGCGACCGCTCCGCCCATCGACTTGGTCACGGCGATACTCTCCGGGGCGAAGCCTTCCTTCTCGATCACCACCATGTGATTTTGCTTTCGGCTCAACGTGACTGCTGTCGGCGTCGTGCCCGCCGGGGCATTGTCCACCGTGACGCGGGCCCCGGTGGGATCGGACGATACGGGGATGACCTGCGTCGTTCCCTTCACGATGGTCGCGCAGCCCGAGAAGAGGGCGCAGGCGGAGGTCAGGACGAGGACAACAAGGAACGAGGCATGCTTTTTCATGGAGTGGACTCTGGGGGGTGGAACGACCCGGTAATCGGGTTAAATTGGGCGCGGGTCCGGGCTGGGTCAGTTGGCCCCATCCCGCGTGTTCTGGCGGGCCAAGACCTCGGCATAGGTGCATTGGCCGAGCGCGACGGCGGCGAGTTGTGGCAGGGCGTGATCGACCGCGTAGCACACCAGCGCCAGGGCGCAGCGCACGCTTTCGGGATCCAACGGGGCGGCACCGAGGTGGAGGCAGTGGCGGAACGTGATTTCACCGTCCGAGAAATCGAGGCGGAAGCCACCGCCCGGCAGCGCCTCGTTGAGGTGGTTGAGCAACCGCAGCGTCTCGAACTGCGCGGGGGCGACCGTCTTGATCGGATGGACGACGAGCAGCACGACATGCGCGGCCTCCTCGCTGTGAAGGCCGACGAGGACGAAGTTCCCGTGCTGACAGGCGCGATCCAGGCGGATTAGTTCGGGCCGTCCGGCTTCCAGAATGAACCGGAGCTCCAAGGCGCGGAAGGCCGGGACGAGCGGATGCGTCGGGACGGAGGTGTTGGTGCCGGAGGGACGCGCTTTCTTGGCGTGGGGTCGAGACATGGCAGGGCGACGACGGGGGGGGATGCGATCCGGTGGACGACGTTGCGCAGCCAATCAGGCGGCGAGGGCGTGGTGGCGGTGACGCGCCCGATGGGCCGTCGACTTGAGGGCGGCGGGCAGGGGATAGACGGTTTTGAGCACGACGACGTTGGGCTGATCGCGGGCGAACACGTAAAGATGCTCTCCGTAGATCCGGGTCAGGCCGCTGATTTCGGCGGTGACGCTGGCCGCGATAAATTCGTGCAACCGGCGGGGACAATCACTCAGACCCAAGCCGTCGTAAAAAACCCGCTCCAGCATGCGGTCGAGGGTGCGGCGGTGCCAGCCGATGCGCTCCCGGGCGCGCGCGTTGGCGTGATGAGTAGCGAGCAGCGTGATCATGGCATTCACCCTACGCCGAGGGGTCGGACAACCGCTGGGGGAGGGGGGCGGAAATGATGGGCGCCGCCTCAACATGTCGCCTAGCGCGGATCGACTTCCCTGTGAGGGAATCTATCGGCTCACCCGCGGGAGATGCGTTCCGGCGCGGGGAATGCCGCTGCAGGCCGCGTCCAGGTTCAGCTGACGCCACATGCGCTCGACGGCCTGCGCCAAAGCGGACACGTCGCCGCGCGCATCGTGCCGACGGCCGTGGAACGTCGTCACCTGCGTGCGGGTGAGGACGGCGTCGAGTCCATGGCTCGTTCCGCGCGTCGTGCCGAAGAGCCGCTTCGAGAAATGCATCGAATCGATCAGGGCGACGGGCCGGGAGTTGAGGCGCTGCTGTTCGCACGCCGCAGTCAAAAACTTCGCGTCGAAGCGGTGCCCGTTGTGCGCGATCAACACGGCCTCGCCGACGAAGGCGGAAAATGCCGCCAGGGCTTCGGCGACCGATGGCGCACCGGCGACGTCGCGGTGGGAAATGCCGGTGAGGCTGGTGATGAAGCTCGAAAGGATCGCTTCCGGTCGGACAAAGGTCGCGAACACTTCGCCGGTGACGGTCCCGCCGGGCCCGAGGCGGGCGGCGGCGATCTGGATGATCTCGTCG
Organism: Opitutia bacterium; assembly: GCA_947461205.1. Taxonomy (GTDB): domain Bacteria; phylum Verrucomicrobiota; class Verrucomicrobiia; order Opitutales; family Opitutaceae; genus GAS368. Next base: position 4,208 of record CANHJG010000119.1, read on the forward strand.
AACCGGGGCGAGAGACCAGTCGTTTCCAAATCAAATACGACGAAATCACACTTCATGGAATGGGGCGGGGCGGACCTGGGGGTGTTCGGCGGAGATCGCGCTCGTCCGTGCTGGATTCAGTAAAGCTTCGCGACGGCCACGGCCGCGGCTTTCACGCGTTGGCGCAGCTCCGCCGGGCCGATGACTTGGGCCTGGTCGGCCCAGCCCATGATCCAGCGTTGAATTTCATCGAGGCTGTTGAGGTGCATCCGCAGTTCCAAGCGACCGTCGGCCAGCTCGCGGGCCTCTTGGGTCTCATGCCAGAAGCGCTCGCGGACCTGCGCCGCCGCGGTCGGCGTGAACCGAACGACCACCCGGTGGTCGCCGGTGCCCACAAAGGCCCCGAAGGATTTCGCGTAATACGTTTCCGGTGAAAAATCGCTCGGTTTCGTGAATCGTTTGGAGCCGACCGTGACCTCCTGAATGCGGCTGACGGCGAAGGTCCTCAAGGCGTCGCGCTCCGCGTCGTGGCCGACCAAATACCAGGCGTTTTCCCGGTTCGCGAGATGGTAAGGCTGCATCCGGCGCGTCTCCGCCGTGGTGCTCCGCGGTTTCAGGTAGGTGAACTCGATCTCCCGGGATTTCAGCACCGCATGGCTGATCCGCTTAAAAATCTGCAAGTCGGCTTTGCTGGGGCCGAACTGATGGAAGGAAACGCTGGCGAGACTGCCTGCCGGTGAAAAACTCACCCGGTCTCGTAACCCGGCGGAGAGCTTGTCGAAGGCGTGCGCGAGTTGATCGTGAAACGGCGTGCCGCGGTATTGAACGAGGGCTTTTTGCGCCACGAGGAGCGCGAGCAGCTCGCCCTCGCTCACCTGCACGGTGGGAAAGTTTTTGACCGGGTGAGCGTAACGCCACGCGTAGATTTGGGCGTCGTATTCGACCGGCAGACCCAGCTGGTCCCGCATGAAGTCGAGGTCGCGGGCGATGGTCTTCGTCGAGACCTCTAAGAGTTCGGCGAGCTTGGTGCAGTTCGTGAGCCGGGCATCCTGAAATTCTTCATGGATGCGCATCATGCGGGCCAGCGGCGGACGGGAGTGGGGGAGCTGCGCGGGCGTGGGCATGGGACACCGAGTGTCCAAGGACCGGGTGGAGATGCAAACGGAGATTGCGCCGCAGCGCAGAAAAAGGGCTCCTCGCCCACCATGGCCCAGGGGATGGCTCGGTCGCGAGCTCCCGGATAATCTCCGCCCACCTAGCCGGCGGTGCGGTGGGAAAACGGCTCGGGAGCGAAGGGTTACTCTTGGACGGCGTCCCGGCCCATGAGCACTTTGCGTAGTTGCGCCTCGGTTGTGCGCGGCCATTTCAGTTTGCGCAGCCAGAAATTGGTTTTCTCCTCGTCGAAGGCGGCGGCGTCGAAGGGACGGCCCAGCCATTCCTTCATGCGTTTGTGCTCCGGGTGTTTCCGATTCTTGAGAATCTTGAGCAGCTCTTCATAGCCCGGTATACCGCCGCAATCTTCCGGCGGACAAGCGCGGGCGCCCTCGAGGCAGAGGGCGAACGAGGCCCCGGCCGGGTTCGGCAGGATTTTCTCCACCGTGATCTCGTGCTCCCAGGAATCGCCGAAGTCGTATTCGTAGCGGAAGGCGTCCCCTTCCTGCGGGGCGATTTGCCGAAGGGTAAACGTGCTCTCTTCGAGGATTTCCTGGTCGTCCTCAAACTCCGCAAAATAATGGCTCGTATCCGAGTAGCAGGCCTCGCCCACCGTGAACTGATGCAGATGGCTGTTGGTCCAGCCGACCGCGACCTGCAGGGCGGCATGCAGCCAGTCGAGCTTGGCGTTGCCGGGCACGTGCAGTCGCCGCCAGACGGGTGGCGCCACGCCGAGCAGGACGACCTTCAACTGGTAGAGCGGGGCGTGGGCTTTTCCTCGGGCGGGCGGAAGGACGGAAATCATGCGATCGATTGAGACTGATTTGATCGACCGGGTGAAGGCCGTTTTCAATTCGGCGGGTTGGGCTTCAAACGGACTCCGGCGAAGCGAAGGAAGCGGCCGACGTGGGCGGCGGCGCGGTCCTCTCCGTCATAGCCCCGGAACGGGCTTGAGGTTTTCGCGCAGGCAAGATTGATTGGTCTCGTTCCTTAATAGCTTGCTACATCAAGAGTGACTTTCCTGTCAGCAGGAGGGTCTGCCAACCGGGCTTGGAGAAGCCGCGGTGGAATGTGCAGGGCCTGGTGCCCTGTGCGATGTGGGCCGGGCGAACGCCCCGACCAACCAACTCTCCCTTGGTGCAGTGTGCGATTATCGCTCCCCATCATGTCGACCAATACGCTCGCCCTCCGCACCAATCCGCGGAACCGCAATCATCACCTCTATAATAACAATGGGACGTGGTGGATTCATTTCCACGTCCATCATCCGGACTATACCAAGTCCCGCGTCCGCGAGTCACTGGGCACCCGTTGCCTCCCCGTCGCCCGTGAACTCCGGGATGTGGCGCTCGCGCACTTGGCACTGCACGCCCGGCTCGGCGAACCCGTCCGCCTGATGCAAGAGGGGAGGGCCGCCTGATGAGCGCCCACGGCAATTTCCTCTTCACCTCCGAGTCCGTCTCCGAAGGGCATCCCGATAAAGTCGCGGACGGGATTTCGGATGCGCTGCTCGACGCCTATCTGACGCGGGACCCCAAGGCGCGCGTGGCAATCGAAACCTTGTGCAAGGATGGCTTGGTCGTGGTGGCCGGCGAGGTCTCCACGGCTGCGCTGCTTTCGACCGCCGAAATCGAGACCGTCGTGCGTCAGACGATCCGGGCCATCGGCTACACGGATCCGACCGAGAAATTCAGCGCCGACACGGTGACCATCACGAATGCCATCGGTCAGCAATCGCGCGCCATTGCGCAAGGCGTGGGCTACGGCAAAGACCAGGGTGCCGGCGACCAAGGGCTGATGTTCGGCTTCGCCACCACCGAGACCCCTGAACTCTTGCCGCTGCCGATTTCACTCGCGCATGCGTTAACCCGCGAACTGGCCCACGCGAGAAAATCTGCGGCTGTCGCCTGGCTTCGACCGGACGCGAAGGCGCAAGTGACCGTCCGCTATGAGCAGCATCGGCCGGTGGCAGTGACCGACGTGGTGGTTTCCACGCAGCACGTGCGCGGTCAGGACCCAGGCGAAATCAAGGCGTGGGTCAGCGGCGTTTTGCTCCCGCGTGCGCTGGGTCCGTGGCACCATGCCGGGATCAAAACCTTCATCAATCCGACGGGGGTGTTTGATACGGGCGGTCCTGAGGGCGACTGCGGAGTCACGGGGCGTAAAATCATCGTGGATACCTACGGCGGTTACGCCCGGCACGGCGGCGGGGCCTTCTCCGGTAAAGATCCCTCCAAGGTCGACCGCTCTGCGGCGTACTATGCTCGGTATGTTGCGCGCCAGATCGTGCTCCGTGGGCTCGCGCAGGCGGCGGAAATCCAAGTGTCCTACGCGATCGGGGTTGCTCAGCCCGTGTCGATCACAGTCGATACGCGGGGGACCGGTGATGATCGGTTGGCGGCGCACTATGCGGCCCAGTTCGATTTCCGGCCGGGTGCCATCATCGAACAGCTCGATCTGCTGCGGCCGATCTATACAGCGACGACGAACTACGGGCACTTCGGCAAGGCGGGTCTGCCGTGGGAAGTCTGAACGGCTGGCAGAACACCACCCTTTCGCACCATGAGTTCACGCACCCGCTTCATGCGCCAAATTGGCGTCTACGGCTACGACCAGGTCGAGCCCATCCTCCTCGCCGCACTGCTATCCGAGGATCCGCTGCTGTTGATCGGCCGGCATGGCACCGGAAAAACCTTCCTGCTGAATTCGCTGTCCGAGGCGCTGGCCCTGCAGCACCGGCACTACAATGCGAGTCTGGTTTCCTTCGATGATCTGGTCGGGTTTCCCTACCCGGCGGCCGATGGGCTATCGATCCGGTTTATTGAAACCCCGGCCACGGTCTGGGGGGCGGAGTCCGTCTTGGTCGATGAGTTGAACCGCTGTAAACCGGAACATCAGAATCGCTTCTTCTCCCTCGTCCATGAGCGGCGGGTGCAGGGCATGCCTCTCACCAAACTGCGCTACCGGTGGGCGGCGATGAATCCGGCCGGCGAGGAAAACGGTTACCTGGGGGCAGAGCCACTGGATCCCGCCTTGGCGGATCGTTTCGCCTTTATTGTGACCGTGGCTGACTGGAACGATCTCACCGACGAGGAGAAAGCGGCGGTGACCGATCCCCGGGGCGATGGAGCGATTTCGCGGGACGGCGGCCGGCTCCGGCAGTTTCTCGGGGAGCGCCTCGTCCGGTTCAACGCGCTCCTGCAAAATCCACCGGCGCATCTGCTGGCCTATGCGTCGACCGTTTCAACGACTCTGGGGCAGGCGGGGCTCCGCCTCTCGCCCCGGCGGACGCGCCAGCTTGCGCGCAACCTGCTCGCGGCTTCCTGCGTGTCGGATCTTCCCCAGGAGCGGCTCTTCCGGCTCGTCCTGCGGGCCAGCGTGCCGCAGGTTGCCACCGGGGAGGCCGCACCGCGGGAAACGATCGATGCGGCCCATCGGGTGGCGTGGGATACGGTCGCCCTCACCGGGCGGGAAAAGTGGTTGCACGCGTTCGCGCTGGAGCCGGATCTCGCGAAAAAGACGGGGCTCTTGCTCCACGAGTGCCCGGATCCCGATACCGGGAGCGTGGCGGTGTCCCAGCTGATCGCGGGTGAACACCTCGACCGCGTGACGGCCTGGGCCCTCGCCGTCTACCCGTGCCTGTTGGGTGCGAAGGACCCGGTGCTGGGTCCCGATGGCCTGAACGATGTGGGGCGCATCGTGGGCGAGGCGACCGAGTGTGATGCGCGGGTCGATTGGCGGGATAATACCCGGACTCCCTACTTTTCCCCCGGAGGCGGGAAGTGGGAGGCGACCGTCCCCGGCTATGCGGAGGCGGTGCAGGCCATGGCGGAATGGTCTAAGAAGAGGCGAGTGCGGGCCACCCATCTCCTCCAGTATCTGGTCGTGAAAAACAGAAAGATGCCGGAAGGCTGGGGCGATCTTCTGCGGGATTTTGAGCGCTGTGTGGCGTTGGCCGGGAAAAAAACGGCAAAGGAAACCTCCCAACCCCATGGGCCCGCCCCCGCTTAATTGTAGTCATGCGCTGCGCAGCTCGCTGCTGCGCGCTGACGACGGGGAACCGCTTTTCATCGCGGGGCTCGCGTTGGGGTTCGAGCTGGCGGGCCAGACGTCCCGGGTGGCTCGGGCGCGGGCCCTGCTCAGGGAAGCGGGTCTGGCGGATGTCGAAGCGGCCCGTCGCCAAGTGGCCTTGCCGGCCGGGCGGTGGTTAAGTCGCCCCTGCTCGGACGGGACGGTTCCGGAAACGGCGGCGAAGAAAACCGAGAAAGCGGGCAGGGGAAGTGACCTCGGACCGGAGGTTGAAGCGGGGGGCTTATCGCCGATTGGCCCCCTGGAAGTGGCTTTGATCCTCGGGCTCTGCGGCCCCGCGTTCTACGCCCCGGATCGGCCGCTCATTTGGAGCGAGGCCCGGCTCTCCCGTCGCCTCGTGCTCTATCGCTGCAGTGAATTTTACGATAAATCACCATGAACATCGACGAAACGGGGTTTCATACGCTGCTCGACGAGCTGGCCGAGGAGAATGCGCTCGCTTGCCGCGGACTGCTGAGTGTCGCCCGGGTCGAGTTTACGGATGCGGTCCGCACGGCGGCCGTCACGCTCGGGGTCAGGCCGGTCCTGCGGGTGAACCTCGCGTTTATCCAGGCGGAGTGTGCGACCGAAATGCACGTAAAGGCCCTTTTGGTGCACGAGTTCTTACATGTCCTCCTGCGGCATACGCGAGAGATTCGCCACATGACCCCGGCGATCAATCTCGCGCTGGATGCTGTGATTAACGCGATGATCCACCGTAAGCTCGGACCCGACTATAGTGGATTCATGAGTCGCTACTATGCCGAGGCGAAGGGACCGGTCGTTCTTTTGCGACCCCGCACGCTCCGGGACGATGACCACTACGACGTCGCGCGAGGACATCATCCGTCGCAGCCAGATTTTATAGCCGATCCCGCCCACCTCGCCACGGCCGAATGGCTCTGCCTCGAAGGCACGGTCTTGTGGAAAAAGATCTACGACGGCAAGGTGGTCTATGATGATGTCCTCGAGTTCGTGAAGGCCAAGCGCGTCGAACAGTGGATCGCGCAATGGGACGCCGGGGTACCCGTATTCCTCGGGAACCATGCGGAGGGCGAGATCTTCGATGCGGACGATGTCCCGGCGGAAATCGCGGCGCGGTTGCGGACCGCGGCGCAGGATCTGGCCGGGCAGGGAATCCTCCCGCTCCCGGCTGGAACGGTGGCGAAGCCCGGGGATCTCTCGGTTCCTCCGAGCCAGGCCCCCGCCGAAGTCGCCTGGGAGAAAGTCACGCTGCCCCTCTTGCGGCGCTTGATCGTGCCGGATCCCCGCGGTCGCCGGCGGGAGCTTAAGCCAGCCTGGGCGCACCTCCCGGTCCTGAATACGGGAGACCGGCGCGGATTGCTGCGCAGCCTCTGGAATCCCCTCGTCGGCGAAATTGCGTGGGAAACGTATCGCGCCCTACCCCGGGGCAGCGTAGCCGTCTATCTCGATGTGAGTGGTTCGATGTCGGATGAATTGCAGGCCGTCGTCGCCCTGTTGCATCGATTCGAACGGCACCTGCGTCGCCCTTTCTGGGCTTTTGCCAACACCGTCGAGCCGGCGCTGATCACAGACGGGAAGCTGCAGACCCGATCCACGGGGGGAACTTCGGTCGCCTGCGTGGTGGATCATTTGCGTCGGACGCGTCCCTTGAAAGCGCTCATCGTGACCGACGGGTTTGTCGAGCGGCTGAAGTCGAAGGATTACTCGGTTCCTGGCGTGACCGTTGAAGTGCTCCTGACGGCCAAGGGGACCGGGGAAGTCCTCCAGGTTTCCGGGTGGGCGATTCATCGGCTGCCGACGAAAGAGGGTCCGTAGCGATTCGGGTCAGTCGGGGAGGGGCCTCGATTTTTGATTTGGGCCGGGGCCCTCCGGTCGAACGACGTTCAGATCGGACGGTGGTGAACGCGTCGTTTTTTGGGGGAAAACCCAGCGAGCCGAAATGACCGCCGGGCGTTGTGCGCGGCTTGGTTGCGACGCCCCTGTGACGAAGCAGAACCGGAACAGACTCGGCGTGCCGGCGAACGAAGGGTTTTCCATGGGTCGCATCGTCCGCGACCTCGAGGTGCACCACCGCGATTGGACCGACGCTGTGCGGGCGGGATATTTCGGCCGGCCGCTCGCGCGCGCGTTTTCAGAGGGCCCGCCAGCGCGCGGCCTACGCCAGACGGAATCGTTCCGCCTCATTCCCATGCGCGATCACGTGGAGACTCATCTGCCGGAGGGTGGTCATCTGCCGGAAGGGTGGAGCCCGCTTGCGGGCGATTCAGCGATTCAGCTCGTACCCATCGCCCGCAAGCAGGCTCCTACAAATCGGGCGAATGTCGGCCGCCGGCTGGCGCGCAGCCTACGCCAGACGGAATCGTTCCGCCTCATTCCCATGCGCGATCGCGTGGAGACTCATCTGCCGGAGGGTGGTCATCTGCCGGAAGGTGGTCATCTGCCGGAAGGGTGGAGCCTGCTTGCGGGCGATTCAGCGATTCAGCTCGTACCCATCGCCCGCAAGCAGGCTCCTACAAATCGGGCGAATGTCGGCCGCCCGCCAGCGCGCAGCCTACGCCAGACGGAATCGTTCCGCCTCATTCAGACGGCGTGAGGGAGTCTGCGCCGGCGCGCCGTGTGCCGGTTGGATCACGGCGCCGCCGTTGCCACCGGCGAGTTTGTCGAGCGTTCACCCATGACCCCTTCAGCTTGGCCCAGGTTGTTTCCACGGTCCGGCCGGCTTCCCGGCCGAGGCATGACCTTCCGCCGGGGGTGGTTTAAACGCCCCTTCGCCCCGACCCTCACAAGAAAGGCCTCTTTGGCCCCCCGCAGGTAAAGATGGATTTCGGCTCCGATGCCGCCATCGTCGGTGCACCCCTATGAAACTCCTCCGTACTTTGCTGCTCACCTGCTGCCTGCCGGCCTTCGCTCAGGACGGCTTCGTCTCCCTCTTCAATGGCAAGGACCTCAGCGGCTGGGACGCGGAGCCCCGCCTCTGGAAGGTCGAGGACGGCGTCATCGTCGGCACGAGCGAACCCGGCAGCCCGAAAACCAATTCGTTCCTGATCTGGCAAGGCACGGCCAAAGACTTCGAATTGCGCGCCACGGTCCGCGTGGTCGGCGACAACAACTCCGGCATCCAATACCGCAGCCGCCGCCTGACCGAAATCACGCCTTGGACCATCCTCGGTTATCAGTGCGACGTCCACCCCACCGAAGTCCACACCGCGATGACCTACGAGGAACGCGGCCGCGGCATCTTTGCCTACAACGGCGTCGACGTCGTCATGGACCCGACCGGCCAACGCTGGCAGGTGGGCGAGCGGCCGCGCGTGGTCGCAGATATCTCGCAATGGAACGAGTTCACCGTGATCGCTCGCGGCAACCGCCTGGAACACAGGGTGAACGGCCGTACGACCTCGGTCTTCATCGACCACGATGAAAAGAACCGCGCCCTCGCCGGTCTCATCGCGATCCAGCTCCATGCCGGCAACCCGCACCGGACCTACGTCAAACAGATTTTGCTCAAGACCCTCGACGACGGCCCGATCTTGCCGTTCGACGCCGCTGCGCTGCCCGCCGGCGCGAAGAAGATCGACAAACCCAAGGTCGTCAGCGCCCAGGGCAAGAATCCGCCGGCAAAGAAAGCCCCGGCGAAGGAGAAGGAGTAAACCTCATGCGGAAGTCCGCGGGTGGTGGGCTCGTCACGGCGACGAGCGCAGCGCCGAACCCATCCCGCCGGATCCACCGTGGCGGCCCGGGAAACGCGCGGCCTGGCGCACCGGAAGGCGGTCGTGCCCTGGCGTGATGGCGATGAGGATACCGACCTTCGGCTGCCCCGGGGCGGCAGCCAGCGCGACGACGAGCGCGCACGGCTCTCTCCCGGGCCATCCCCGCAATCGAACCGATTGGGAACGAGGGCGAAGCGGAATCGCCGGCGTGCCCGCCTCTGGCGTTGAGTTCGCCGAGCCATTGATGGCTGTAAAGGACCGGCCGAGGTCCTCATGGTGAGATCTTGAGGGTAACCATTAGGACAGTCGCAAGGGTTACCCCTGCGATTGGAACGACGACTTCGCCGGTTGCCCCAGGCGAGGAGGCAGGACGCGGAGGTCGTCGCGGTGGTTCATGCGCGGCAGCCGCGAGTGAATGTCGCGCAGGGACCGGCCGACACTCGTCCCGCCTGGGGGGGCCGGGACGACCGCTGACGAGGGGAGAGGTGAACGGGGAGTTTGACTGGTCGGGCGGGGGCGGTTCGCTCTCGGGATGGCGGGTCACCGACAACTGGAGGTCGTTTGGTTCAAGCGCGACCTGCGCGTGAGCGACCATGCCCCGTTGGCGGAAGCCTGCGCCCGCGCCCGGTCGACGGGTGGCCCAATCCTCGGTTTCTACGCGATCGAGCCTTCGGTCATTCGTTCCCCGGACTTCTCGGGCCGGCACTGGGCGGCGGCGCGCGAGGCGTTGGCGGAACTGCGACAGAACCTCGGGCGGCTCGGCATCCCGTTGGCCGTGAGGACGGGCGAGGGGGTCGAGCTGTTGGAGCGACTACGGACGCACGCGGCGGGGCGGGGGACGCAGCTCGCGCTCTGGTCGCACGAAGATACGGGTAATGCGGTCACCTATGCCCGCGATCGAGCCGTCCGGCGGTGGGCGCGGACCCACAGCGTCGAGTGGAACGAACGCACGCAGACGGGCGTGGTCCGACGCTTGCCGTCCCGCGATGGTTGGGCGGCGGCGTGGGAAGGGCGGATGCGCGCGCCGATCTCGGCCGTGCCCGACCCGTCTCGTGGGTGGACGCACGTCGAACCCGGAGCATTGCCCTCGGCGGCGGAGCTGTCATTGGCGGCCGACCCTTGCCCCGATCGCCAAAACTCGGGCGAGGCGGCGGCCCGGGAGCTGCTGGACAGTTTCTTAACCCACCGTGGCAGGAACTACAGCCGCGAGATGTCGAGCCCGCGTACGGCGGCCCACGCCTGCTCGCGGCTCAGCGTCCCGCTGGCGCTCGGGACGATTTCGCTGCGCACCGTCGTCCAGTCCGCGCACGCGCGCCTGGACGAACTCCAGGCGGCCCGCGCGGTGGGGGCGCCCGGCGACGGCTATCATGTCGGTTCGGTGCGCTCCTTTATCGCGCGGCTGCATTGGCACTGCCATTTCATGCAGAAGCTCGAAGACGAGCCGCGGATTGAGACGCAGTCCTTCGTGTCCGCCTACGATGGCCTCCGGGCGGCCGACCCGACGGGCGACCGGGTGGAACGGCTGGCGGCGTGGGCGGCCGGCCGCACGGGGTA
>CANHJG010000120.1 GCA_947461205.1 Opitutia bacterium
TCGCCGCCCACGCCATCGCCGTTTGGCTCGCCGCCGCCTTCGAGGCGTTACCGTTTCCCTTCGCGCCCACCCTCCGCGCCGCCGCCACCGGCCCCGTCCGCGACCACCGCGACGACGACGCCCGCACCCGGCGCGCCCCCATCAGGGCCGGGCGCGCCTTGGCGGACCGACCCGCCATCCCTTGGCCCGTCCGGTGGGCCGTCGTTGCTTTGAACGCCCTATTCCCCGCCTCCCCGGCACCGGTTACACGCTTTGCAGAAATTCAGCCTTTTTCTCCGTAAACTTCACCCCCCGTGCTAACGTCTCGTGTTTTCGTATGCCGCCCATCGCTCCGTCAGGCCGCCCGGCCACGCCTCCGCTTCCGCCCGCCACCCGGTCTGGCTTAGGCGCGGCCATTCAGGCCGGTCTGACCCGCCCCTCCCGCCAGGCCATCGCCCCGTTCGCAACCCTGCTGTGCCTCGCCCTCGCCCTGTTCGCCGGCCTGCCCACGCCCGCCGCCGCCGCCCCGTTGATTACCGAGTTCATGGCGTCGAACACCACGACGCTCGCGGACGAGGACCGGGAATTCCCCGACTGGATCGAACTCTACAATCCCGACGCCACGGCCGTGAACCTCAGCGGCTGGTTCCTGACCGACAACGCGACCGACAAGAAAAAGTGGACCTTCCCCGCCGTCACCCTCGCCCCTCAGGGCTACCTCGTCGTGTTCGCCTCCGGCAAAGACCGGCGCGATCCCGCCAAACCCCTCCACACCAACTTCAGTCTGAATGCCGACGGCGACTATCTGGCGTTGGTGCGGCCCGACGGCGTGACCGCCACCACCGAGTTCGCGCCGACCTTCCCCGCCCAACGCACCGATGTTTCCTACGGCACCCTTCTCCCGACCCCGGCCGGCATCGGCACGATCGGCTTCCTCGTCACCCCCACTCCCAGCACCCGCAACGGCGCGGGCCTCAAAGTCCCATTAAAAGAAACCGTCGTCTTTTCCCGCGCCCCCGGCCCCTTCAGCACCCCGTTCACCCTCACGCTGTCCGGCGCCGCCGCCGGCCAGGACATTCGCTACGTCCTCGTCGCCCCCTCCGCCACCGGCACCGCCGCCCCGGACCCCACCGCCACCTCGACCAAATACACCGGACCGCTCACGATCGACTCCTCCCTCGTCGTCAAAGCCGCCGTCTTCACGGCCGACGCCTCCAATCAGGGCACCGCCTCCAGCACGCATTACGTGAAAATCGGCGGCACCACCGCCACCGACCTCGTCAATTTCTCCAGCAACCTCCCCGTCCTCCTCCTCGACAACCACGGCGCCGGCCCCCTGAAAAAGGACCTCGTCGACCATGAGGGCTGGCTCTACCGCTACCCGGCCAAATCCCCCGCCGCACCCGCCCTCGCCGGCCCGCCCGACGTCGCCGTTCCGGTCACCCTGACCGTCCGTGGTTCCTCCTCGGCCGGCTTTCCCAAAAAAAGTTACAGTCTGGAGCTCGGTAGCCCCACCGGCGGAAAAAGTGCTCTGCCCTTGGTCGGCTCGGCCCCGTCGAAAAAATGGGCCCTCATCGGCCCGTGGTATTTCGACCCGACCGCAATCAAGAACAGCTTGCTCTACGCCCTAGACAACCGCCTCGGCCATTGGGCGCCCGGCATCCAGCCCGTCGAAGTCTTTTTTCATACCGGCGGCGAGCTGGGCGCGGTCGATTACATCGGGCTCTACCTCCTCACCGAACGCATCGAGATCGATGCCCAAAAAATCGCCATCAAGGACCTCGCCACCGGCCCGACCGCGGACGTCACCGGCGGCTATATCATTAAACTGGATTCACCCGACAGCGATGAATTCAGCTTCTCCACCTCCCGCGATGTCCCGGGCGGCAATTCCGCCATCGTCGTCGCCTCGGCCAAGGCCGACGAACTCTCCGCCGCCCACCGGACCTATCTCACGACCTACTTCCAGCAGATGGAAGACACCTTGGTCGCCGACTACCAGGGCGCCTTCGCCACCCGCAACTACCTCGATTACATCGACCGCGCCTCCTGGGTCGATTTTCACCTCCTCAACGTCTTCGCGAGCAACTTCGACGCGTTCGAACGCAGCGCCTACTACTCGAAGGACCGCGGCGGCAAACTCGTCGCCGGCCCGCTCTGGGATTTCGACCGCGCCTTCGGTGCCGCAACCTATTACGCGACCGTACCGTGGGACCGCTGGTTCGTCGAAGGCGGCGTGAACTTCTGGCAAACCGGCTGGTGGGGCTGGCTCACCCGCGACCCCGAATTCATGCAGGACTGGGTCGATCGCTGGCAATCCCTCCGCCAAGGCGTCTTGGCCACCGCCAACGTGCTCGCCCTCGCCGATTCCCTCTCCGCCACCATCGGGCCGGCCGCCCTCGCCCGCGACGCCGCCCGCTGGCCCCAAACCACGCCCGACTACACCGCGGGGCTCACCGGCGGCCTGCCCGCGATGAAGACCTGGATCACCCAGCGCGTGGGCTGGATCGACGACCAACTCGTCGCGCCGCCCTCCCTCATCGCCGGCAGCTCCACCCTCACGTTCACCCCCGCCACCGGCACCCAGCTGGCCTATACCCTCGACGGCTCCGACCCGCGCTCCCGCGGCGGCAAACTCGCCCCCAACGCCAAACTCACCTCCGCCCCGCTCACCGTCCCTTCCGCCACCAACATCCACGTCCGCAGCTACCGCGCCGATCGCGAGGGCCTGTTCCCCGGCTCCCCGTGGAGCGGACCCCTCGGCGGCACCCGCTCCTCGCCCCTCACCCCCCCCGCCCGCCTCGTCAACCTCTCCGCCCGCGCCGCCGTCGGCACCGGAGAAAACGTCCTCATCGCCGGCATCATCGTCGCGGATACGTCCCAAAAAAACTACCTCGCGCGCGGCGTCGGCCCCACCCTCGCCGTCTTCGGCGTCCCCGGTACCCTCGCCGATCCCCAACTCAGTATCCGCCGCGCCGACGGCACCGAGATTTACCAAAACACCGGCTGGCGCACCGGCCCCGACGTCGCCACCTTGCCCGCCACCTCCCTCGCGTTGGGCGCCTTTGCCTTCGCCGCCACCAGCGCCGATTCCGCCTTGCTCCCGCAGTTGACCGCCGGCGCCTACACCGTGCGCGTCTCCAGTGCCTCGGGTCACACCGGCGTCGCCCTCGCCGAACTCTACGAAACGGGCACCGCCGGCCGCACCTCCAACCTCTCCGTCCGCGTCCAGGTGCAACCCGGCGACGGCGCCCTCATCGGCGGCTTCGTCATCCAGGGCCCCGCCTACCAACGCGTCCTCGTCCGCGGCATCGGGCCCACCCTGCGGGCCTTCGGCCTCACCGCCGCCCTCGACGATCCCCTCCTCACCCTCTACTCCGGCCCAGCCATCGTCGCCACCAACGACGCCTGGTCGTCCGGCCCCGACACCGCCGCCCTCGTCGCCGCCACCGCCACTGTCGGCGCGTTCGCCCTGGCGCCCGGCACCGAAGACGCCGCGCTCCTGATTACCCTGCCCCCCGGCGCCTACACCGCCAAAATCGAAGGCAAAAACGCCGCCTCCGGCGTCGCCCTGCTCGAGATCTACGAAGTGCCGTAATCTCAGGCGCCCACGCGGTCGCGCCGGTCTGGCGTGGCTTGACCGCGGCGCGCCACGCTCCCACAAGGCCATCCGCTGCGCCGTCTTCCATCTCACGACCATGAAACGCCTCCTGCTCCTCGCCCTGTTCACGTTCAGCCGCGCCACCGCCGCCGAGCCCGCGCCACTCGACACCGCCATCGCCCAAGGCGATACCCCCGCGGTGCAGCGCCTGCTCGCCGCGCAGCCCGAACTCATCCGCACCCCCGGTGCCGGGAAAATGCTCCCGCTTCACCAAGCCATCCTCCGCAAGAAGGCCGACATCGTCGCGCTCCTCCTTGAACGCGGCGCCGACCTCAACGCCCCCGATCCCTCGCTCCGCACCCCCCTCCATCTCGCCGTCGAACGCAGCGACCCCGCCCTCGTCAAAACCCTCCTCGCCCGCCGCGCCGACCCCACCGCCCGCGATCGCCTCGGCTGGACCCCCCTCCATCACGCCGCCGCCAAGGATAAAATCGAGCTCGCCCGCCTGCTCCTCGACGGCGGGGCCAAGCCTAATTTTCTCAGCGAACTCGGCGGCACGCCGCTGCACGAGGCTGCTGCCGGCGCGAGCGCCGCCATGGTGCAACTCCTCCTCGACCGCGGCACCGATCCCACCATCCGCTCCAAGCCCGGGGTCACCGCCCTCGATCTCGCCCGCGAGTTCAAGAACACCGCAGCCATTGAGATGCTGGAAAAGGTGAAACGGTAAGGCCGTGCCGGCCCGGACTGCACGCAACGGCCACGCTCCCGTCTCTCCCTGCTGACCACGGAACTCATCCCTCCCGCTCGTCTGGCCGCGTTGGCCGGTTCCGGGCACTTCGCCCCAGTCCTGATCGCCGACGGCAACGTCCCCGTCTCGGGCAAGCGCGGACCCCACGCCCGGGCGGCGCAGCTCAATCTCAAACCCGGCACCGGCGATGCGCTCAACTCGGCCGTTGGTTGACCGCTCATCTGCGCTGATTCCCGCTCAGGCGGAACGATTCATCTCAATCGCCCAAACGATTCAGACTTTGATTTGCCGGGTAGCTGCGAGCGCCAGCGAGGGGTGATCCGGCCACTCGCTGGCGCTCGCGGCGACCGAAAAGTCCAGAGTTCAAAGGACGCTGGGATCCGTTCTGCCGTCGGCCGCGCGCTTGCGCACGCTCCGAAAACGCGCCCGCACGCGGACGGCCGACGAAGTGACCGTTCGGTTTTTGCCTGCTCGAGGACCATGGCCTCGGGCTGAATGGACGCGGCTCAGGCAGAGGGAAGCATTGTTCCGGACGTGAATTTTCGATTCACCGATTGGGTGAATCATCGGTCGAATTGGATTCGATCCAAAACGCTTTCCTGCGCGGCGATGAGCGACTCCTCGTTATCCGTTTCTTCGGATTATCTCGCGCGGGAGCGATGCCCCACCGCCTCACCCCGGACTTCGTGCCCGCTGCCCCATGGCGGAACTGGCCCGACGCCCCCACCCTCCCGTCCGCGCCGCGTGGGCCAACCTCCCTGTCTCCGCCATCGCGCTCCCGGAAACTCCTCTCCGAGTGGCCCCGCACCGGCTCTTCCCTGGATCCTGAACCCTTCCGCGCGCATCGCTCCGAAAGCAGCGAACACGTCGTCACCCTCGTAACCGGATGCCACGCCTCCACCCGACTCCCGTCCTTGTCCTCGCGAAAAGCGCAGCGACGGAGTAATCCGGCTGCCTTGCTCTACCCCACCGCGGCTCGCCCCGACGGCGGGCTCGGCCAAGCCAATCGCCCCGATCCAACATCCCAACGAACAGCGCCCGCCGCCCAAACGTTTTTCTGCATCTTGACAGCCTAAAATCAGAAGCATCATGATGCGCCCATGCGAACCACGGTCACGCTCGACCCCGACGTCGAACAACTGCTCCGTCACGCCACCCACGGCTCCCAGCAGAACTTCAAGGCGGCGCTCAACGACGGCCTGCGCCGCGGCCTTGCCCACCTCGCTCCCGCGGTCGCCGCCGCACCGTTTGTCGTCAAGGCTCGGCCCATGGGCCTGCGCACCGGCTTGGATCCATCACGGTTGCACGATCTCGCCGATGACCTCGAAGCCGAGGCCTTTGCCGTAACGACCCGCAAGCTCCGCAAGGCGTTGAAAAAATGATCGTCCCTGACGCTAACCTGCTGCTCTACGCCTACGACGCCGAGAGCCCCTTTCATCAGTCCGCTTCACGCTGGTGGGCTGCCCTCCTTTCCGGCGTCGAGCCAGTCGGCCTTTGCCCCGTCGTGGTCTTCGCTTTCCTGCGCTTGTCGACGCACGGAAAAGTGTTCGATCACCCCCTTACCGTGAATGAAGCCAGCGAGCGAATCGCCTCTTGGCTAGCCCGACCCAATGTCCGCCTCTTGGTGGCCGGCCCCGGCCACGTCGCTTCCGTCTGCCGCCTGCTGGCCAAGGCGGGCACCGCCGGCAATCTCGTGATCGACGCCCAGATCGCCGCGTTGGCGTTGGAATACGGCGCCACCGTCCACACCGCCGACACCGACTTCGCCCGCCTCACCGGCGTCAGCTGGGAAAACCCGTTGCGGAGATAACAGGAATCCGCGCAGAGTCGTGCTCCCCCGCCCCCCCGTTTCCCGCTTTCCCAATTTTCCACGCTCCCCTCCCCCATGCCCTCCCTCCGCCTCCCCTTTCCCCGCTCTCTCCTCCTCTCCTTCTCCCTCCTGCTCGCGCTCGCCCCCGCCCTCCGCGCCGCGCCCACCATCTCCCTCTTCGACGGCCAATCCCTCACCGGCTGGGAAGGCGACGCGAAGTGGTGGCGCGTCGCGGACGGCGCGCTGACCGGCGGATCCACCACCGAAAAAATCCCCCGCAATTTCTTCCTCGCGACCACCCGCTCCTTTCAAAACTTCGATCTCCGCCTGAAGCTCAAACTCACCGGCGATCCCAAAACCGGCCTGATCAACAGCGGCGTGCAGATCCGCAGCCTCCGCGTCCCCGCCGACACCGAGATGAGCGGTTATCAAGTCGACGCCGGCGACAAGTGGTGGGGCAAACTCTACGACGAATCCCGCCGCAACAAAGTCATCGCCGAACCCCTCGATGCCCCTGCCGCCGATGCCGCCGTGAAAAAAGGCGACTGGAACGACTATCGTATCCGCACCGACGGCCCCCGCATCCGCGCCTGGATCAACGGCGTCCCGACCGTCGACTACACCGAAGCCGATCCCGCCATCGCGGCCGACGGCAAGATCGCCCTCCAAATTCACAGCGGCGGCCTCGCCCTCGTCCAGGTCAAAGACGTCACCCTCGAGGAACTCCCGCCCACCCCCGGAGCCCCCACGTGGGACAAAGTCGGCCACCCGAAGCCGCGCGACCCCAACGCCAAAAAGAAAAAAGCCACGCCGCCGGCCGCGCCCGCCCCGGTGACCAAATAACCCCGTGCATCCGTCCCGCTTGCTCCTGGCCGCGCTCGCCTCCCTCACTTTACTGCGCGGCGCCGAACCGGCCCCGGCCAAAGCCGCCCCGCCGACCCGCGATATCTCCTACAACACCGTCGCCACCGGCCCGCGCTCCCCCGAAGAAGAGCGCCTCTCCTTCACCCTCCCGCCCGGCTTCTTCGCCGAACTCGTCGTCGCCGAGTCCGACGGCTTCGGCAAATTCATCAACGTCACCTGGGACGCCCGCATGGCGCTCTGGTCGATGACCGCCCTCGAATACCCGGTCGACGGCAACGAACAAAAAGCCGCGTCCGACGCGCTCTTCGCCGCCGGCGGACGCGACAAGGTCGTCGTATTCGATCACCCATACGCCGCTCCCGCGCCCGGCCGCGCCGCCGTCACCACCCCGCCCCGCGTCTTCGCCGACGGCCTCGTCATGCCCCTCGGCGTCCAGCCCTATCGAGACGGTGCCTTCGTCCAATACGGCGCCGATATCCGCCTCTACCGCGACACCAATGCCGACGGCCGCGCCGACCGCCACGACGTGATCCTCACCGGCTTCGGCACCCAGGACTCGCACTTGTTTCCTCACCAGTTTCTCCGCCAACCCGGCGGGCAAATCTTCGTCGCCCAAGGCCTCTTCAACTACTCCAAAGTCCGCCGGCCCGACGGCCGCCCCTTCGCCGACGGCTCCACCGAGGTTCCTTTTAACCAGTGCAAACTCGCCCGCTTCACCCCCGACGGCTCCGCGTTCGAAACCCTCACCGCCGGCCCCAATAACATCTGGGGCCTCCTCACCTCCCGCCAGGGCGAGACGTTTTTCCAAGAGGCCAACGACCAAGGCTACCCCGTCATCCCCTACGAACCCGGCGTCTGGGTCCAGACCGGCTCGAAAGACCGCCTCCGCCCCTACCAGCCCCTCATGCCGCCCCCGCTCCCGCCCGCGCAGATGGGCGGCACCGGCCTCAGCGGCCTCGCCCTCGCCGAAGACCACGACGGCCTCTTCCGGAGTTTCGGCGCACCCACCAGCGAAGCGAACTCGAAGGTCTTCTTCCTCGCCAATCCCATCACGAACACGATCAACGCCGTCCGGGCTACGCCCACCGCCGACGGCGCGCGCTACACCTACGAAAAACTGCCCGACTTCCTGACGACCACCGATAAATGGTTCCGCCCGGTCGCGATGCACTTCGGCCCCGATGGCGCGCTCTACATCGTCGATTGGTATAACAAAATCATCTCGCACAACGAAGTCCCCCGCACGCACCCCGACCGCGACAAATCCCGGGGCCGCATCTGGCGCATCCGCCACCGCGACCAACCGCGCGTCACGCCACCCGACCTCACCAAACTCGACGACCGCGCCCTCGTCGCCCAACTCGGTGCGCCCAACGCCCTCGTCTCCCGCCTCGCCTGGCTCGAACTCACCGACCGCCGCGCCACCACCGTCGCGCCCGATCTCGAACAACTCGCCGCCGACCGCACCGCCGCCTCTGACCGCCGCCTCGCCGCACTGTGGGCGCTCGAAAGTCTCCAGCCCATTTCGACCGCCCTCCTCCTCTCCCTCGCCGCCGACCCCGCACCCACGATCCGCCACGAGGCCGCCCGCCTCGCCGCCACGCAGCCTCGCCCCGAATCCGAATTCCTCGCGATCGCCACCCCGCTCCTCTCCGATCCCGCCCCTTCCGTCCGCGCCGCGCTCGGCGACGCCCTCCGCCGCGTCCCGCGCGCCAGCGCCCAGGTCATCCACCTCGCCGCCCAACTCGGGGCCGCTTCCCTTCCGCCTGTCGTTGCCCCCGCGAATCCCTGGCCGCACTACGAACGCGAATTCGAACGCTACCTCGCCCGCTGGGCCATGGAGTTGAATCCCACCGCGACCGCCGCCCTCCTCGCCTCGCCCGCCGGCCGCGCTCTCCCCCTCGAAAACCGCGTCCTCGCCACCCTCGCTCTCGGCGGCAAACCCGCCGCCATCGGCCTCGCCCGCCTCACCCCCGAACTTGCTCGCCCCCTCGCCGACGAAGAAGTCCGCGCCCTCGCCGCCCACTTTGCCGAACCCGCGGTCCACGAGGCCCTCTCCGCCTCGCTCGCTTCCGCCACCACCCGCGCCCCCGTGCTCCGCGCCCTCCTGACCCTCCGCACGAGCCTCGACCCCACGCCACTCACCGCCGCTCTCTCCTCCGCCGCCCGCGCCCTCCTCGCCTCCACCGACGAAGTCGACCTCACCCTCGGCGCCCAAGTCGCCGGCGCGTTCAAACTCGCCGCCACGGAACCCGAGCTCACCGCCCTTCTCACCCGCGACCTCGCCTCCCTCTTAAATCTCAAATCCCCGATCTCTAATTCTCCTCCGCCCGCCGTCGCCGCCCTTCGCGCTCTCCGCGAAAACGCCCTCGGCCCCGTCGCCACCTTCGAACGCCTCGCCCGCTCCTCGGCCGACGCCTCCGTCCGCGACGAAGCCCTCGCCGCGCTCGCCGCCTCCCGTGCGCCTGAGGCTCCCGCGCTGCTCGTCGCGCTGCTGCCGTCGCTCACGGTTGCCCAACGCGGCACCGCCCTCGACCGCCTCGCCAGCACCACCGCCGGCGCCAACGCCCTCCTCGCCGGCCTCCGCGCCCACACCGTTGCCCAAACCGATCTCGGCGTGAACACCGCCGACAAACTCCGCACGCTCCTCCCCTCCGATCCCGCGGTCGCCGCCCTCTGGAAAGACCTCGGCGGCGACGCCCAGCGCGCCCTCCGCCTCGACGGCGCCAACCCGGATTTTTCTGCCACGCAGCTCACGCTCACCGGCCCGTTTACCCTCGAGTGCTGGGCGAAACTCGATCCCACCCTCACCAACCTCGACGCCCTCCTCAGCGCTCCCGGCAAGGTCTCGATTAATTTCCACGCCGCCCAACTCCGCGTCTGGCTCAACGGCCACACCCCGGCCGATATCGTCGTCGCCAAGAAAAAAACCACCCCGCGCGTTTGGACCCACTACGCCATCACCCGCGACGCGAAGGGCGTCTTCAGCCTGTTCATCAACGGCGAACTCGATGCCACCAGCACCACCGCCTACCCGGGCCCTCTCACCGCCCTCGACCTCGGCCGCGCCAATCCGAAGAACGGCGGCACCGCCGGCTGGCTCGCCGAGTTCCGCGTCTGGAGCGCGGCCCGCTCCGCCAAAGAAATCCGCGAAAACTTCGACCGCAGCTTTCCGTCCGCCCCGAAACTGACCCACGTCTTCTCCGGCGCCAACTGGGGCCCGCTCCAAGGCAAGGCCCGCATCGATTTCGCCGACGACGCGCCCGCCCTCCTCACCGCCGCCGAAGCCGCCGTGCAGGACGAAAAATTCGCGCAGTTCCGCAAACTCGCCAACGCCCGCGGCAATCCGGAAAACGGGAAACAACTCTTCATCGCTCTTTGCCTCTCTTGCCACCAGTTCGCCGGCCAGGGCGGCGCGATCGCTCCCGCCCTCGACGGCGTGGGTAACACCGGCGTCGAAGCTCTCCTCCGTAATATTCTCACCCCCAACGCCGCGATGGAAAGCGCGTATCGGACTTTCCGTGTCGTCCTCACCGACGGTTCCGTGCGCGATGGTTTTCTCACCGAGGAAGCCGCCGACTCGCTTGTCCTCCGCACCCCCGGCGCCGAAGACCGCCGCATTCCGCGCGCTGAAATCCGCACCACGTCCTACCTCCGCCGCTCCCTCATGCCCGCAGGCCTCCTCGAAAGCCTTCCCCCCGAGCACGTCACCGACCTCTTCTTTCACTTAAAATCCCTGCGTTGAATTCCTCGGGCGATCGATGAAACCGAGCGACTTCATTTTACTGGAAATGACTTGGTCAGCAGACGGCCGTGGCTCCTGATCCTGCGGCCGATCGCGAATCTAAAGCTGAAGTGCTGAGCGGTTTCTTGACCGGGTCATTTCGAGCATCATGATGTCTGCATGAGAACCACCTTGACGCTCGATCCCGATGTCGCCGCCAAAGCGCGCAAAGGAGCGGCCCGGCTCGGCAAGCCGTTCAAAGACGTCGTCAACCATGCCCTTCGCATCGGTCTCGACGAAGTGCTGACTCCTCCGGCGGCCAAGCGCTACCGCACCCAACCACGCCCGCTGGGGCTGCGTGCCGGACTAAACTACGACGACATCGCCGGATTGTTGGCCGTGGGCGAAGGAGAGGAACACCGGTGATTCTTGTTGATGCCAACATCCCGCTCTACGCGGAAGACAGCCTCTCGGAACATCACGAGGCAATCCGCACGTGGTGGGATGCCCAGCTGAGCGGCTCCGAACCGGTCGCTCTCTGCTGGCCGGTGCTCACGGCCTTTCTCCGCATCAGCACCAATCCGCGCATCCTCCGCCGTCCCTTGACGCTCCGCGAGGCCTCCGCCCGCGTGCAGAGTTGGTTGGACCAACCTTGCGTGCGCCTGATTCAGGCGACCGACAACCATTGGGAAATTTTCCAGCGACTGCTGCACGAAGGTCGCGCCACCGCCAACCTCGTCTCCGATGCCCACCTCGCTGCGCTCGCCGTGGAACACAACTGCACGCTCTGCTCCACCGACGCAGATTTCGCCCGCTTCAAAAGCGTCAAGTGGCTCAATCCGCTCGATCCGACCTGATCCGGGGTAGCGGGGAAAAAGTCACCCGCTTGCTACCGTGCATCGGCTAACTCCGGACCGAAGCCTGAATCACAACCGGGCACGAAGGTTCGCCTCCGGCCCTGCGTTCGGTCTGCGTCGCTCGCCCGGTACGCAAGAGCGCTCAAAGCCAGGAACCACGGCCTCGCTCTTCGTTCATGAACCGCGCAATCAGGCTGCTACCAGGGGCAACTTGCCGCCCCCGCCGATCCACCCTTGTCTCGCTGCATCCCGCACCCCACCCCCTTCACCCCATGCACCTCCCCACCCCTCCTTCTCTCCGTCGCTCCGTCCTCCTTGCCCTGCCTCTCCCCCTCTCCCCGTCTCTCCTTCTCTCTTTCTTCAGCACCCTCTCCCTCGTCTGCATCTTCGGCCTCACTACTCACGCCGCCCGCGCCGCCGCGCCCGCCCCACTCCGCGCCGGCGCCTACGCCCAAGACATCACGCCCCTCCCCGCCCAACTCCCTTCGC
Organism: Opitutia bacterium; assembly: GCA_947461205.1. Taxonomy (GTDB): domain Bacteria; phylum Verrucomicrobiota; class Verrucomicrobiia; order Opitutales; family Opitutaceae; genus GAS368. Next base: position 12,073 of record CANHJG010000120.1, read on the forward strand.
CCATCAACGGCGGCATGAAGGGCGCCTTCTCGCGCACCGTCACCGATCCCATGCACGCGCGCAGCTTCGCCCTGCAAAGCGGCCCCACCACCCTCGTCTTCTGCATCGTCGACGCGTGCATGATCCCGCGCGAGCTCTGCGAAGCCGCCAAAGCCATCGCCTCCCGCGCCACCGGCATCCCCGCCTCCCACTTCCTGATCAGCGCCACGCACTCGCACTCCTGCGCGACCCTCACCCCCGTTTTCCAAAGCAACGCCGACCCCGTCTACCTCGCCAATCTCCCCTCGCGTATCGCGGAAAGCATGATCCGCGCCCACGCCAACCTCGAACCCGCCGAAATCGCCTTCGGCCACGCCCCCAACCCCGACCAGGTCTTCAACCGCCGCTGGCTCGTGAAAGACGGCGACTCCTACGAAAACCCCTTCGACCTCACCACCGACCGCGCGTGGATGAATCCCGGATACAAGAACCCCAAAGTCACCGCTCCCGCCGGTCCCGTCGACCCCGCCGTCTCCCTCCTCGCCGCCCGCGCCACCTCCGACGGCCGCCCCCTCGCCGTCCTCGCTAACTACAGTCTCCACTACGTCGGCGGTCTCCCCGCCATTTCCGCCGACTACTTCGCCGCCTTCGCCCGCGAGCTCACCACGCGCCTCTCCGCCACCGACGCCCGCTACGCCGGTAAACCCGCTTTCGTCGGCATCATGAGCAACGGCACCAGCGGCGACATCAACAACGTCAACTACGCCGCCCCCGCCCCGCCCAAACGCGCCCCCGGCGAACAGATCGCCGCCGTCGCCCGGAGCGTCGCCGACACCGCGTTCGCCGCCTACACCCGTCTCTCCTGGCAATCCGCCGCCCCGCTCGCCACCGCCGAGCGCGACCTCACCCTCGCCGTGCGCAAGCCCACGCCCGCCGACCTCGCCCGCGCCCAACACCTCGTCGCCACCACGAAGCGCGACGCCGACGGCCAGTTCTCCGACCGCAAGGCCATCTACGCTCTCGAATCCCTCGCCCTCGCCGATTTCCCGGCCACGGTCCCCGTCAAACTCCAAGTCCACCGCATCGGCGCGCTCACCGTCGCCGCCATCCCCTGCGAGGTCTTCGTCGAAATCGGCCTCGACCTCAAAGCCACCCAACCCCTCGCCGAGCATTTCACGATCTCCCTCGCCAACGGCTACAACGGCTACCTCCCCACGCCCGAACACCACGCCCTCGGCGGCTATGAAACCTGGCGCGCCCGGAGCAGCTACCTCGAAGTCGACGCCTCCACGAAAATCACCGCCACCCTCCGCGACCTCCTCGCAGCCGTCGCCAAATAAGCCCCGCCCATGCCTGCCTTGCCCCCCACCCGCCGCGAATTTCTCCAGACCACCGCAGCCGCCGGCGCCCTCGCTCTCACGCCCCGTTTCGCCACCGCCGCAGCGGCGCCCGCAAACACTCCCTCCACCGATCGCAAGATCCGCCTCGGCATCGTCGGCGGACGCTTCGGAGCCACATTTCAATTTCACGAGCACCCGAACTGCACCGTCGCCGCCGTCAGCGATCTCCGCGCCGACCGCCGCGCCGCGCTCATGAAAGTTTACCGCTGCACGAAGAGCTACGACTCCCTCGCCGAGCTCCTGCGCGATCCGCAAATCGAAGCCGTCTTCCTCGCCACGCCCGCGCCCGATCACGTCGCCCACACGCTCGCCGCGCTCAAAGCCGGCAAACACGTCCTCTGCGCCGTCCCCGCCGCGATGTCGCTCGAGGAATGCGCCACCCTGCGCGAAGCCGTGCGCACCTCCGGGCTCTCCTACATGATGGCCGAGACGAGCTACTGGCAGCAGGCCACGATCACCGCGCGCAAGTTTTACCAAGCGGGGAAATTTGGCACCCTCTACGCCGCCGAATCCCTGTATCACCACGCCGGCTTGGAGGCGCTCTGGTTCGAAAACGGGAAACCCACCTGGCGCCACGGACTCCCGCCGATGCTCTACCCAACGCACTGCACCGCCCACCTCATCGGCGTCACCGGCGAGCGCCTCACCGATGTCTCCTGCCACGGCTGGGGCGACGACGATCCGCTCCTCAAAAACAATGCCTACCACAATCCGTTTTGGAACGAGACCGCCCAGTTCCGCACGAGCCGCGGGCACACCCTGCAGGTGCAAGTCTGGTGGAAAGGCGCCCACCGCGGCGGCGAACGCGCCCGCCTCTACGGTGACAAAATGAGTTTCCACTACCCCGACCCCCACGGCCTCGGCGCCGTCCTCGTCCGCGCGGGCCAGCAGACCGAAAAAGACAGCGGCGGCTTCGAACGCGCCCTCCCCGCCTTCGAAAACTTCCCGATTCCCGACTGGTGGAAAACCGATCTCCTCCCCGAGCCCCTCCGCCATCAGAGCGGCCACGAAGGCTCCCACACCTTCATCACGCACGAGTTCATCGACGCGATTCTCCACCAACGCCGTCCCGCCGTGGACCTCTACGAAGCGCTGGCCTACACCGCCCCCGGGATCGTCGCCCACCAGTCCGCCCTCCAAGCCGGCGAACGGCTCAAAGTCCCGAACTTCGACGCGTGACGCCGACCCGGGCCGCGCTCCCCA
>CANHJG010000121.1 GCA_947461205.1 Opitutia bacterium
AGCATGGGGGTGGCCTGGTTGTCGCCGTTGGAGAGCGCGTCGCGGATGGCGGCCCAGTTGGCGCTTTTGGTGATGGTGGCGTTAATGCCGTATTTTTAGAAAAAGCCTTTTTCCTCGGCGATGACGAACGGGGAACAGTCGGTGAGGACGATGAGGGCGATTTTAACATTGGGCATTTCCGGGCCCTCCGCGGTACTGCCGGCAGTGGCCGCCGAGGAGCGGGTGCCGCGAGCGGAGAAGAGCGCGGCGGTGCCGGTGAGGCCGGCGGTGCGCGTGAGGAATTGGCGGCGGTTGAGCGAGGTGACGTCGGTGGAGGACAACGACCCCGCGCGGGTGTTATTTGGGGTGAGTTTCATGGGAGTGAGGATGGAGGGTGAGAGCTTCGCGGTAGAGGTCTTCGCGAAAGAGGCGGCGGGGTAACTCGGGGGAAAGGGTGGAAGGGGACAGGAGACTGGCGGCGACGAGGTCGGCCTGGAGGGCGGCGGCTTTGGCAACGGTGGGGACGTTGGCGCCGCCCCGGGCAAAGACGTGAAAGTCCGGCGTGGACTCGACGCGGCCGTGGCCGCAGTCGAAGCGACCGAGGAGCGCGGGGGCGACGATGCGGGCGGAGACGTTCAGGTAGCGGGCGTCGGCGAGGAGCGTGGCGAGGGGTTCGCGATGGTGGGGTTCGTCGCACCACGCGCAGGCGGCGGCGAGGGCGGCAACCAAGGCGGAGTGTTCGGCGGCGTTTTTTTCGGCGAAGCGTTGGGTGACGAGGAGGATTTTTTCGACGTGGCCGGGCGACTGGGCGACGCTCCACGTGGGGCACCAACCGGCGCCTTCGCGGACGGCGAGGGTGTTCCACGGTTCACCGGCGCAGTAGCCGTCGATGGTGCCGGCGACGAGGTTGCGAAACATCTGGGAGGGCGGGACGATGACGATGCGGACGTCGCGCTCGGGATTGATGCCGGCGGCGAGGAGCCAGTCGCGGAGTAGGAGGTGATGGGAGGAAAAGTGAAAAACGATCCCGAAGGTCAGCGGCTGGCGCGCGCGGCGGTCCCGCACGTGGGTGCGGAGCGACGCGGCGTCGCGCACGCCGGCGTCCCAGAGTGCGCGAGAGAGGGTGAGGGCGTTGCCGTGGAGATTCAGAACGAGGGCCGTGAGCACCTCGGCGGGCTGACAGCCGAGGCCGAGCTGGGTGGACCAGAGCATCGGGGCAGGGGCGTGGGCGGCGTCGAGTTCGCCGTAAATAATTTTTTCGCGGATGGTGGCCCAGCCGATTTCGCGCCGGAGTTCGACGCGCAGGCCGTGGCGGGCAAAGAGGTTCTGCTGGGCGGCGACGGCGAACGGAGCGGCGTCGGTGAGAGCGAGAAAGCCGATGCGCAGCGGCCGCGACTGGTTCGCGGAAGAGACCGGGGGAGCGGATGGTGCGGGCGGCATGGTGGTGCGCCGGGTTTAGCCGCCGCTGTGCCATGACGAGGGACTGGCGCAATTACTGCTGTTCAAACAATTCACTGAAGGAATGAACTGCGCTCATCCATGAAACCGACGCTCGATAGCCGACAACTCCACGCGTTTGCCGCCCTGGCACGGCGGGGGAGTTTTACGCTCGCGGCCAAGGACCTGTTTCTCACGCAGTCGGCGGTGAGCCATGCGATCAAGGCGTTGGAGGGCGATCTGGGGACGCGGTTACTCGACCGGGTGGGGCGGCGCGTGCTGTTGACGCAGGCGGGCGAGCAGTTTTTGCGGCACACGGAAAAGATTCTGCGGGAGATGGAGGCGGCGCGGGCGGGGCTGGAGACGCTGACGAAATGGGGGCACGGCCGCCTGCGCGTGGGGGCGAGCACGACGGCGTGCCAACACATTTTGCCGACGGTGCTGCGGGAGTTCCGGCAGAGTTATCCGAAGTGCGTAATTCGGATCGAGCCGGGCGACCACGGGCAGCAGCTGGAACTGTTGCGGGGCGGGCACATCGATCTGGCGATCGTGCTGGAGCCGCCGGCGCCGGTGGTGAGCGAGCTGGTGTTTGTGCCGCTCTTCCAGGACGAGCTCCGGTTTCTCGTCGCGCCGCTGCATCCGTGGGCGGCGCTGGGCCGCGTGTCGCGCGAGGCGATCGAGAGCGAGACGCTCGTGCTGTATAACAAGGCGAGCCAGACGTTCCGGCTGGTGGCGGAATATTTTCGCGAGGAAAAGATTTCGCTGAGCAACTACATCGAGCTCGGGAGCATGGAGGCGATCAAGGAGCTGGTGAAAATCGGCCTCGGTGCGGGAGTATTCGCGCCGTGGATCGCGCGCGCGGAATTGGAGAGCGGTTCCTTGGTGTCGCTGCCGCTGGGAGGGCGCAAGCTGCGGCGGCACTGGGGCGTCGCGCACCTCAAAGGCCGGCGGCTCGCCCTCGCGGAGGAGACGTTTGTCGGGTTGTGCCAATCGGCCACAGAGACGCTGGGTCTCGGCGAGCCCCGCGCGGTGGCATGAGGATCAACTCAGATGTGCCACTCGCCGCCCGCGGCATCGGCGGCGGCCGCGTGGCCGGGGTCCTGGCCGACGAGCGCCTCGACCTTGCGGCGGGAACGCACGACGACACTGTCGCCCTTGAAGAGGGCCACGGAGTCGGCGGGGATGGATTTCATGAGCCAGACGTTCGAGCCGATGATCGAGTGGGCGCCGACGGAGGTGTCGCCGCCGAGGATGGTCGCGTGGGCGTAGATGGTCACGTGATCGCCGATATCGGGATGGCGCTTTACGCCTTTGATCGGGTGGCCGTCGGGGTCGGTTTCGAAGGACTTCGCGCCGAGGGTGACGCCCTGGTAGAGTTTGACGTGCGAACCGACGGTGGTGGTTTCGCCGATGACGACGCCGGTGCAGTGATCGACAAAAAAGTGGCTGCCGAGGCGGGCGCCGGGGTGGATGTCGCAGCCGGTGCGCTCATGGCCGTATTCGGTGAGCATGCGCGGGAGGAGGGGGACGCCGAGGTGGTAGAGGACGTGGGCGAGGCGTTGGAGCGAGATCACGAGCACGCACGGGTAGGCGACGATGATTTCCTCGACGCTGCGGGCCGCGGGGTCGCCCTGATAAGCCGCGGTGACGTCGGTCTGGATAAGTTTTCGGAGGGCGGGAAGTTCGCCGAGCAGGGCGGTGGTGCGGGTGCGGGCGGCGACGGCGGGCTCGGGCACGCGGGCGAAGCGGAGGCATTTTTCGATTTCGGCCACGAGGCGTTCGTCGATCTGCTGAAGCAGGCGCATGACGTGGGCGGGCAGGGCGCTTTCGGTGAGGCCGGACGCTTCGAAATAGCCGGGAAACAGCAGGTGCATGAGGTCTGCGGCGAGCTGGTTGACGGAGGCCTGCGAGGGCAGGTTGGCGCCGTCGAGGTGGTTGATGCCGCCGTCGGTCCGATAGGAGGCGAGGAGGGCTTGTTTGATTTCGTCGAGGTGCATGGCGGCGCGGACCAGCGAGCGGTCAATAGACTCGGACGGCGGCAGGCGAGCCTGAACCGCGGCATGGGGCGGAACGTCCGGCGGTGGCGGGTCGGGCCGGGTTTGTTACATTCCTGCGATTCGCCCGGCCGGGCCAAATCCGGCATCGACAACTAGGCCCTGGGTATCTCAGTTATTCACACCTTATCCACACCGATGGAAAAACTGCGCGAGGCGACCGCCTCAAATTCGCGGCTGAAGAATCTGGCAAAGAAGGTAAAGACCTTCGTGCTCGATACGAACGTACTGCTGCACGATCCGCAATCGATCTACAAATTTGAGGATAACAACCTCGCCATCCCGGTGGAGGTGCTCGAGGAGCTCGACGCCATTAAGGGCGAGCAGTCGACGGAGCGGGGGCGCAATGCGCGCCGCGTGCACCGGATTTTGCAGGAGCTGCTGCCCGACTCGCGCTCGATGCACGAGGGGGTTGAGCTGGCGAACGGCGGGACGCTGTCGATCATCATCAATCCCTACCTGATGGACGGGGGGCGGAGTTCGCCGGCGATGGACCGGCTGCGGGCGATTTTGCCCGACCTGTCAAAGAAGGACAACCGGATCATCGCGGCGGCGCTGTTTGTGCAGGAGCAATACCCGCCGCCCACGACGCTCGTCACGAAGGATGTGAACGTGCAGCTCAAGGCGCGGGCGGTCGGGCTCGAGTCGGAGGATTATCTCAACGACAAAGTTCCTGAGACGGACGAGGAGGCGAGCTATCGCGAGCTGCCGCTCAACATCTACGAATTGCAGCGGTTCTGCTCTGAGGGGGAGTTTGACCTCGGGGACGAGGCGACGAAGCTGCTCTATCTTAACGAATACGTCCTGCTGCGCTCCGACGAGGGCAAGACGATGCCCGCGCGGTATCATGGCGACGGCCGCGTGCGCCGGCTGAAGCTGCCGGATTTTGTGAAGGCGCCGGGGGGGATTCCGATTCGCGCGCGCAACCTGGAGCAGCAGTTTTTCATGGACGCGCTGCTCGACGACAGCCTGCACATGATCACGTGTTTCGGCAAAGCCGGCACGGGCAAGACCCTGCTCTCGGTCGCGTGTGCGCTGCACCAGACGCATGACGATCACTCGCGCTACGACGGCGTTTCCATTTCGCGTCCGGTGATGGCGCTCGGCAAGGACATCGGGTTTTTGCCCGGCACGCTGGAGGAAAAAATGAAACCGTGGCTCCAGCCGTACCACGACGCGCTCGAAGTGTTGATCCCGTCGAAGCTGCCGAAGGAACCGCAGTTTGCGGCGAAGAAAGTGTCGAAGAAGAAATTCAAGAACCGCGACGAACCGTTGGTGGCCGCGATGAACGCGCCGCAGCCGAGCCATGGGAGCCACCACGGCGGCCACGGCCAGGCCGCCGTCGCGAAGCCCTACGAGCGCCTGCTCAAGAGCGGCCTGGTGGAAATCGAGGCGCTGGCCTTTATCCGGGGGCGTTCCATCGCGCGCCGGTTTTTCATTCTCGACGAGGCGCAGCAGTTGACACCGCACGAGGTGAAAACGGTCATCACGCGCATCTCCGAAGGGTCAAAGATCATTCTGATCGGCGATCCGGCGCAGATCGACAATCCCTACGTGGATGCGCGCAGCAACGGGCTGGTTTACTGTCACAACCGGATGAAGGGTCAGGCCATCGCGGGGCACGTGAAACTGATGAAAGGTGAACGCTCCAAGCTCGCCGAGCTGGCAGCGGATCTGCTCTGACCGGCCGGGGGCGGGACCTCAGGCGGTGGCGCGCCCGGCCAGCAGGCTGGCGCGGCCCGCCCGGAGCTCGGCGAATTCCATGGTGACGGCAAACGCGCCGGTGAAGACGAGATCGCTCACGAACGTGTTGCGGAAAAACCACAGGGTCGGCGGGAACGCGGGATGCCCGACGGTCATGGCCTGCCACCAACCGGCGGCGTTGGGCAGGTAGGCGACGTCGCCGAGCCAAGACGCGGTGTTGGTCACGAGATAGAAAAACATGGAGCCGCCGACGGCGCCGCTGAGGAGATTGAGCCAGCTGCGTTGGCGGGCGACCATGAGACCGAAGCCGATCGCGGCGGCGAAGCAGGCCGCGCGCAACACGGCGCCGCCGACGGACCACTCGTAGTGCAGGGTCGTCGCGTAGTAGTGGTCGATGTACAGGTCGGAGAGGGTCAGAGCGGCGAAGGGCACGAGCCAGAGGCGCTTGTCGCGGAAATAGACAGCCCCGCAAAAGGTCAGCGCCATGAGCGGGGCGAAATTGGCGAGCCCCGGCACCGAGAGGGCCGCGATCCGCCAGGCGACAGAGAGCGCGATGAGAGCGAGAGCGAAGGGCATGGTCTGCTGATAGCCGTACTGGGGTGAATGGACAGGATTTTTTCCGATCCAACGCCTGCGCGGGTCGCGGCAGTGATGGTCCCCATGGGCGATCGACGCCGTGGCGGGGAGCGGGTGCGGCGGCCGGCGGCGGATCACTGTTCGGCTTCCCGGGCGAGGAGCCAGAGCAGATCGGAGAGGCGGTTGACGAAGTGCCGCAGCACCGGGCGCAGGCTGCGGCCGTGGGCCGGGAGTGAGGACAGGCGGCGTTCGCCGCGGCGCGCCGCGACGCGGGCCGCATCGAAGGCGGCGGCGAGGGCCGTCGCGCCGGGCGTCGCCCAACCGTCGAACTTCAGTCCGCGTGCCTCCAGGGCGGCAATCGCGGTATCGAGGCGGACGAGATCGGACTCCGCGATTTTTTCAAATTTGGATTCGGCATAGCGCGTCGCGTCGCTTTCGGCGCAGGCGAGTTCGCCCATCAGCGCGACGAGATTTTTTTGTACGGCGGCGAGGAGCGCGCGCGTGGCATCGCCGCCCGCGCCGGACGCGAGGAGGGGTTTCGCGGCGCCGAGGGCGACGTTGAGTTCGTCGAAGGCGCCGACGGCTTCGATTTGCGCGTGGTCCTTGGGCACGCGCTGGCCGTAGAGCAGGCTGGTGGTGCCGTCGTCTCCGGTGCGGGTGGCGATGGAGGGCATGGGCGCTAGGCGATCTTGCGCGCCGCGAGCTGGGCGCGGAGGCAGAGTTCGGCAGCCTTGAAGGCGTGGGCCTGGGTCATCGCGGTCTCGGTGCGGTTGAGACAATCGAGGATCAGCTGGCCGAAGAAGCGGAAGCCGACCTGGCCGGTGACGTTGAGGTGGCGCTCGCCGGCGTCGTCGACGAGGTAGACGTTGTCGCCGGTTTTGTCGCGGGCGACGTCGACGTATTTGCGGAGTTCGATGTAGCCCTTGGTGCCGAGAATCACGGTGCGGCCGTCGCCCCAGGTGCCGAGGCCGGCGGGGGTGAACCAGTCGACGCGGATGTAGTTAGACGTGCCGTTGTCGCCGAGGAGCGAGGCTTCGCCGAAGTCCTCGAACTCGGGTTTGTCGGGGTTGGCGAAATTGCCGACGGCGGCCTGGGTGACGGTGGCGTCGGTGGCGCCGGCGTAGGTGAGGAACTGTTCGAACTGGTGGCTGCCGATGTCGGTGAGGATGCCGCCGTATTGGGCGCGTTCGAAGAACCAGGCGGGGCGGTTGGCTTTGCCGAGGCGGTGCGGTCCGAGGCCGATGACCTGGATGACCTTGCCGATGGCGCCGGCGGCGACGAGGTCGGTGGCATACATGGCGGACTCCACGTGGAGGCGCTCGGAAAAATAGACCATGTATTTGCGGCCGGTGCGGGCGACGACGGCCTTGGCTTGGTCGAGCTGGGCGAGGGAGGTGAACGGCGTCTTGTCGGTGAAGTAGTCTTTCCCGGCCGCCATGACGCGGCCGCCGAGGGGGCCGCGGTCGCAGGGGACGGCGGCGGCGCTGACGAGGCGGACGGAGTCGTCGGCGAGGATTTCGTCGAGGGCGCGGGCGACTTTGGTGTGGGGGTATTTGGCGAGGAAGGCCTCGACTTTTTTCGGGTCGGGATCGTAGACCCACTTCAGTTCGGCGCCGGCCTCGAGGAGGCCGTTGCACTGCCCGTAGATGTGGCCGTGGTCGAGGTGCGCGGCGGCGAAAACAAATTCGCCGGGTTTGACCACGGGGCTGGGTTTGCCCTGCGGGGCGTAATTCATGCCGTCGGATTTTTGGCTCATGGGGAAAGGTGGGGTTTGGCGGCTTCGCGCGTGGCTTTGGCGAGCGTTTTCACCGCCTCGTCGACCGAGGCGCGCACTGGTTTTTTCATCCGATCGATGAACAGCACGCCGTTCAAATGATCGGTCTCGTGCTGGATACAGCGGGAAAACAGGCCGTCGCAGCTGAGCACGTGGGGCACGCCGCGCTCGTCCTGGAATTTCACGGTGATGGCGTCGGGGCGCCCGATATCGCCGCGGATGGTGGGGAAGGAGAGGCAACCCTCCTCGTAAAGATAGTCGTCGGTGCCGCGCGTCACGGTGATCTCGGGGTTGGCGAGGGCCATGGGCATGATGAGGTCGAGCGGCGGCCGGGCGCCGTCGAGTTCCCACTTGAAATCGGGCTCGACCTCGCGGAGGTCGATTACGCAGAGCTGCAGGGCGCGGCCGATCTGTTGGGCGGCGAGGCCGATGCCGGCCGCGGCGCGCATGGTGGCGAGCATAGCGACGACAAGCTGGGCGACGTCGGCGTCGAAGGCGGTGATACGCGCGCCTTTTTTGCGGAGGATGGGGTCGTTGTAGTGGACAATTCGCAGGGACATCGGTCGGTGTGGGTCCGAGCGTGGGTTGGCATCGCGCGCCCGCAAACCAATACTTAACTCCGATGGGCGCCCGTGAAGCCGTCGCAGGCACGCCGCTGCCTGGAGCTTTTGGGCGCGACCCGGTGGCTCGGTGGGAAAACGGGACCGGCGAGGCTCGGGCCGGCGGCACGGCTGCGGCAGACGCCGCGAAGGGGAAGGGGTGCGCGGGCGGAGCGGAACGCTCAGGGTTTGGTCGCGGCTTCGTGTTGCGTGGCCCGCAGCCGGTTGAGGTTTTCGCGGGCGCCGGTGTAGCCGGGATTGATCTGCAGCGCGGCTTCGCACGCGGCGATGGCCTCCGGCAGGCGGCCGAGTTGGGCAAGGGCCACGGCGAGGTTGTTGAGGGGATCGGCGAAATCCGGTTTCAGCGCGACGGCGCGTTCGAACTCGGTGACGGCCTCAAGGGCGCGGTTGGTTTGGAGCAGGGCGATGCCGAGGTTATTGCGGGCTTTTGGCTGGAGCGGATCGAGGCGCAGACTCGCCTGATAGCGGCCGACGGCGTCGCCGGGGCGGCCGGTGTGGAGCAGGGCGTTGCCGTAATTATAATGGGCGTTGGCGTGGGTGGGCTGGAGGCGGACGGCGCTCGCGAGAGAGGGAATCGCGTCGGCGGGGCGACCCTGTTCGGTGAGGGCGTTGCCCAGGTTCGCGTAGGCGGAGGCGTAGGCGGGATCGATCGCGATCGCGGCTTCGTAGCGGGCGATGGCCTCGGGGCGGCGGCCGGCGAGGTCGAGGGGAACCCCGAGGTTGTAGTGGGCGCGGGCGTTGCGCGGCATTTTTTCGACGGTGTCGGACCAGAGGGAAATTTCGCTCGCAAAATCGCGGTTGCGGCGCGCGGTGGCGACGACGCAGACCGCCGTCACGGCGGTGCAGACGAGGAGGGTGGCGCGCCGGCCGGTGCGGGCGTGCAGCGCGAGCACGCCGAGGGAAACGAGGGCGGCGAGCGGGAGGTAGGGGCGATTTTCGGCGACGGGCTGCTGGATGACGGGCACGACGCTGGAGGTGGGGGCGAGGATCAGAAAGAACCAGGCGCCGGCGAACCCGAGGGAGGGACGGCGGCGCAGCGCCCACAGCGTGGCGCCGAGGAGCGCGGCGAGGGTGAGCGCGAACGGAGCGGCCGCGGCGGTGGTTGCCACGAGGTCGACGCCGCGGTCGAAGATGAGCGGAAACGGCCAGAGGCCGAGTTTCAGATAGAGCAAAACGGCCTGGCATTCGGTGAGTGCGTAGTCGAACCAAGGGATGCCGAGACCATAGCCGACGCCGCGGTCGCCGACGCCGATGAGGAGGAAGGCGAGGGGCAGCCAGGTGGCGGCGAGGGCGGCGTAGAGTTTCCACCGCGCGCGGAGCGCGCCGGCGAAGGATCCGGCGACGAAGGTGCGGTCGTAGAGGAGGACGAGAAGGGGGGCGGTGGCGATGACCTCTTTGCTCAGGACGCCGAGGAGGCAGGCGGCGACGGCGAGGGGATGCCAGAGGTGCGGGCGCGCGGCGGTGCCGCGGATGAAGCCGTAGAGGGTGAGCAGATAGCAGAGCGCCATGAGCGACTCGGTGCGTTGGGAAAGGTAGGTGACGACCTGGGTGCCGAGCGGATGCACGGCCCAGAGTGCGGCGACGGCGGCGGCGAGCGGCAGGGCGTCGGGGCCGAAGCGGGTGCGCAGGGCGGGCTGGAGGAGGGTGCGGCGGACGACGCCGAAGAGGGTGAGGGCAGCGAGGGTGTGGGTGAGGATGTTGAGGAGGTGATGGCCCCACGGTTGGAGGCCGCTGAGGGCGTAGCTGAGCGCGAAGGTCAGGTTGGCGAAGGGACGGCCCCCGGTGCCGGCTTCGGCGGGGGGCGAGAGCACGGGGCCGAGGGGCCAGAGATGGCGGATGGATTCGTTTTCCGTGATCGATGCACGGTCGTCGTAGACCAGGGCGCCGGAAAAGCTATTCCCGTAGGCCGCGAGGATGAGGAGTGCGATCACGCCCGCAGCCCACGCGATGGTCGGGCGGTAGGGCGGACGGAAGGAGGAGGATTTTGCGCGACTCACGGCGTGGAGTGGAGCCGATTACCGGCGCGTGGGAAACTGGATTCGGCCGGGCCCGCGGGCACCGCGTGCGTGGCCGGAACTCCCGGAATGCCCACGGCCAGAGACTCGGACGGCGCCGGTGGGGCGAACGGATAGGCCGGGGCCGCGTTCAGGGTTTCTTCCCGGTCGGAACGGGCGGGGCCACGGTGAGTCGGTCGCCTTCGCCGAGTTTGCGGCGGAAGAGGGCGAGGGCGAGAGGGTAGCTTTGGAGGGCGAGTTCGGTGCGGAGCGGTGGCCTTCGTCGCAAAGGAAGGCATGGGCGCCGTTCAATTCGGGCCACGTGAAGGGGGGGGGCGACGGCAGTCAGAGCGGCTTGGATACGGAGGCGGCCCTCGAGGGGTCATGGCGGCCCCAGATCAGGAGGAGTTCGCGGGTGATTTCGGAGATCCGTTCGAGACGGTCGTCGGCCAGGCCGGCGCCGAGCCCGCGCGGGTGGCGATCGGTCGCGGAGTGACCGGTCGCCGCGAGGACGGCGGGGTTGATCGCGGCGCGGAAGGCGAGATGGCCGCCGAGGCAGAGGCCAGGACGCCGAGTCGGCCGGTGCAGTACCCGTCGTTGTGCAGAAAATCGAGGACGGCGCGGGCGTCGGCGTCGCAGGCGGCGAGGGGGGGCGTGGTTTGGAGGAGGTTGCCGCGGTCGGCGCCTGGCTGGTCGGAGGGGAGGACGGTGGCGGCGGGTTCGAACTCGTGGTCGATTGCGGGTGCGGCGACGATGAAGCCGGGGCCGGCGAGCAGGGCGGCGGCGCGCCAAATGGGCGCGGTGACCGAGAAGATTTCCGAGCAGAGCACGATGCCGGGATAGCGGCCGGGCGCCTGGGGGCGGACGAGGTGGGTCCGCATGGGTCAGGAGGGCGTGGCGAGATCGGCGGGGGCGGTTGCTGGGCGGACCGTAAAGGACACGGCGATTTGGGAATTGCGATTGGCGCGTGCGCGGAAAAAAGCGGCATGGACGCTGGGTCGCATGCCGCGGGGGAGAGGAGGTTGGCGGGGCGGCTTATTTTTTTACCTGGTCCCAGCCCTCGGCTTTTACGATGGCTTCGAGGGTGGCGCGGGGGGCGAAGGTCGCGGGGACGATCGCGCTCTTGCCGAGATACTGGAGGGCGCGGATGACGGATTGAACCTCGCCCTTCTTGGCGGTGCGATCGGCGGAGGGGAGGGCTTTGATCGACGCGGCGTAGGTCGTGGCGCGGGCTTCGACTTGGGCGTGCGTGGCGGCTTCGTCTTCGTAGACGAGGGATTCGGCGAGGCGAAGCAGCTGGGCGGTGCCGGCGAGTTTCTCGGCGTCGGCGCGGAGGGTGGCGGCGATGGCCTGGCGCTTGGCGGCGGTGGCTTCGGCGGTGAGGACGCCGTCGGTGCCGCCCTCGATGGAGCGAGGGGGGAGCGGGCGATACCAGATGTTGCGGAAGCGAACGGGATTGCCGTGGTCCTGGAGCTTAAGCGGGCCTTTTTCGGGGAAGGCGACGGGGAGCGAGCGCTTCATGTGTCCGCCGGGGCCTTCGAGGGGTGTGGCGTCCTGGAGGAGGACGCCGTTGCAGAAGACGGTCAGGTGGCCGGGGTCGATGACTTTGCCGTCTTTGAGAATGGGGCGGCGGAAGACGATGTCGTAGACTTGGAACTCGCCGGGGGCGCGGAGGGCGTTGGCCATGGGCGGGTTGATGCCATAGACGGAGCCGGCAAAGCCGTCGGCGTAGGTGGGGTTGTTGTAGTTGTCGAGGACCTGCACTTCGGCGCGGCCCATGAGGAAGATGCCGCTGTTGCCGCGGCCCTGGCTGGCGCCCTGGACGGCTTTCGGCGCGGCCCATTCGATGTGGAGCTGGCAGTCGCCGAACTGCTCCTTGGTGCGGATGTATCCGGATTTCGGAACGCACTCGAGGGCCCCGTCGCGGACGACCCATTTGGTGGGCGTGGCGGCTTCGCCGGGCTTGGGGTCGGACTCCCATTGGGCGAGGGAGGCGGCGGTGCCGTCGAAGAGGACGATGGCGTCGGAGGGCGGCTGGCCGGGCTGGGCGGCGGTGCTGAAGGTGCCGGGCTCGACCCGCGGGGGTTGCGGGCGGTTTTGGTCGTGGATGGCCCATGGGTGGTGGGCGTCGGGGGCGTCGCCGTAGAACGGCGAGCCGGTAGACGGGGCGGCGACGCCGAGCGAGGCGGCCAGCGACGCGGAGCTGAGGGCGAGGAGGGCGGGGCGGAGTTTCATGGGGGCGGAAGGAACCGAGGGTGACGGTGCGAGCGCGGAGGCGCGGGCGTTCGGGGTGATCCAAGCTGGCAAACCGGGTCTGGCAAATTGTAATTGGGCGCGCACGGTGGGAGGGTCGCCGTCAATTTTTTCCGACTGATGAAAACATGCCCGAATATCCTGTGGATCGTCACGACGCAGTGGCGGGCGCAGGCGTGCGGCTACGCGGGGGATCCGAATGCGCGGACGCCGCACCTCGATGCGCTGGCGGCGGAGAGCGTGAATTATGCGCAGGCGGTGACGCCGCATCCGTTCGGGCCGATGGCGCGGGCGGCGTTGCTGACGGGTGTGGCGTCGCCGGGAAATGGGGTGAGCGATTATTTCGATGCGTTGCCGGCGGGGGCGCGGACGATCGCGCACGAGATGGGGGAGCGCGGGTATGCGACGGCGTTTTTTGGGAAATGGGGGGTGGGGCGGCGCGACCCGCGGGTGCCGGTGGTGGGTGAGGCGGCGGCGCAGGTGATTGTGCCGGAGGGGGAGCGCGGGGGCTTTGACTGGTGGGAAGGGTTTGAGGGCGGATTTTTGTTGAATGATCCGTGGTTGCACGGGACGGCCGCGGATTTGGCGCGACCGACGCCGGTACGCGGGTACCAGAGCGACGTGGTGGCGGAGCGGTTCCGGGGCTGGATGAGGCGGCGCGGAGAATCCGGGCCGACGTTTGCGGTCGTGAGTTTGGAGGCGCCGCATCCGCCCTATGATGCGCCGGCGGCCGGCGTGGTGCCGCGTGCGCCGGGTGCGGTTGAGCTGGTGGCGAATGTGCCGCGCGGGGGGGAAGCGGAGGCAAAGGCGCGACGGGAACTCGCCGGTTATTATGCACACATTGAGGCGACGGACCGGGCGATCGGCCAGCTGGGGGCGGTCGCGGCCAAGGACTGGATCGTGGTGTTCACGAGTGTCCATGGCGACATGCACGGGGCGCACGGCTTGTTTCGCAAAGGCTGGCCGCACGAGGAATCGGTGCGGGTGCCGCTGTTGGTGCGCAGGCCGGGAGTGGCGGCGACGAGGGATGACAGGGCGGTGTCGCTCGTCGATTTGGCGGGGATGACGAAGGCGTGGTCGGATGGTGCGCCGATGAACACGGCCCGGCCCGCGGCGGAGATCTCGATGCCGTCGGTGGTGGCGTGGCCGCACCAGTGCGACCGGGCGTGGCGGGGAGTGCGGACGCGGGAGCGCAAGCTGGTGCTCAACGCCGACGGGACGCCGTGGTTGTTTTTCGATCTGGCGGCGGACCCGCTGGAAATAAAAAACCTCGCCGGGGATCCGGCGAGGCAAGGGGAGATCGCGGCGTGGCGCGCGTGCGTGGGACTCGTTTAGCGATGCGGGGGCAGGGGGGCTTCCCCATGGGGGTCCCGGCGTTTGGCCCGATAGGTCAGGACGAGATCGCGGGAGAACATGATCGAGAAGAGCCACGGTACGATCACGGCGCAAAAGCCAAGGGCGAGCTTGATCAGGGTTTTTTTCCCGTCGAAGAGGAACCCACTGCCCACGAGGGTCAGGGCAAGAACGGGGAAATAGGCGGCGGGGACGCGCGAACCGGTGGCCGCAGTCAGCGCCACCGCGATGGCGAAAGCGACGATGGTGGGCGGGTAGACGCCGATGAGCAGGCCGGTGACAAACATGAACGGAGCGTTGGCCGAATCCGGCTGCTTGCAGATGAGGGTCTGGAGGGTGACGGCTACGATCATGACAGCGCCCAAGGTGACGGGTACGCTGTAGCGCATGAAACCGGCGGCGCCCGGGCTGAGAGCGAGCGACTCGACGAGCAGCCAGCCGCCGAGGGCGGCGCGGCCGAGATCGATCCAGTGCAGCCGGAGGTTGAGGATTTGCGACCAATGGTCCG
>CANHJG010000122.1 GCA_947461205.1 Opitutia bacterium
CTCTCCGTCGAACCCTACCTCGGCCTCACAATTCCCCCCGGCGAAACCCGCCACTGGCACGTACGGCACGGTTTCGAAAAATAGCGCGGCACCTTCCGCCCGCACTGCCCCGCACCGACCACGGCGGACCGCCACGCCCTCCCCCTCCCGACCTACCGCGCGAGCTCCCGCACGCCCTCGCCCACCCTCAATTCGCGCCCGCCCGCCGCACGATAGATCCAACCTCGCCCCACCGCCAGCGTCACCTCCCCGCCGTGCAGCCGCGCGATCGACGCGTTGCCCAGAGCCACGACGGTTTCCGTCGGATTAAATTTTAAATACGTCTTCACCTTTCCGACCCGCGCATCGAAATCCGCCTTCGTCTCCGGCAGCGGAAAATGCGGATTGATCACCGCCGGAAAAACCCCGAGCGCCGCGCGGCTCACGACCTCCGCCGTCGGAAAATCGTTCGTCGCACCGATCAGCAAACCAGCGACGTTCGCCCCCGCGCTCGATCCGCCATACGGCACGCCCGCCAGCACCCGCGCCCGGATCAGTTCCAACTGCCCCGTGCGTTGTAGCTCGCCCAACAGCACAAACGTCTCGCCCCCGCCCACAAAAATCCCGTCTGCGGCCCGCAACAGCCCCAGCGCCCCCGCCACATCCCGCCGGTGGAGGGACTCCACCGTCACCCCGTCCCCGAGCAAATGGACAAACGCGGTCCGCAGCCGCGCCTCCATCGCGTCGCGGTCCGTCGGGTGCGACGCATGCAGCACCAGCGCCACGCGCCGACACCCCGCATAATGCTCCCGCATCACCGGCAAGACCGAGTCCGCAAAATGAGCTCCGGCCATCATCGACCCGCCGCACACCAACACCGAGGCCTGCGCCGATGTGGCGAACCCCTCCGCACTCGCCGCCGGCGCGGCCGCCCCCACCACGGCGAGCACCAGACCGACGAACCACCCTCCGAGCATTCGCGCGCTTCGCATCTATTCGATCTCCTTCGCGTTTTTCTTTTTCCCCTTACCTTTTTTCTTCGGCGATTCTCCGCCCGCCGCGACCTCGTTCTTCGCTGGCATCGGCGCCTTCACCGCCGCGCGCCACGCCACCAGCTTCGTCTGCAGTTCCTTCGCCTTGTCCGGCATCGTCGCCGCCAGGTTCTTCGATTCGCCGATGTCTTCGCGCAAATTGTAAAGCTCCAGCCGCCCGTCTTCGAGATACTCCATCAGCTTCCAGTCACCCGCCTGCACGAGGCTCACCGGTGTCGTGCGCCACTGGTCCGCCCCGATGCCCAGGTAGCCGGGAAAATGCTGATAGATCGCTTCCCGCGCCAGTGTCGCGCGGCTCGCCCGCAGCAGCGGCACCAGGCTCTCCCCATCGAACACCTGCCCGGCCGGCATCGCGCCCCCCGCCAGCGCCACGAACGTCGGGTAAACATCCACGTGGATCGCCGGCACGTCGCACACCGCACCCGCGTTCACCTTCCCCGGCCACCGCACAATCAACGGCACCCGCGTCCCGCCTTCATACAGACTGCCTTTGCCATTCCGCAGGGGCGCATTGTCCGTCACGTCACCCGCCCCTCCCTTGGTCAGCCCTTCGCGGGCGTAGCCGCCGACCCCGCCGTTGTCGCTCGCGAAAATCAGCACCGTATTGTCCGCCAACTTCAGCTCCTCCAGCTTCGCCATCACCCGGCCGACGCTCTCATCCACACTCGCGATCATCGCCGCATACGTCGGATTGTTGTGCCCGCCGACGCCCGGCTTGTTTTTAAATTTCGCGATCCACTCCGGCTTCGCCTGGTGCGGCGAGTGGACGCCAAAATGCGGCAGATAGAGGAAAAAAGGACCGTCCTTTTTCCGCGAAATAAAATCCACCGCACGATCCGTGAGAAAGTCCGCCAGATACTGGCCCTTCGGATACTCCGTCTTCGGGTTGGTCGCGAAATCGAAATGCACCCCCATGCTCACGATCGCCTCGTCGAACCCGCGCTGGCCCGGCGCATGCGGCCCCTGCTGCCCAATATGCCACTTGCCAAACATCCCCGTCGCATAGCCCGCCGCCTTCAGCGCCTGCGGCAAAATCACCCGGTCTAGCGGCAGTTCCGCGAGATTGTCCACCGGCCGCAACGGCCGCTTGCTCCAGTCGAACCGCTCCACCCCGCCCACCGTGTAGACGCCCGTCCTCGCTCCATATTGCCCGCTCATCAGCGCCGCCCGCGTCGGCGTGCAGTTCTGGCAATGATGATAGTTCGTAAACTTCATCCCCTGCGCCGCCAGCCGGTCGATGTTCGGCGTCTCGTAATACTTGCTGCCATAAGCCGCCACGTCCGTGTAGCCGAGGTCGTCGGCCATGATAAAAATAATATTCGGCTTCGTCGCACTTGGCGTGGCCGCCGTCGCGGAGGCGACGCCGACGAATCCAAGGAGCACGGTCAGGAGACGGAGAGATGCTTTGTTCATGGGTAAATAGTTTCAGGCTGACTTCAATGGGCTTGGGCGGCTGGGAGGTAGGAGCCCGCTTGCGGGCGATTTTCCGGGAGCGCAACCGCACCCGGTCGCACTGGGTACGCCGACCGGGGGGCGGTCGCGCTCCCCATCGCCTGCCAGGAGGCTCCGCCCAAAGGACGGCTTGCCGCTATTCGTGAATGCGACTGGGGAGAGTTCACTGCTTCGGCTTCTTGGTCTTCCGGTTCGGCTGCCCCGGCCGCTCCGCCCCCAGGCCGGCAAAAACCGGCTCGATCAGTTCGCGGTCCCACGCCTCAAGCGCCGCTCCGAGGCGCGCCGCGTCGGCGGGGTGCTTCGCCGCGAGATCGGTCGTCTCCGCGAGGTCGGCGGAAAGATCATAGAGCTCCGGCGCCTGCTTCGGGAGATGCACGAGTTTCCACCGGCCCTCGCGCACGGCTCGCAGTTGCCCGCTGCGCCAGAACAGCCGCTCGTGCGGCGCACCAGCCTTCTCGCCCGTGAGATACGGGAGCAGATTCACGCTGTCGTAGCTTTTGTCCGTCGGCATCGGCGCGCCCGCCGCAGCGAGTGCCGTGGCAAACACATCCACCGAGCTCACCGGTCGGTCATCCGTGCCCCCCGCCGCAATTCTCCCCGGCCACGAGATCAGAAACGGCACCCGCACTCCGCCCTCGTAGACGGTGCCCTTAGCCGCGCGCAGCGGTGTATTCACCGAACCGTTCGGACCCAACGGCCCCCCGTTGTCACTGAAGAAAAACACCAGCGTCCGCTCCGCCTGCCCCGACTCGCGCAACGCACCCAGCGCATCGCCAATCGCGTCATCCATCAGACTCATTTGGGCGGCGTAAGCGCGCCGTTTCGGATCGGCGATGGCCGCAAACCGCGCGAGCCGCTCCGGCGTCGGTTCGTTCGGCGAGTGCGGCGCGTTGAACGCCAGATAGAGAAACCACGGCTCACCCGTATGCCGCCGCACAAACGCCGCCGCCTCTTGCCCGAGCGCCGTAGTCAGATGCTCCGGCGGTTCCACCGCCACGCCGTTGCGCTCGACCGGCACGGTGTATTCGACCGCCGCGTTTGTTTTCCAGTCGCGAAACTTGTGGCCGCCGCCGATGAACCCGAACGTTTCCTGAAAGCCCCGCTTGCCCGGCGCAAATTCCGGCGCCGCCCCCAGGTGCCACTTCCCGATCCAGCCGGTCGTGTAGCCCGCCCGCACGAGGTGCGCCGGCAGCAACGTCTCCGCGAGCGGCAAGCCCTCCGTGTGATCGCTCGGGTCGTAAAACGGATTCCGCTCATGACCGAACCGCTGCTGATAGCGCCCCGTCATCAGCCCCGCCCGCGTCGGACTGCAAAACGGATGGGTCACATACCCGCTCGTAAACCGCACCCCCGACTTCGCGAGCCGGTCGAGCTGCGGCGTCGGAATTTCCTTCGACCCCTGAAAGCCCGCATCCGCGTAGCCTTGATCGTCGGATACGATCAGCAGCACGTTGGGCCTCCGCGCCTCCGCCGCCACGGTCACCGCCGCGATCAGCCACGCAAACACCATCACAATTCGAGGGGATATTTTCATGGGGCCCGCGAAAGTTACGCGACCCTGGACTACGCGTGCAAAGTCAAATCCACGACCCGGGCTACTTTGCCGCCGCGCCCGCCTCACCCGCTAGAAACGCGATCAAGTCCGTCATCGCCTCCGGCCTGATCACCGCCTCCAGCCCCTCCGGCATCAACGACCGGCCGGAGCTGACCAGCAACCGCAGTTCGTTCCGCAAGATCACGTGCTCCGCGCCATCCAGCCCGCGCAGCGTGAGGCTGTTGCCCGCCTCCGCCGCCAGCATCCCCGCCAGCGACCGCCCATCCAGCAGCGTCGCCGCATACATCATGTAGCGATCTTCGACGGCCCGGTTCGGATCGAGAATGTGCGCCACCAGATACGGCGCGGTCCGGTCTTTCACCACCGCCAGATCGGGACCGATCGCTCCGCCGCCCGTCCTGCCGAACGCATGGCACGCGCGACAATTCTGCGCAAAGACTGCCGCCCCGTTGCCCGCGTCGCCCCGCCGCCCCTCCACCGCCGCGAGCATCCGGTCGATCGCCGCCTGCCGGTTCGGATCGTTGCCCGCCTGAAACACCCGCGTCGCCCGGTCCGCCAGCTTCGCGTCGATATGGTGCGTCATCCGCTGCTTCTGCGCCAAATCGATCTGCGCCAGCATCGTCGGATCGGCCTCGACGCGGTCGAGCAACGTCAGCGACCACGCCACGCGACTCGTCACGAGCTCAATCACCGCCGAACGCACCGCCGCCCCATAGCTGTGCCAGCCGGCCAACACCCGCTCCGGCACGGTCGGGCGGTTCATGCGCCCCAGCGTCCCGACCGCCGCCACCTGCACCTCGACCGGCACCTGCGGCGCCAGCAAGCCCGCCAGTAATTCGAAATCCTCATTTTGCCCCGTGCGGTTGCGCCCCAATATCCCCACCGCCGCCACGCGATCCGCCGCGGCGGCGCTCGCGTCCTGCGCGATCCGGCGCGCCGCCCCAAACACTTCGTCCGTCCCCGCCAGCGCCCGCTTCATCGGCTCGTCCGCCGTGCGCTGCAGGTGCGCGAGGGTTTTATTGTTTCGCTGCAACCAGTCGAGGAGCTGGGCCAGCGACCGAAACGCCGCGGGCCAATTTGCCGCGTCACGCCGGCCCGCCAGCGCCGTCAATAAACTGGCCAACGCCTTCGCATTCTCCGTCACGGTCGCCACCTCGACGAGCAGCGAATTTTCCGCCCCCCCGTCGCGCTGCAGCGCCGTCATCACCGTCTCCGCATGGGGCAACGCCGAACTCAACGCCGCCGCCTTCACCAACCGGTCCGTCTCGCTCCGCACCAGACGCGCCAACGCCTCGCCGGCCGCCGGGTCCTTCCACTCGCCCAAGGTGTAACCCGTCTGCAGTCGCACGCCCGCATCCGGGTCGTCCACGCCCGCCACCACCGCCGCCAACACTTCCGGCGCACTCGTCGCCCACGCTTCGCTCAACCGCACCGCCTGCCGCCGCACCCCCGGATGCCCATCCCCCATCGCGCGGACGACGACCCCCGGTTTCAATTCACCGATCCCGTGCAGCGCCCACAGCGCCTGCACCCGCGTCGCCGCGCGCTCCGACTCGATCGCGAGGCGCTCCAACCCCGGTGCAGCGCCGCGTGCCTGCCGCCACCCGAGTTGCTGCTGGGCCAAATCCCGCACCCCGCCGCTCGGACTCTCCAGCGCCGCGACCAACCCCGCCTCATCCGCGCGGTCCAACCGCGGCACCGCACGCAACGGCACCCCCTTCGCCCGCACGCGATAGATCCGCCCCTTGTCCTCGCCTGCCCGCAGATCCCCCAGCCGCTTCTGCCACTCCGCCGGAATCCACTGCGGATGCTCGATCACCAGCCGATACATGTCCGCGATATACACCGCCCCGTCCGGACCCGCCCGCGCCGCCGTAAACCGCGACCACAGATCCGCCGACGCCAGAAACTCCGACTCCTTTTCCCCAGCTGCGCGCTCGCCCACAAACGACGCTCCCACCGCGCGCACCTGTTCGCGATGCACCAGATTGTGCACCGGCTCACAGACAAAAATATTCCCCGCCACGTCCGCTCCGAGCAGCTCATCGCGGTAGATCGCCGGACTGCACGCCGACGTAAAGTGGTTCATCCCGTGCGGATCGTTGAACCGCGCAAAGGTCTCGCTCGCCGGAAACACCCGCGCCGCTCCCGCACTCGCCCCCACCGTCACGATCGCATTCGGCGGCACCAGATGCGGATTCCTCCGCAGGTAACGTTCCTCGAGCGCGTAGTGCCACAGCGGGTTCGAGTTGTTGCATCCAAACCAGTTTCCCCAGTCGTCCCGGCTCCGCCCATACTGCGAATTCCCCACCAGCAGCTCGACCTCGCCCGCATCCGGCGCGATCCGAAAATCCCGCCGGCCCACATCCACCGTGCGCCCGGTTTTCACCGACGTGATCTTCCCGCCACTCTCGCCGTTCGCCAAATGCACCCAACCGTCGAGCGACCACTCGAGACTGTTGGTGAGGTGCTGCTCGTTGCCCGTCGCCAGTCCGCGAAACAGCACCGTCGTCAGATCCGCCCGCCCGTCGCCATCGGTGTCCTGCAAAAACAACACATTCGGCACCGCCGTCACGAGCACCCCGTCGCGCCACGGCAGCACCGACGTCGGCGACTTCAGTCCGTCGGCAAACAGCGTCGCCCGGTCGTAATGCCCGTCAGCCCGCGTCGACTCGAGCACCCGGATGCGCCCGCCGGGTTGACCCTTCCCATCGAGGCCGCTCGGATAGTCCGCCATCTCCACCACCCACATCCGCCCGTCCGCGCCCCACGCCAAATTGATCGGATCCCGCACCATCGGCTCGGCCGCGACCAATTCCACTTCAAACCCGGCCGACACCCGGATCGCCGCCAACGAGGCCGCCGGACTCCGCGCCTCCGGCAGCACCAGCTTCTCCGGCGGCGCCACTTCTTTGTAAGCAAGCGCCGTCGCGACCGCGCCCACACTCGCGGCGATGACCGCACTCGCTCGCCACCACCGTCTCATTGCGGTGTTCCTTTCCCGAAATTCGCCGGCAACACCTCATACACCGCGCGCACAATGCGATCCTCCGTGTCCTCGGCAAGCCGCGTCGGCCAGCCGTAATAGTCCATCGCGCTGTCCGCCTCGTAACCACCTTCCTTGAGCACTTGCCGCGACGGAATGTAGCAGGGCACGTGGTTCGCGTAGGCGTTCACCCACAGGCGCGACACGCCGAGCTCGCGTTTCAAACGGAGCGCATACTCCGCCACCACTTCGCCGCCGAGAAACACCATCGCAAACTCGCCGCCGAACGCCCAGGCCTGCACCGGATACGGCACGACCGTCGCCCACGGTTTCCCGGCATCCAGTCCCCGCAAAAACTGCGTCGCCGCGTAGACGGCCTGAGGCTTGCCCTTGAGCCGGGCCTCGAGCTCTTCCCGCGCCACCACGCGGCCCAACGGCAGTTCGATCCGCCGAAACGCCGCGTGCGTCACCCGGCCCACCGCGCGCATCTCCCCCGCCATCACCCGCGCCACTTCCTCGGCCACCGTCCCGCCGTTCGTCGCGACCGCCAGCAACCCGCGCGGTTGCGGATCGGAATCCGCCCCACAGCCGATCGCCACCAGCGCCACCGCGCCCGCATGGCTGCCCTCGATGCGTTTCGCCGCCTCGCCCGCCCAGTCGGGATGCACGTAGTTGTCGCCACCTTTCAACGTCGTGCAATGGCACGCGTAATTCACCAGCACCGCGCGCACACCGCCGCCTGCATCCACCGCCCGCAGCACGGGTAACGCATGATCCACCGGCCCGCCGGGCGTCGCCTTATAGCCGGCGTGTTTGCCGTCCACGATCAGCCGACGGTTCACCGCAAACTCCGCCTTGCCCTGCCCCCACGCGAGCCGCGCCGGCCGTCGGTCCGCCAACGCCGCCAGCGCCACCGCAATCAGTTTCTCCTGCAACCTCGCCGTGTAACGCTCGATCCGCGCCATCTCCTCCGCGGGCAAATCCCGCGAGAACATAAAGGGAATCGTGCCCGCAATCGCCGGCCCCGTGTGTTGATGCGTCGCGCACACCGCGATCCGCTCCCGCGTCACGGCCGGATAGTTCGCCCGCACCGCCACGGCCACCGCCTCGCTGATCGCCTCGCTCACCGCGATCACTTCCGCCGTCACGATCACCACCGGTCCGTCCGCATCCGACCC
Organism: Opitutia bacterium; assembly: GCA_947461205.1. Taxonomy (GTDB): domain Bacteria; phylum Verrucomicrobiota; class Verrucomicrobiia; order Opitutales; family Opitutaceae; genus GAS368. Next base: position 8,203 of record CANHJG010000122.1, read on the forward strand.
GATCGCCAACGCGCGCGCCGTCATCGGCGCCTCCACCCGCGTCGCCTCCGCCGGGCGCGATTGATAACCGGACAGCCGGATCGGCAACTCCGGCGTAATATCAATCCGCGCCACGCCCACCGCTACCGTCGGCTCCGCCGCGCGCACGGCAACCGCCAGCATCACCACCAACCCCACTCCGCAAAATCCAGCCCGCCTGGTTCTCATGGCGCGCCTTACACCGTCTCCGGAATTACATACGGCGGACGCTGCGTCTCGTGCACGAAATAGCGCGCCCGCTCCAGCGTGCCCGCCCCGCCCGACGCGACCCGCGCAATCCCATCGCCGCTGGCCTCGATGTCCAGCCACGGCCCGAGCGTCAGCGGCCGCTTCGCCAGATCGACCCCGTGCACCCCGAGATGCTCACCCAGCGACTTCGCGATCTCCGCCGCCGCCGGCATCGCGCCCAACGCGCTCCCGATCTCGGCCGGCGTCGCCGCCCCTCCGACCCGCAGCGAAATGTTCCCAAAATGGCACATCGCCGCCGAGGCATGCCCGATCTCAGCCGACGCCGCCAGATCCTGCGTCCGCCGGCTCCGCACCGCGTCGAGGAAATTCGTCATGTGCGCCACCACGCCGCCTTCGCCGGGGAATTTCTTGATCACCTTGCCGCTCGGATCGTTCGCCGTGCAGCCAATCAGTCCCGCCAGCGTGCCACCCTCGCAATGCGCCACCACGCCCACCCGCAGCCCGCCCGCTTGGTCCATGTAGCTCACGCCGGGTTTCGCCGGCAGCCCCCGCGCCTCGAAAATCACCGGCGCCGCGTCGTAGTCATAAACCGCGATCTGCGCATTCGGCGTCTCCGCCGGATCGTCGTGGACGAACCGGCCCCCGAGCCCGAGCACGCGCTTCGGCGGACCGTCCGCCCGCACCATGCGCCGCGCCACATCGAGGATGTGCACGCCGTTGTTGCCCAGCTCGCCGTTGCCGGTCGCCCACGACCAGTGCCAGTCGTAGTGCAGCTTGTCGCGCTCCAGCGGCAGCACCGGTGTCGGCCCGCAAAACACCTCATAATTCATCCAGTCCGGATACCACGGCGCCCGGCGCGGAATCGCGTCGCGTTTCCCATAGTAGGGCGCGTGGACATACTTCAGTTTCCCGAGCCCGCCTTCGTGCAAAAACTTGATTCCCGCCGCCAGCCCGTCCTCCGAGCGATACTGCGTCCCCACCTGTACGATGCGTCCGTATTTCGCCGCCGCCTCCACCATCTTGCGCCCTTCCCACACCGTGTGGCTCATCGGCTTCTCCACATACACGTCCTTGCCGGCCTGACACGCCCACACCGTGAGCAACGCATGCCAGTGATTCGGCGTCACGATGAGCACAGCGTCGACATCGGCACGCGCCAGCACCGCCCGCGCATCCGTGCTCGTAAACGGCACCGCCGCCCCCGCTTTCAACCCCGCCTGCGCCTTCGCCATCTGCTTCGGATCGACATCGCACAACGCGACCACGCGCACGTCCGTCCGCATCATGAGCTGCTTGATGTGCGCCTGCGCCTTCGCGCCGCAACCGATAATCCCCAGTCGCACCGCCTCGTTGGCGCCGACCGGAGCGGCCCACGCCGAACTCCGCAGGCCGCCGGCAGCGAGACCGACTCCCGCCAGCGCGGTTGATTTGAACAGGAAGGAACGCCGCGAGATTTTTTTCATGGGGGGGGGAAGCGCTCATCGTTGATGGCACAGCCGCACCTTCGGGCTCAAGCGCGGACCTCGGTCAACGTTGAATTTTCCACGCCGCGCCCACGGCGCGCTTCCCCCGTCCGGTTACCGCTCGACGCTCCCCGCCACTCTGCTCCACCCTCCCATGATGATCTACCCTCTCGTCACTCTCGCCGCGCCGCACGCCCGTAGCACGTCCCTCTACCGCCTCGTCCCCGCCGCCACCTTCGCGTTCCTTGCCGCGGTCGCCACTGCCCAAACCGCACCCAAGCCCTCCGCCACCGCCGCCGCCTCGGCCGACGCCACCGCCGAGGAAACCGTGAAACTCACCCCCTTCGTCGTCGCCGAGTCCGAGGACCGCGGCTATGCCGCCACGAGCACGCTCGCCGGCACCCGCCTCCGCACCGACCTCCGCGACGTCGGCGCCGCCATCTCCGTCGTCACGTCGCAATTCCTCATCGACACCGCGTCGACCAACGCCCGCGACGTGCTGATCTACACGACGAACACCGAGGTCGGCGGCTTCGAGGGCAATTTCTCCGGCGTCGGCACCGGCAACGGTTTCTCCAGCGCCGAGAACACGCTCCAGAGTCCGAGCAGTTCCACCCGCGTCCGCGGTCTCGCCGGCGCCGATCTCACCCGCGATTTCTTCCTCACGAATATCCCGCTCGATTCCTACAACACCGAGCGCATCGACATTTCCCGCGGCGCCAACGCCATTCTCTTCGGACTCGGCAGTCCCGCCGGCATCATCAACAACCAGCTCAAATCCGCCAACCTCCGCAAACCCGCCGTCTCCTACCAGCAGAGCTTCGGCCGCTTCGACTCCCACCGCGAGGTGTTCGACGTCAACACCCCCCTCATCAAAGACCGTCTCGCACTCCGCATCATCGCGCTCAACAAACACGAGGAATACCGCCAGCAACCCGCCTACGAAAACGACCGCCGCATCTTCGCCGCGGCCAAATGGGAGCCCCGCCTCGTGCGCGACGGCCTCACGCAATTCCAGGTCAGCTACGAGGGTGGCGCGCAAAAATCCAACCGGCCGCGCCCCACGCCCCCGCAGGACGGCCTCTCCGTCTGGTATAAAGTGCTCAACAAGGTCGCCATCGATCCCACCGTCCCCACGAGTGTGACCAACAATCCGTTTCTTTTCGCCCACCTCGGCGCGCCGGGCCGCTGGTTCGGCCAGGTCGCCGCCGTCTTCACCGATCCCGCCGGCACCGCCCAGGGCGGCAACGGCGTGCCCCCGTTCATGATCGGCCGCGGCGGCGTTCCGTTCACCCAGTGGTTCGCCGTCGGCGCCTATCTCGCCCAGGGCAACAACCCGAATTTTTTCCTCAACCAGCAGTTCGCCCCCGCCGGCCAGGCCTATGCCGGCCTCTGGAAGTATCAGGAAATCCGCGATCCCTCGGTCTTCAATTTCTACGACAAACTCCTCGACGGCCCCAACAAGCTCGAGCAGTCCGACCTCCGCGCCCTCAACGCCACCTTCCGCCAGACGTTCCTCCGCGACCTCGTCGGCTTCGAATTCGCCTACGACCGCCAGACCTTTAACCGGAATAATTTCGGCATGTTCGGCTTCGACGCCTACACTCTCTTCGTCGACATCCAGAGCAAGCTCGTCGACGGCTCCTCCAACCCCAACTTCGGCCGACCCTACGTCGCCTCCGATTCCATCGGCAACAACTACGCCGACACCACGCGCGACGCCTTCCGCGCCACCGCCTACGGCACGCTCGATTTTCGCCCGAAACAGGGCTGGCTCCGCCACCTCGGCCGCCACGTGTTCACCGGCAACTACACCGACCAGCGCAGCGAAAACTTCAATCGCAGCATCAACGGCTACTCCTACGGTCTCGATCTCAACGCCTACGCCAACAATCCCACGGCCACCACTTACCCGAGCTACGCCGGCATCCACTATCTCGGCTCCTCGATCGCCGGCCTGAGCTCGCCCGCCGGCGCCAACATCTCCGCCATCACCGCCGTCCACAATCCCCAGGCCAGCGGCACCGCCCTCGTCTTCGACGCCCGCATCAATCAGATGGTGCGCGTCCCCGTCACCACCATCAGCGCGAGCGAGCGCGATATCTCCAAACTCTACTCCGGCGCCTCGAAAAACAAGAACGTCACCAAGAGCATCTCCGCCGTCTGGCAGAGCTACTTCTTCAGCGACAAACTGGTCGGCCTCGTCGGCTGGCGCCAGGATGAGTTCGATCTCCGCGACGCCGGTCCCGCCCGCCTCGCTTCCGTCACTGGCGAAACCGATCCCTACAATCCCGCCTGGACGCTTCCGGCCACGCCCACGATTTACGCCAAGGATTCCACCATCAGCTGGAGCGGCGTCCTCCACGCCCCGCAGACGGTGAAGCGCTGGCTCCCCCGCGGCACCGATCTCAGCCTCGCCTATAACGAATCGCAAAACTTCCGTCCGTCTTCGACCATTGCTGACGTCTACGGCCGCCCCTTCAGCCCGCCGTCCGGCAAGACCAAGGACTACGGCGTCACCGTCTCCGCCTTCGACCAAAAGCTCACCCTCCGCGTCAACCGCTACCGCACCACGCAGGCCAACGACGGCGCCACGTTCTACAACACCTTCTGGCCCGGCAACGACGTCACCCGCGCCATGAACGGCCTCCGCCAGACCAACGTGAACGAGCATCTCATCAACAAGTGGTTTGGCTTCGCCCCGAACGACCCGCGCTACCTCCCGCCCCGTGCCAGCCTCACCGATCCCGCGCAGGCCAACAACCTCAACCCCGGCCTCACCGCCGCCGAAACTGCCTTCCGCAACAATTGGTTCACCCAGCGCACCCGCGCCGAGTGGCTCCGCCCCGTCGATCCGCTCCTCGCCGAAACGTGGGCCTTCACGCAGGCCGCGAATGGCGGCACATGGAGCGCCACCCGCCCGCCCAACGTCGGCAACATCGCCGACACCGTCTCCGAAGGCTGGGAGTTCGAGGGCACGCTCAACCCCACGCGCAACTGGCGCATCACCTTCAACGCCGCGATGCAGGAAGCGCAAAAATCCAACGTCGGCGCCGACTTCACCGAGTTCATCAAACGCAATCTCCCGCTCTGGAAAGACGGCAACGGCAGTCTCGCCACCAATATCCGCGCGATGGAAGGCTTCGAGGACATCACCTACTTCAACGCCTTCGGCACCTCCCAGCTCGGCAATCTCGCGATCACGAACATGTATATCCCCTACCTGAACGCCCTCGCCGCCAACGGCTCGCCCGTCCAGGAACTCCGCCGCTGGCGCTTCAACGCCGTCACGAATTACGATTTCCGCACCGGCAAACTCAAAGGCTTCGGCGTCGGCGGCGCCGCCCGGTGGCAGGACAAAGTCGCGATCGGTTTCCCGGTGAAGAAAAACGAAATCGGCCAATGGGTCTCCGACGTCTCGCGGCCGTTCTACGGGAGCGACGATCTCAAGTTCGACGCGTGGGTCCGCTACAGCCGCCGGATCTTGGACGACAAGATTCGCTGGAGCCTGCAGCTCAATGTCCGCGACCTCCTCGCCGGCGACGACCTCATCGCCGTCACCGCCCAACCCAACGGCACCGTCGCCAGCGCCCGCATTCCGCAACCCAACAAGTGGACCCTCACGAGTTCCTTCGAATTCTGATCGCCTGTGTCGGCCCGGCCGCCGGCCGGGCTTTCTTACCCCATGCCCCACCGCCTCCCCCTCCCCCTCGCCCTCCTCTCGCTCGCCGTCGCGTCCTCCGCCTTCGCCGCCGAACTCCCCGTCCTCAAGATCCGCCCTCAAACCATCGACGGAAAAATCTCCATCGGCTACGGCCTCGCCATCGCCGACGTCGATGGCGACGGCCAACCCGACATTCTCCTCGCCGACCAGAAACAGATCGTCTGGTACCGCGCCCCCACGTGGGAAAAATTCGTGATGGCCGAAAACCTCACGCCCAAGGACAACGTCTGCATTGCCGCCCGTGACCTCGACGGTGACGGCAAATGCGAAGTCGCCGTCGGGGCCGAGTGGGCCCCCAACGACACCGTGAACAGCGGTGCCATTTTTCTCCTCAACGCCCCCGCCGACCGCACGCAGCGCTGGACCGCCGTCAAACTCCCCCACGAACCCACCACGCACCGCATGCACTGGATGCGCGGCGCCGATGGAAAATTCTTCCTCGCCGTCCTCCCCCTCCACGGCCGCGGCAATAAGAACAACGAGGGGGTCGGCGTTGC